>JAVBKV010000025.1:0-11127 GCA_031553885.1 Bacteroidales bacterium
TTCGTGTCCCTCTGAACACTACGTATTTCTGGAAAGCGGATGCAAAGGTAATCCTTTTAATAATACAACACAAATATTTTTTGCCCTTTTTTTATAATAATAACCACAATCTGCACTGAATCAATCAAATATTTTTTGGAATTATTTTTCAAAGCACACCTGAAATTCCGTTTTTCCCTACATAAGGGGGGCTATCAACCGCATAACCGATTCCAACAATCGCTTCCACGAAGAACGATTGCGCCATTCTTTGAGTAACACTTCCCTACACCCGGCCAGGTCTTCAAAAAAGATTTCTTTATTTCGTCGGGCCAATGCCGGATCATACAAATAGCAATTGATTTCAAAATTGGATTCAAAACTCCGGAAATCCATATTAGCCGACCCGATCACCGATATTTTATCGTCAGCCACCATTGTTTTGGCATGAACAAACTGATCCTGCAACTCATAAATACGTAGCCCACAACTCAGTAAATCTTCATAATACGAACGGGCCGCCGGATCAACATACACCGAATCTGATTTTTTGGAAACCATCAAACGCACATCAACTCCGCTTAAAGCTGCTGTCTGCAATGCCTGAAACAAGGATTCCGTCGGCAGAAAATAAGGGGTTTGAATATAAATGTACGTTCTTGCCTGTATAATAATACTGATGGTTGCCTGTAAGAGATTCCGGAAAGAACTGATCGGCCCGCCGGTAACAATCTGCATCTGATTCTCTGTCATCGTCTCACACGGAGGAAAGTAAATTTTATCTTCAATCCTTTTTTCTCCGGAGGAATACCAATCGATCAGAAAATTCGACTGCAACCCATGAGTTCCCTTTCCGACCATCCGTAAATGTGTATCCCGCCAAGATGGATCCAACGCATATTCATCTCCCACATTCATACCTCCCACATAACCGATTTGTCCGTCGATAACCACAATTTTCCGATGATTTCTGTAATTGACTTTACTTCTTAAGGCCGGCAATGAAACCTTCATAAAAGAAGCGACTTCCACTCCGGCATCTTTCATTTCATTATAAAACTTTTTCGGAACAGCCCAGTTCGCCACATTATCATACAAAAAACGAACCTCCACTCCTTCCGATGCTTTTTTCATCAACATGGATTTAACTTTCCGACCGGTTTCATCATTATTAAAAATGAAATACTCGATATGTATGTGATGGCGGGCGTTTTCCATATCTTCCAGCAAGGAACTAAATTTTCTTTCCCCGGTAGTAATTACTTCCACCTCGCTCCCATACAATACAGGAGAATAATTCGTATGTTCCAGCAACGTAATCAACGTAGAAAACTCGGGTAGGATTTTTTCCGATTCAACAACCTCTTTATTTCCCGGATTTACATCCTTTATCCGCTTGTAATACTTGATTGATATATGCTTCATACGCCGGGTATCCTGACCGAAAAAATAAAAAAGCACCAACCCTACACCCGGCAGCAACATGAGTACCAATATCCAGGATAATGTCCGGATCGGATTCCTGTTCTCAGAGATGACGACCAAAACCGTACTGATGATTAACAGTACATAAATAATATAACCGATCATCTGAAAAAGCGACATGGATTCCATTTTGGCCTATTTTTTATACTTTGTGTTACAAATATACGATTTTGTTGTATTCAGTACAAATTCGGCGATCCTCTTTTATCGTTTTTTCTTAATTACAATATTTTTTTATTGATTTTCGATAAATAATTTGTTTTATTCAAAATATTGTATTTATCTTTGCATATCGAAAAACAATAAATATCCATTGAAATACAATATTAACTGTTATATAATATAATGAATACGAGACTAAAAATTCTGACGATTTTGTTTTCCATTGCTTATGGAATATTGGTTTTTGACACGGTGGTATCCACCTTTATGCCTGCATTCATTGCCGGAATCGAAGACGGCTGGAATGACGCCAAAGAAGATCATAAAAATAAAGACAAAGAAAGAGGGTCTTCGGAAATAATACATTGTTATGTACAACCTCACGAGGGAATTTATTCCTTTCCAACCCCTGTAATCAACATGAAAACAGGACTCCGGGTTTTTATGGAAACAAACACTATCAAGGTAAAAATAGAGGATGCCCCCCAATTAAGCCTCGGGCTGATTATCGTCAAAGTAATCGAATTTTTTGTAAGCCTGGCTTTATTGTTTTTTCTCATTTTCATACCTATACAGGCATATAAAATTATTCGCTCCATACACAAGAACATCATTTTCGATGAACAAAATATCCGCAGAATCCGCCGTATCGGTTATGCACTTCTGATCATGTTTGGTCTATCGTTGTTTGTAGCAACGGTTTCAACAATGACAGCCAGGGAATTATTAAGTCTGGAAGACTACAAGATTATATTTACCATGCAGGATGATTACGGAAGCCTGATGTTCGGATTGGTTGTGTTGCTGTTTGCAGAAGTATTAAAAATAGCCACAAGCATCAAAGAAGAACAAGATCTGACTGTATAACGTTATTAAAAAGAAGAATTATGCCAATTATAGTAAACGTAGACGTCATGATGGCCAAGCGGAAGATTTCACTCAATGAGCTTTCGGATAAGATAGACATTACACCGGCCAATTTATCCATCCTGAAAACGGGAAAAGCGAAAGCAATCCGTTTCAGCACATTGGAGGCATTATGCAAAGTACTGGACTGCCAGCCCGGTGATATTCTGGAATTCAGAGAAGAAGAATAAAATAAATAGTATCAATTTAATAATTAACAACATGAAAGATTTTTTTAAAATGATGTTTGCATCCACCTTGGGGTTCATCATCGCCAGTGTCATTTTATCGATTTTATCGTTTATTATTTTTATGGGTGTAGCGGCATCTTTGTCAAGTACGCCAACCTATAATTTAAAGAAAAACACCATCATGAACCTAGATCTGAACGGTGTTATTAACGAACGGGAAAGTTCCAATCCCTGGGATATGTTACTTGGTTCGGACAATAAAAGTCTGGGGTTGAATGACATCCTGAATGGTATTAAAAAGGCAAAGGAAAATGAAAACATCAAGGGTATCTACATCAAAGCGGGTATGCTTCATACGGGATTTGCCACCCTGGAACCGATCCGTAAAGCGTTGATCGATTTCAAGGAAAGCGGTAAGTTCATCGTAACGTACGGGGAAACAATGTCGCAAGGTGCTTATTATGTAGCAAGCGTATCCGATAAAATTTTCATGAACCCGCAGGGTATGTTCATGTTTATGGGATTAGGCAGCTCCAAGCAATACAACAAAGGGGTATTCGAAAAATGGGGTGTTCAAATGCAGGTATTCCGCGTCGGAACTTATAAATCATACGTAGAGCCTTATATCCAGGACAAAATGAGCGATGCCAACCGCGAACAGGTTACTTCTTACCTCAATGATATCTGGGGAACTTTGCTTCCTGCTATCGCAGAAAGCCGCAAGGTTTCTGTGGAAGACCTGAATCGTTACGCCGACGAATTCCTGATGCTTTCCAAACCGGAAAATGTTGTTTCCTATGGTTTGATCGATGAACTTAAATACGGTCCGGAAGTAGAAAGTTACCTAAAAGAACAAGTAGCTCTAGAAAAAGACAAAGACCTTCAACTGGCCAGCGTGGGAAATATGAAAACAGTACCGTTCTCAACCAAGAAGGTCAGCAAAAATAAAATCGCCATCCTGTATGCCGAAGGAAGTATTGTCGACGATGCCGTATCCAGCCTGTATTCCGGAAATGTTATTACGGCCAAGGAATACGTAAAAGAATTAAAAAAATTACAGGAAGACGAAAGTGTAAAAGCGGTAGTATTCCGTGTTAACTCCGGTGGAGGTAGCGCTTATGCATCCGAACAGATCTGGCATGCTGTAAAAGAACTGAAAGCTGTAAAACCGATTATTGTCTCCATGGGTGACTACGCTGCATCCGGAGGTTATTACATTTCCTGTGCTGCCAACAAAATTATAGCCGAACCAACTACCATTACCGGATCAATCGGCATCTTCGGATTATACCCGAGTGGAGAAGAACTGGCTAAGAAAATGGGCGCCAGCTACGATGGCGTCGCAACAAATAAACACGCTCTGTTTGGCGGTGATGTATTGTCTATTCCATACATCGGAATCGGCCTCCTTCCCGCCCGGCCGTTGAATACAGAAGAACAGGCACTGATGCAGGGATATGTTGAAAGAGGTTACGACTTATTTATAAGCCGTTGTTCAGAAGGACGCTCCAAAACAAAAGAGGAAATCGACTCCATCGGACAGGGACGTGTATGGACCGGTAACCAGGCCATAAAACTGGGTCTGGTCGACCAGCTCGGAGGAATGGCTGATGCCGTTAAATTGGCTGCCGAAGCTGCTGGAATCGAAGATTATTCATTATCCGATTATCCGGCAAAAAAAGATTTCTTCACTCAACTGATGGAAGAATCCCTGGGTGGAGCTAAAACCAGTATTATGAAAGAATTCATGGGTAAAGAGGCTTACGAACAAAAATGTTTCCTGAAAGCCATCGAATCCTGTGATTTCCGTCAGGCAATCATTTTCAGTGAAGTTTATTAATATTCGTTTTTAGTTAGATTCTGAATGCAAAGTCACGACAGGACAAAACGGTCCGGTGACTTTGCTTCAATATCCCTTAATTTCAAACAAGTAACACGATGAAAAAAATTGTATTATCGCTGCTATTCATATTTACCAGCTTATTGTATCTTTCGGCTCAACGCCAACAGAATCCGTTACCCACCGATCCGAATGTCAGACTCGGAAAATTAAACAACGGATTGACTTATTACATCCGTCATAATGAATTACCAAAAGATAGAGCTGAATTTTTCATTGCTCAAAAAGCAGGAGCTATTCTGGAAGAAGACGAGCAAAACGGGCTGGCTCATTTTCTTGAGCACATGGCCTTTAACGGAAGTAAACACTTTCCCGGGAATGCAATGATCGATTACCTGGAAAGCATTGGTGTCAAATTCGGACTGAACCTGAATGCCGGCACCGGAATTAATCAAACGGTCTACAATATTTCAGACGTTCCGGTCATCCGCGAAGGGGTTGTCGATTCCTGTATTCTTATCCTGCACGACTGGTCGGGAGCATTGACTCTGGACGAAACCGAAATCAACAAAGAGCGTGGCGTAATCAGGGAAGAAATGCGTAGTTACGGAGGTGCCGGTTTCCGCTTACAGGAACAAATGCTTCCGCAGATTCTTCCGGGTAATAAGTATTCTAAACGGAATATTATCGGAACCGCTGATATTATCATGAACTTCAAACCTCAGACACTGAGGGATTTTTACCACAAATGGTACCGTCCTGATTTACAAGCCATCATTATTATCGGAGACATCGATGTGGATAAAGTGGAAGCCAAAATTAAATCCATTTTTGCAGACATACCTGCTCCTGTCAACCCAACAGAAAGACCCTATTATGCAGTCGAAGACAACGACACTCCCCTGGTAAGTATCGCTACCGATAAAGAAGCTGTTTCCACCCAGGTAGCCATTGATTTCAAACACAAACGTCTTCCTATGGAAGAAAGGGCAACTCTAAAAGGACTGGCCATTAATTTCTTGTATGCTGTTTCGGCACAAATGATTAACGACCGGTTGGGTGAAATCCGGGAAAAAGCGGATGCTCCTTTCTCCAACGCTGGATCGTATAACTCCACTTTTGCGAACACCAATACGGAAGAAAGCTGGAGCATCATTGCAATTGCCAAAGAAAATAAGGTTGAAGATGCTTTGAAATCCATTACACGGGAAATTGAAAGGGTAAACCGTTTTGGCTTCACCCCTTCGGAATGTGAAAGGGCCAAAGCCAAGATGCTAACCATATATGAAAACGCTTTCAAAGAAAAAGACAAAACCCCCAATGTCCGCTATGCCAGGGAATATGCCGAACATTTCCTGGATGGAGGATACATTCCCGGAATTGAGGTCGAATATAACATTCTCAACTCAATCGTTCCCAACCTGAATGCAGATGCTATTAACAAAAACATCCAGGAGATTCTTGGAGATAAAAATGTCGTTATTAAGTTACAGATGCCCTTGAAAGAAGGATTGGAAGTTCCGACGAAGGATCAGTTGCTGACCTGGTTCAAGGAAGCTAAAAGTGAAAATATCCAGGCTTATCAGGATAAAGTCAGTAACGAACCGCTGCTGAAAGAACTTCCCAAAGGTGGAAATATCAAAAGTGAAAGCAAGGATCCTGTTTTCGGGACCACTAATTTTACGTTGTCGAACGGAGTAAAAGTGGTAATCAAACCTACCAATTTCAAAGATAACGAGATTTTGATGACAGCTACCAGTCCCGGCGGATCATCGCTTTTCCCCGAAAAGGAAGTAGTTAACATTAAATTATATAACTCAGTTGCTGAATTAGGGGGAGTGGGTACTTTCAGCAAAACAGATCTATCCAAAGTCCTGGCAGGAAAACAAGTATCCGCAGGCTTATCAATGGGGCTAACTTACGAAGGTTTATCTGGATCTTCCTCCATCAAGGATTTTGAAACCATGCTTCAGTTGGTTTACCTGAATTTTACGGCTCCCCGTATGGACGAAGAGGCTTATCAGGCATTCCTGAACAGGATGAAATCTCAATTGGAAAGCCAGGAGGCTAATCCACAGGTAGCATTAATAGATACCCTGAATAAAACGTTTTATGTTAATCCGGCCAGAAACAGCCGGCTTAAAACAGCTGATCTGGAAAAGGCTAACTATCAAACCATCATGAACTGGAGGACCGACCGTTACAAAGATGCCAGCGATTTTACTTTCATCTTTGTCGGCAATATCAATCCCGATAGTACCAAAGCATTAATCGCTCAGTACCTGGGAGGTCTCCCTTCCATTCACCGGAAAGAGACTTTTGCCAAAATAAATGCGGACCTCAGGAAAGGATTTATTAAAAAAGATTTCAATAAACAAATGGAGAATCCGAAGGCTACCGTAGTCGACCTGTATACCGGAACGTTGCCTTACGACTTGATTACCAAAGTAAAAGCCAACATGCTTCAACAAATTCTGACAATCATATATACCGAAAAAGTACGTGAAAAAGAAGGAGGAACTTACAGCGTGGGAGCCCGTTGCAATATATCCAATTATCCGAAAGGACAAACAACACTCCAGATTTCTTTTGAGACAGAACCTACAAAGAAAGATTACCTCAATGAAATCATTCACCGGGAATTCAAAGCCCTGGCTACTGATGGCCCCAGCACTGAAAATTTTCAGAAAGTGAAGGAATACATGTTGAAAAGTCAACAGGAAAAAGAGCGTGAAAACAATTATTGGGATGATATCATTACAAGTTATTACAGGTACAATTACAATGGTTACAGCGACTACGTCAAAACCGTAAACGCAATAACCCCTGATGACATCAAAAAATTAGCACAAACAATTCTCGATCAAAAGAATTTGATTGAAGTGATTATGACAGGTGTAAAATAAAGGTTATATTTGCAGTCATATTGAATGATTCTGTAAATGGCTGTAAATAATAAGATCAATTATCTCCTGTTACCATTTTCATTCATCTATGGATTGGTAACCGGAATCAGAAATAAACTCTTCGACTGGGGAATTCTTCCCGGCGAAGAGTTTTCTGTTCCCGTTATTTCAGTCGGAAACCTAACCGTGGGAGGAACAGGGAAAACTCCCCACACGGAATACCTGATTCGCCTGCTTAGCCGGAAATATAAAGTAGCCGTGCTCAGCCGGGGATACAAACGGAAAACATCCGGGTTTATCCTGGCCGACAAACAGGCGACCAGTAGTACCATCGGTGACGAACCGTTTCAGATGTTCCGCAAGTTTCCCTTCATTCTTGTAGCCGTAGACAGTGACCGCAGAAGGGGAATCCGGGAGTTACTGAACCTACCAGATGACAAGCGTCCATCGGTTATTCTATTGGACGATGCATTCCAACATCGTTACGTAATCCCTTCTTTATCTATTTTACTGACCGACAACAATCGACTGATTTATGAAGACTTTCTTCTTCCTGCAGGGCGACTGCGAGAGTCTTTCCGGAGCAGGTCGAGAGCTCAGATGGTAATTGTAACCAAATGTCCGGATATATTCAAACCAATCGACTACCGGATAATTGCCCAGAACCTGAAGCTTATGCCTCATCAACAACTCTATTTTACCTCATTTAAGTACGGGGACCTGATTCCCGTTTTCAGGTCGTACGATTTATTTGAAAAGAAAAGCCTCTCCGATATCCAGGCAGAAAATACGGCAATCCTCTTACTCGCAGGAATTGCTTCACCTCAGGGATTGATTGAGAAACTGGGAGATTACACCTCCAATCTTACCACCTGCATTTATCCGGATCATCACGATTATACATCCGAAGACCTGAAAAATATACTGGAAAAGTTTAATCAGATTCCTTCGGTAAATAAAATCATCGTAACAACAGAAAAAGATGCGGTTAAATTCATTGAAACGCCTTCATTGAACGAATTATTGAAAGATCGCTTTTACTATCTTCCCATTGAAGTAAGCTTTCATTTGAAACAAGAAAATTTATTCATTCAAAACATACTAAATCATGTTAAAGACTTTACAGGAAACGGTAAATTGGCTTAGACCAAGAATACCCGGGGGCACCAAGATCGGTATCATATTGGGTACCGGGTTGGGAGAATTGGTTCATAGCATCACGGAAAAAATGGAGATTCCTTACGAAGAAATTCCTCACTTCCCGGTTTCGACAGTAGAAGGGCATAGCGGTAAACTGATCGTTGGCAAACTGGGAGGTAAACCAATTTTAGCGATGCAGGGACGCTTCCATTTTTACGAAGGCTACGATATGAAACAGGTCACCTACCCCATCCGTGTTATGCAATTTCTGGGACTCCAATACCTGTTTGTTTCCAATGCTGCCGGAGGTATGAACCGAAGCTTTGAAGTAGGTGATATCATGTTGATTGAAGATCATATCAATCTCTTTCCGGAACACCCGCTAAGAGGAAAAAACCTTCCCGAGTTCGGCACTCGCTTCCCGGATATGAGTGAGGCTTATTGCAATAAACTGAGAACATTAGCGGCTAAAGTTGCTGCCGATAATAACATCAAGTTGCAATACGGAGTGTATGTCGGCACTCAGGGGCCCACGTTTGAAACTCCGGCCGAATATACGTATTTCCGGATTATCGGAGGAGACGCCGTGGGGATGTCTACTGTCCCGGAAGTAATTGTCGCCCGTCATGCAGGTATGAAGGTCCTGGCCTTTTCAATCATTACCGACCTGGGAGTTACAGGCCGTGTTGTACAGGTTTCTCACGAAGAGGTACAGGAGGCAGCTAAAATCGCTCAACCTAAAATGGCTTTTATCATGCAGGAAGTAATCAAACAACTCTAGATGGAAAGAACAGAAATAGCATCGTTGGGTGAATTCGGGTTGATCCGGCACCTGACAGAAAACCTCAGTATAAAAAATCCGAACACTCTAAAGGGTATCGGAGACGACGCTGCCGTACTTGATTACAAGGAAAAACAGGTACTGGTTACAACCGACCTCTTATTGGAAGGCATTCATTTCGATCTGACTTATGTTCCGATGAAACACTTGGGATATAAAGCCGCTATTGTGAATTTTTCAGATATCTACGCCATGAATGGGCAGCCGAAACAAATTACGGTTTCGCTGGGTATTTCCAAGCGATTCTCTGTCGAAGATCTGGAAGATTTTTACTCGGGCCTGGAACTGGCGTGCCAGATTTACGGCGTGGACATTATCGGTGGAGATACTTCTGCTTCCCTGACCGGTTTATGCATCAGCATCACTTGTATCGGAGAGGGAGAAAAAGAGAAAATTGTCTATCGTAATGGAGCCAAAGACTCTGATCTGATTTGTGTTTCCGGAGATTTAGGTGCTGCCTATATGGGAATTCAACTTCTGGAACGGGAAAAAACAGTTTTTCAGGGAGAAAAAAACTTCTCACCGGATTTCGCCGGAAAAGAATACATCCTGGAAAGACAGCTTAAACCGGAAGCAAGAAAGGATATTATCCGCATATTGAGTGAAAATCAAATCGTTCCGACTTCCATGATCGATATATCCGACGGATTATCCTCCGAACTTCTCCATATCTGCCAGCAAAGCCAGTGTGGTTGCCGGGTATATGAAGACCGGATTCCGATTGATTACCAGACCGCCCACATGGCGGAACAGTTCAATATGAACCTCACCACAGTAGCCTTGAGCGGAGGTGAAGACTACGAATTACTTTTTACTGTACCCTTAAGTCTCCACGAAAAAATGGAGAACCTGGAAGGTATAAAAATCATCGGACACATTTGTGACCCCTCGCTGGGAGCCAATCTAATTGCCCGTGACGGAACGGAAATCCAACTGATTGCACAAGGCTGGAACTCACTCGAAGAAGAATAATCTAAAAAAAATGCAAATTTTATTTGTCAAATTAAAAAGTTTATTTACCTTTGCAGTCGCAAAAATGATGGTGCCATAGCTCAGTTGGTAGAGCAAAGGACTGAAAATCCTTGTGTCCCCGGTTCGATTCCTGGTGGCACCACTTGATAGAAAAGCAGAATATAGCTAAGTCCCCGAATTTCAACGAGATTCGGGGATTTTACTTTTTAAAGATATGCAAAAAATAGCGGTTTTTGACATATTATAAATGTGCAAATCGTTGTACTTTCTTTGCACATTGGGAATGCACACGATTTTGATTCTTTTTCCCTATATATCAACATTTTGCATACGTTTAAACTGGGTTTGATTTCATAATTTTGAACAGTTAAAATTTGAAGAATTATGAAACAAGAAACATTGAGTATTCTTTTCTTTATTGCAAAGACAAGATTGTTGAAAAACGGAGAAGCGTCTGTTTTAGTGAGAGTTACAATTAATGGTTCAAGTGCTGAATGCCGTATCCAACGTTCGGTTCCCGTTCAGTTATGGAACCAAGCCAAGGGATTTAGCAGAGGAAAAGATCCCAAATCTTTAGAATTGAACGAATATATTCGTTCCCTAAACGTGAAACTACTTACCATTCACAAGGAGTTATCTCTGAAAGAGGCTCATTTTACTCCTAATCTGTTGTTAGACATGCTATTCGGAAGGGTTGAACTCCCT
>JAVBKV010000043.1:0-62800 GCA_031553885.1 Bacteroidales bacterium
CATGCTGTATTTTTTAGCGTGATTTCCCCGTTTTTGGCCTCGAAACCCTATTATCGGGGGACAAACAAAGATACACAAAATCCCAACTAATTCATAATGAATCGGTTGGGATTGTCTTTTTTATTGAGCGAATGAGCCTACTGATTCCAAAAAAACGATCAAAATCAGAGAGTATCCATGCTGGGAGAAATTTTTTTTATATTTTGATTGTGGCGATTAAACCACGATATTGATAATCTTGTTCGGAACAACGATTACTTTTTTCGGTTGCTTTCCCTCCATCCATTTCTGAGCATTTTCATGCCCTAATGTTACTCTTTCCACTTCTTCTTTTGAGGTATCTGCCGGGAAGTCGATTGTGAACCGCGCTTTCCCGTTAAACGAAATGGTATAAGTCACGTTGCTTTCTTTCAGGTATTCTTCCTTGAACTCGGGGAACCGTGCATTGCAAATGCTTGTTTGATTCCCCAGAGCACTCCAGAGCTCTTCTGCGATGTGAGGGGCAAATGGGGCGAGAACGATCGTCAGATCGCTTAAAACAGCCTTTTTATTGCACTTCAGGCTGCCGAGTTCATTGACGCAAATCATAAAAGCGGCAACGGATGTATTGAAAGAGAAATTTTCAATGTCATAGCCTACTTTTTTAATGAGCTTATGCAGGGCTTTCAGTTCTTCGGCGTTGGGCTCTTCATTACTGATTATCAATTCATCCCCTTTGTAAAATAGGTTCCAAAGCTTACGCAGGAAACGGTGAACACCGTCAATTCCATTCGTATCCCAGGGTTTGGATTGTTCCAACGGACCCAGGAACATCTCATACAAACGTAAGGTGTCGGCGCCGTATTTTTCTACGATTACATCCGGATTGACTACGTTGAACATGGACTTGGACATTTTTTCCACAGCCCAGCCACAAACGTACTTACCGTCTTCCAGGATGAATTCGGCGGTTTTGTATTCCGGATTCCAGTTCTTGAAAGCTTCAGTATCCAAAATATCGTTGGATACAATATTTACATCAACATGTAATTCTTGAACTCTAAAACCATTATATCCTGCATTATACTCTTTCCTTACTGATTCAAGGAAATCGTAATTGCCCCCATAATCTATTGTATTTTTTGCTTTATTATAAGATAAAAAATGTCTTGTAGATATAGGATTTTTGTTTTCAAGAAAATCTTGCTTCGTATTGTATAGTAAAATTCTGTAAACAAAATTGGATCTTCCCTGGATCATTCCCTGGTTGATCAGTTTTTTAAAAGGCTCGTCTTCGCAGGTGATTCCCAGGTCGAACAGGAACTTATTCCAGAACCGGCTGTAGATCAGGTGACCGGTGGCGTGTTCGGTTCCTCCGATATAAAGATCGACATTTCCCCAGTAGTTATTGGCTTCTTTGGAAACCAGGGTCTTGTCGTTTTTGGGGTCTTCATAACGCAGGTAATAGGCGGATGATCCGGCAAATCCGGGCATTGTGCACAGTTCCAGCGGATAGCCCTTGTAGGTCCAGTCCTTGGCACGTCCCAGGGGAGGTTCTCCTTTTTCCGTGGGCAGGAATTTGTCGACTTCTGGTAATTCGATCGGCAGGTCTTTTTCGTCGACCGTGTAGGGCATGCCGTCTTTATAGTAAACAGGGAAAGGTTCTCCCCAGTACCGTTGGCGGCTGAAGATCGCATCCCGTAACCGATAATTGACCTTGATCCGTCCCAGGTTGTTTTCTTCTACGTATCGCTTGGTTTTCTCGATTGCTTCTTTTACGGTCAGTCCGTTCAGGAATCCTGAATTCATCATGATTCCCTCTTTGGCATCGAAACTTTCTTCTGAAATGTCACAACCTTCGATCAACGGGATGATCGGCAGGTTGAAATGCTTAGCAAAAGCATAGTCGCGGCTGTCATGTCCCGGAACCGCCATGATGGCTCCTGTTCCGTACCCGGCCAATACATAATCCGAAATCCAGATTGGAATGGCATTTCCGGTAAACGGGTTGAGGGCATAAGAACCGGTAAAAACACCGGTTACTTTTCTGTCGGCAATCCGTTCCCGTTCGGTGCGCCGTTTTACGGCTTCCAAGTAAGTGTTGACTTCTTCCTGTTGTTGGGAAGTTACTACCTGTTTTACATATTCGGATTCCGGAGCCAGTACCATGAACGTTACTCCAAAGATTGTGTCTGCACGTGTTGTAAAAACAGTGAATTCAATATCAGAATCTTTCACTTTGAACCTCATTTCAGCACCTTCTGAACGTCCGATCCAGTTTTTCTGTGTTTCTTTCAATGATTCCGTCCAATCGAGTTTATCCAATCCGTCGAGCAAGCGCTGAGCATAGGCTGAAACCCGAAGGCTCCACTGACGCATCCGTTTTTGTTCGACCGGATGGCCTCCGCGCACGGAAACTCCTTCGCTGACTTCGTCATTGGCCAGAACCGTTCCGAGGGCCGGACACCAGTTTACCATCGTATCCGCCAGGTAAGCAATGCGGTAGTTCAGCAGGATTTCCTGTTGTTCTTTTTCGGATTTGGCATTCCATTCGTCAGCGGTGAAGTTGATTTCTTCGCTACAGGCCACATTCATATCCTTGCTTCCCTGTTGTTTAAAAACCTCAATCAGTTCTGCAATTGGACGGGCTTGTTGTTCGTCGTTACAATAATACGAGTTAAACATTTGGATAAAGGCCCATTGGGTCCAGTGGTAATAACCCGGTTCACAGGTTCGTACCTCACGCTCCCAATCGTAGCAAAAACCGATTTTATCCAGTTGCTCGCGGTATCGTTCGATGTTCTTTTGTGTGGTAATTGCGGGGTGCTGGCCGGTTTGAATGGCATATTGCTCGGCAGGCAATCCATAAGCGTCATACCCCATGGGGTGTAATACATTGAAACCTTTCAGTCGTTTGTAGCGGGAATAAATGTCCGAAGCAATGTAACCCAGCGGATGTCCGACATGTAGACCCGCTCCGGAAGGATAGGGGAACATATCCAGTACATAATACTTGGGCTTCGACGGATCTTCATTTACCTGGTAAATTTTATTTGTTTTCCAGTATTCCTGCCACTTTTTCTCGATTTCATTGAAATTGTACTCCATGATTATATCGCCTTAATAAATGTTTTTTGATTTTTTGAGTCGCAAAGTTAATGAATTAATCTGTAACAGTATTATGTACGGGTGCTTTAAAAAAAACAGCCTGGCCCTTTATGAAGAAGGACCAGGCCGAAAAATAATCATAGTTGTTACATTAATTCATGTTTTTTTTCTTGGTTAAATGAGTCAGGTTATCAGAACTTCGGTTACAAAAGTAATGAAAAAGACTCAAAAGTGAGTGTATATTTTGTATTTTTTGGTATATATTTGAGTAATTATAACTTTCCTATAATCAAATATATACAATTTTTGAATCATGGAAAAATGTATATGAAAAAAATGATAGTGTATATTTATCATTTATTGCATACGTTTATGATTTAAAAAGCTTCGGTTATCCGGAAATAGAGACCCCAATCGTCAATTCCGGCAGCAGCATCGATTCCGGCATTGATGTTGTACTTGGGGACGACCAGATAGCGTATTCCTCCTCCTCCTCCCGGAAGCAGCGGACTGACATACCCCGGACTTGTAGCCATGGCTAATCCGAAAAATCCGACTGTACCCCAGCGTTTGTAAAAATTCCAGCGAAGCTCTGTTTGAATATCATAGGTTTGGTTGCCCCGGTATTCTCCTTTCGTATATCCGCGGATATCACGTCCTCCGACGTATGTCTGGGCAACAAAAGGAACATCCCCCAAACCGGCATTCAATGAGGCCCGGGAGGCCAGCACCTTGGAATGATCGATCCGGGTATAATAATTGAACTCTGCATGCATTTTATAAAAAGTTGCGGTATTCTTAAGCCAGACAGGGAACGCATTAAGCCGGACAGAAGCACTCAGGCCTTGTGTCGCATTGTAGGGATTGTCTTTCGTATCGAATGTGGCGGTAGTTGCAAAAGAGTTCATCCAACTGGTAGAAACCGAATCTTGTCCGGGAGCCGGAACATCCATATCCAGGTGGGACTTGAACATTTGTCCTCCGATTCCCAGGTACAATTGTTTCCAAACGCGTACCGACGGAGAAATAAAAAAGAAACCACCATGATTATTATATGGGATTTCCAACTGCCCTCCTCCCAGGTCCTCATAGGTTTGAAAATTGCTGTTCATATAACCTCCACCTATCATTAACCGGTATTTATCTTCTGAAAAAAAGAGCTGGGTCATTGCTGCTGCATGCCAGTTTTTTTCTGTTGTATATTTTCCGTTCACCATGACGCTGGAGGGTTTGGTTCCCTTTTTGTCGCTGAGTTTGAAAAAAGCCATACCGATCGCTCCGAATCCTGTACCTTTGGAGCGATCAAAAGAAAGTGTCGGTAAAGCGGTGAAATCGGTCTTTTTTTGATTCTGTGTATTTGTTATTGTATCGGATGGAGACTTTTCCTGGGCGTTGATGATAAAAGAGAGCAGAAAGATGCAGATAAAGAGAATAAGTCCTCGTTTCATAAAATTTAATTTTTTTAAATAAAACAAAATCAGGCAGAAAAAGTTTTATTATTGTAACTTTGCTGATTATCCACAGATAAACTGTTAAACCATATGAAAAAAAGACTTTCCTGTTTTGTAATAATCGGAGTTTTATGTTGGTTATATGTTTCGTGCAGCGGAGAAAAGGAGGTAATTCCTTCATCGGCTTTTGCGCCCTACATCAGTGCTTACACCGGAGGGACGATTTCTTCCGGATCGACGGTGAAAATTGAGTTTACGCGTGATTTACCAGTGGTTGTGTTAAACACAGAAGTCAAGGAGAAGCTTTTTGATTTTTCTCCTGCCATTAAAGGTAAGGCTTATTGGATAAACAGCAGGAGTATTGAGTTTGTTCCCGATTCAGGGCAACTGAAAGCCGGGACTTTATACCAGGTGGATTTTAAACTGGGGAAAGTAATGGATGTGGAAAAAAAGTTGCGGAATTTTCCTTTTTCTTTTCGTACCATCGAACAGAATTTCGGAATCGAGCTACAGTCTGTCGTTGTTAGTGCCGATCATCCCGAGTATGCTACTATACACGGAGATATTTTATTCAGTGACCAGGTAAACCTGGAATTGGTCAAGGAGATGTTTTCCGTAGAAATGGAAAATAAAAATTCGTTGGCTATTAAGGAGTTGAAGCCGGGCCCTGCTCAGAAAACCTTCCATTTCATCGTAGAAAAAATACTCAGAAGCAAAGAAGATCAAACATTGAAAGTCCGGGTGAACGGTAAAAAAACAGGAATTGACCGGGAAGTGGAACAGTCGGTCGTTATTCCGGCAATCGAACCTTTCCGCTTTGTGGAGGCGAAAATGATTTATGATCCGGAATCCGGAGTAGAGGTTGTTTTTTCCGAACCGATTTCACAGGCTCAGGATTTAAAAGGGCTGATCGAAATACCGGAAGCTTCAGGAGCTGTTTTTCAGGTAGAAGCGAACATTGTGCGGATTTTCTTTGAAACGTCTAAACTGAAGAACGTTACATTGAAAATTAATCCGGGGATCCGGAGCCATTCCGGAGAAGCTCTTCAAACACCTGCATCTGTGTCTCTGGCCATTGAATCCCTGAAACCCCGGATTGAATTACCTTATTCAGGGACTATTCTTCCGGATTCGAAAAACCTGCTTCTTCCTTTCCGGGCGGTGAATATCGGGGCAGTAGATGTTAAAGTAATCCGTATTTTTGAGAAAAACATATTGATGTTTATGCAAACCAATACCCTGAATTCGGACAATGAATTGAGGCGTTCAGGGCGGTTGATTTATAAAAAAACCATCCGGCTGGATTCGGATCCTACCCGGAAACTGGACCAATGGAACAACTTTTCTATCGACCTGGCTGATATTATCCGCCAGGAGCCGGGTGCGATTTACCGGGTGGAATTGTCTTTCAAAATGTCTTATTCGTTGGTGGTAAACGATGGAAAACTGTCGTTGGATCTTCCGGAAAAAGGACTTTCTTCGTTGGATACGGAAACTCTTTCCGAAGAAGACGACCAGGTGTGGGATGAGCCTTCCGCTTATTACTGGAGCGGGAATGAGAATATGAACTGGAGCCAGTATAACTGGGCCGAGCGCGAAGATCCTACCAAGCCTTCGTATTACATGGTTCAGGAAAATACAAAAGCAGCATGTAATGTGTTAGCCTCTAACCTGGGTGTGATTGTTAAGGGAAACAGTGATAAAAAATTGTGGGTTGCTGTAAATAATATCCTGGATACACAGCCGGTTTCGGGGGCGGATCTGAAGGCGTATAATTTTCAATTGCAAACCATCGGATCCGGAAAAACCGATGCGGATGGTTTTGCTGTCCTTGATGTTAAAGGCAAACCGTTTATATTGGTAGCTGAATCCGGAAAGGAAAAAGCATATTTGCGGTTAGCCGATGGAGAAGAAAAATCGCTGAGCCGTTTCGATGTAGGGGGAAAAGAGACCCAGAAAGGATTGAAAGGATATGTTTACGGTGAACGGGGAGTCTGGCGTCCGGGAGATACCTTACATATCGGGTTCATTCTGGAAGACCGCATTCGTAAAATTCCGGAAGATCATCCGGTTTCATTGGAAATTTATAATCCGAAAGGACAGTTTTATGCGAAGCAGGTTTCAACAAAAGGGACCAACGGATTCTATGTTTTTCAAGTTCCCACCAGTCCGGATGATGTCACGGGGCTCTGGAACGCATACGTGAAACTGGGAGGGGCAACGTTTCATAAATCATTGCGTATTGAAACGGTTAAACCCAACCGGTTGAAAGTAAATCTTGAAATTCCAGGGTCTTTATTGGATGCTTCCAAAGAAAATATCCAGGCGTCCCTGTATTCTCACTGGTTGACCGGAGCTACCGCCCGGGACCTGAAAGCGGCAGTGGAAATGTCACTTTCCAAAGTGAAAACCCAATTCAAAGGATATGAGCAGTACGATTTCAATAATCCTGCAAGTTCGTTTTATGTGGATAAAATTCAATTGTTTGACGGAAAGTTGAATGATGAGGGGAAGGTAAATTTTAATATTAATCTTCCGACGGCTCAGAATGCTCCGGGAATGTTACAGGCCACTTTTATCAGTCGGGTATTTGAACCGGGAGGTGATGTCAGTACATTTGTCCAATCCATGCCGTTTTCACCTTACAGCAGTTATGTCGGGATCAATTTTCATCAGAAAGACGACTATGATTTCATCGAGACCGATAAAGACCAGGTGTTCGACATTGTAACGTTGAACGGGGAAGGGAAACCTGTCAACCGGCAGGACCTGGATTACCGGGTTTATAAGTTGGGTTGGAGTTGGTGGTGGGAAAGCCGTTCCGAATCGTTCGACTCGTATGTTAACAGTATGTCCGTTAAGCCGGTTTTATCGGAAAAAATACAAACCAAAGGCGGAAAAGCAACTGTGAAATTCCGGGTGAATTATCCGGAATGGGGCCGGTATCTGGTGTATATCAAGGACAAGGAGAGTGGTCATGCTTCGGGAAAAGTGGTCTATGTCGATTGGCCTTCCTGGAGGGGTCGTTCCATGAAATCGGATCCGGATGGTATTACCATGCTCTCGTTCTCCACAGATAAAAAATCGTACGAAGTAGGAGAGGAGGTTACTGTAATTCTTCCGGGAGCAGCGAAAGGAAAAGCATTGGTTGCACTGGAGAACGGATCTTCGGTTTTGAACCGTGCCTGGGTAACGGTGGCAGACAGTTCCGATACGAAATATACGTTCAGGGTGACAGAAGAAATGGCACCGAATTTCTATATTCATGTCAGCCTGTTGCAACCGCATGCACAAACTGTAAACGATATGCCGATCCGGATGTATGGGGTGATTCCGGTTCTGGTGACGAATAAAAACTCAAGGTTAATGCCGGAAATCAATATGCCGGCATCTTTACAGCCGGAAAAGGAATTTACAGTAAAAGTCAGAGAAAAAAATGGCCGGCCGATGACGTATACCCTGGCGATTGTGGATGACGGATTGCTGGACCTGACTGCTTTCAAGACTCCCGATCCCTGGAATGAGTTTTATGCACGGGAAGCATTGGGCATCAAAACCTGGGACATGTACGATTATGTAATCGGGGCTTTTGGTGGAAAATTTTCTTCGCTGTTCAGCATCGGAGGGGACGAGGCTCTGAAGCCATCTAACACCAAGGCCAACCGTTTCAAACCGGTTGTGAAATTTATCGGGCCTTTCTTCATTCAGAAGGGAACAACCGGTACACATAAGCTGAAACTCCCGATGTATGTGGGATCCGTTCGTACCATGGTGGTTGCCGCTCAGGACGGAGCGTATGGAAATGCAGAAAAAACCGTTACCGTAAAAAATCCATTGATGATACTTCCTACATTGCCGCGGGTAGTCAGCACAGGAGAGGAGATTTTACTTCCGGTGAATGTATTTGCTATGGAAAATACGGTTAAGGATGTTTCCGTAAAGGTAGAAACCTCCGGTTTATGTAAACTTTCGGGAGAAGCTTCCCAATCGTTGAAATTCAGCAAAATCGGCGATGAAATGGTTTATTTTTCTCTGAAAGTTGGGCCGAAAACAGGTGTGGAAAAAATTAAGGTGTTGGCTTCAGGGAACGGGCAAACAGCTTCTGAAACGATTGAAATTCAGGTCCGGAATCCGAATCCTCCGGTTATTATGAATGTAGACCGGTTGATTCCTGCCTCCGGAACGGCTGAATTTGACTATCAATTACTGGATAATTCCAATGAAAATTGGGTGAAAATGGAAGTTTCGAGGATTCCGTCCGTAGATATAAACCGTCGTTTTGATTACCTGAATTCGTATGAGCATTGTTGTACCGAGCAATTGGTTTCCAAAGCATTTCCGTTGCTTTATGTCGACCAATTCAAGGAAATGACGGAAAAAGAATCCCAAATCAATAAAGAGAACATACGGGAAGCAATCCGGCAATTGTATGGTCGTCAGCTGCAGGGAGGTGGATTTACTTATTGGCCGGGACAGCTTTCGGTCAATTCCTGGATCAGTTCGTATGCCGGACATTTCTTGTGTGAGGCACGTCAAAAAGGGTACGACGTAAATGAAAGCGTGATTAACAAGTGGAAAATCTTCCAACGGGCTCAGGCTCAGAACTGGACGTATGAGTACGATAACCGGAAAACCCGTTATGTTTATTACATGGAAGATCTTCAACAAGCCTATCGTTTGTATACCCTGGCCCTGGCAGGAAATCCGGAATCCGGCTCGATGAATCGGATGAAAGAGATGCAGAATCTTTCTTCGCAGGCGCGTTGGAGGCTTGCTGCCGCTTACGCGTTGGATGGAAAGAAAAATGCTGCGAATGAACTGATCTTCAATGTCGAACCCGTTGTTTCTTCGTATTCGTTGAGTAATGATACGTATGGTTCTTCATACAGGGATGAAGCAATGATATTGGAAACCATGGTTTTACTGGATAATATGACTAAAGCTTTCGCTCAGGCAAAGAAAGTGTCCAACAACCTGTCTTCCGAATATTATTTCAGCACACAAAGTACGGCTTATGCCTTGTTGGCAATGGGCAAACTGGCCTCAAAAACTGCTAAAGGAATGATTGAAATGGAATGGTCGTTGAATGCAAAAGCACAAACACCGGTAAAAACAGCAAAAGCAGTCAGCCAATTGAATATTCCGGCGGAAGTTCTTTCCGGTCGTATTCAGGTTAAAAATGCAGGAAAAGGGGATCTGTATGTGTCAGTGACTTCGAAGTCCAAGCCGGTGAACGATACTCTGCCGTCTGTAGCCAATAATTTAAAACTGGATGTTTCATATACGGATCTGAACAGTCGTCCGATTAATATCGACCGGTTGTCACAGGGTACTGATTTTATTGCTTCAGTTACCGTATCGAATATTAGCGGTGTTGCCGGGTATACCGACCTGGCTTTAACTCACATCATTCCTTCCGGATGGGAAATCTTCAATGAACGGATGATGGCTGCCGAGGGAGCGGAAACCCCTCAGCAAAACTATACGTTCAGGGATATCCGGGACGACAGGGTTTTCACCTATTTTGATCTGCCGCGATCGGCGTCCAAAACGTTCAAAATCCGTTTGCAGGCTGCTTATGTGGGAAAATATATTCTTCCGGCTGTTCAGTGCGAAGCCATGTATGATACGGAGGCTCAGGCCCGGACAAAAAGCAGTTGGACGGAAGTGGTGAAATAAACCCAATACGTGTGAGATACCTTTGCGCCCAGAGGGCGTGACCTATATAGGCAGTGGCTCCAAGCCACTGCTTTCTATATCACGGCATTCATCTAGCCTGCAGAGCAGGTGTCTGCTTTTTCATACCTCAACCCAATCAAATATATAGTCAGAATCAAATTCAATACAAAAAGCGTCCAGAAAAGATAAATATTCCTCCCTGAAAGATTTCTTCTTATGATGTTCCGGTTGATTATTAATGTAATTGATAACTGTATTAATCTGAGAATGTCCATAACTGAATGATCCAAAGCCAGTTTTCCAGCTAAAATGTCCTGATGTCAGCTTGTTTTCATTGATAAACCGACTTGAAAATGACTTGATATTTCTGACAATGTCGGATATGGCAATTGCAGGATGTAAACTGAGCAATAAATGAACATGGTTGGGGTTGCAATAAATAGATAACGGCTTACATTTATCTTTATTAGCAATATTGCAAATATATTTTTCAATTCTAACTCTATTGTGCTCCGGAATTAATGATTGACGATTTTTGACTGCAAAAATAATATGCAGGTAATTTTGGAAATATGTGTTAGCCATGGTTTTGGTTTATTATTCGGTTTAATCTGATGCAAAGTTAATTTTTTTTGTATATAACAGACGCCTGCTCTGCAGGCAGGGGTGGCTCTGATACGGAATACAGAATGCAGTGGCTTGGAGCCACTGCCTATATAGGTCGCGCCCTCTGGGCGCAAAGGTATCTCACATGTATTGGTCTCAATATTATTCAATGCTCTGATTTTCAGCATCATTCAATATTCTAGCTTTTAACGCTATTCTATGCTTTGATTTTCAATATAGTCCAATGCTTTAATTTTTAACTTCATATTAATTTTTTGATTTCCAAGAACCTCAATTTTTTGATTTTCAATATTTTATTCGAATAATTCCTTTATTTCATTGTCTTCGAGATAATCCAAGGGATTATTCGAAGTGATGAAGGTTTCCGAAAGGCGGGTTTTCATTTCCTGCAACCGGATGATTTTTTCTTCAACGGTTCCGCTTGAGATGAAGCGGTAAGCCATTACTTTCTTTTCCTGGCCGATACGGTGGGCCCGGCTCAGCGCCTGCATCTCGGCTGCCGGATTCCACCAGGGATCGATGATGAATACGTAGTCTGCCGCAGTCAGGTTCAACCCGGTCCCTCCGGCTTTTAACGAAATGAAAAAACAATTGATGTCTTTGTCCCGGTTGAATTTATCGATTTCTGCCGCCCGGTTTATGGTTTGTCCGGTAAGCATGGAATATTTCCAACCTTCTACATTGAATTTTTCAGCCAGTAATTTCAGGTGTTTGACAAATGAAGAAAAAATCAGGACTTTATGACCGTTTTTCTTTGCACTTTCAAAGTAGAGCAGGATTTGATTGAATTTTCCCGAATCGCCGTCGTATGTCGGATGAGTCAAGGCAGGATGGTTAGATAAAAGTCGGAGTTTCATCAGGCTTTGCAAGGCCGTAAAGTTGTTCTTTAAAGAATTTTCTTTGTTCTCCAACAGTAAATTACGAATGCTGTTTTTCTCTTTTTGATAGACCTCCTCCTGTTTTTCAGATAAATCGCAATATACGATTTCCTGGGATAAAGATGGTAGTTCCGGCTCTACTTCTTCCTTTGTCCGGCGAAGTAAAAAGGGCCGGATTATTTTTTGTAAAGAGGTTTCTACGGATTCATTTTTTTCCTTGATGATTTTCTGGATGTAGTAGTTTTTGAAGAAAGAATAATTTCCCAGTAGTCCCGGATTGATAAAGTTGAACTGTGCCCATAGATCTGACAATGAATTTTCGATGGGAGTTCCGGTGAGTACGATTTTATTCGATGAATGCAGCCTTTTTACGGCTTGATAAAGGATTGACTCGGGATTCTTGATAAATTGACTTTCGTCCAGGATAATGAAATGAAAGGAGTAATTTTCCAGGTATTCGATATCGCTTCTTATCAGGCCGTACGAAGTAATAATGATGTGATAATGCTTGAATATTTTTGCTATGTCTTTTGTCCTCAATCGCTTGTTTCCGGCATAAATAAACGCTTTCAGTTCAGGAGTAAATTTTTTCAATTCGTTTTTCCAGTTGTGAAGTAAGGATGTCGGGGCGACTACTAAGGAAGCCGGGACGACCGATTCCTGCTCGGCAAATAAGGACAATTGTCCGTTCACAGGTAATTGCCTCACCCTTTTTTCTGCCTGGGAGTAAATCGATTCCAGAAGTGTTATGGTTTGAAGTGTTTTCCCCAGTCCCATATCATCGGCCAGGCAACCTCCCCATTTTCTTTTATACAACTGGTCCAACCAATAGAATCCTTCTTTCTGGTAGGGCCTCAGCAGTTGGTTAAGCCGGCCGGAAGGAAGGGCCGGTTTTTCCGGTTTTTTGTTGAATTCTATCCATTTTTTCCTGTCGTTAGCGGAGAAAAAATTTTTTTCCGTATCATCCAGGATGCCGACGTGTATTTTTTTTATACGAATTCCCTTTTCCGTATCTTTTCCGTGTAAAAAGAAGTCGTGGTATTGGTGAAACCATTGTTCCGGAAGGATGAAAACACTACCGTCCGGAAGCACAAATTCAGAATTTCCGGTTAGAATATGCTTCCTGAACCGGTTGAAGCCGATCCTGAAATGATCGAAAACAACTTCAATTTCCATGTCGAACCAATCGATTTTCAGATCCAGGTTCGATTGGACACTGAATTTTCCCTGGTAATAGGTCCGGTCGGTATGTTGTTCGATGTGAAAATCCCGAAGTTTATCGATATGTAAATTGATCCAGTTGATCAGGCCGTATTGCTGTTGGGTTTCTGTATGTTGCTTGGGATAAAAATGGTTATCTCCTTCCTGCCGTAGGCCCATACGGCTCAAGCGGTGGATGCATTGACTTTCCCAGTCCAGGTCCCGGTCGAACCAGCAAATAGTTTCTGAACCGTCGGACTCTTCCAGACCTACTATTTTTTTTCGTTTTTGAGCCGGATTAAAACGTTGGTTATCATATTGAAAGAATAGAGAAAATACGAATTCCCGGCGTACATTTTCTTCCAGTACCAAAACCGCCTGTTTGTGTGGAGACCTGTACTTCATTTCTAATCCTTCAATCCTGACATCGTAGTTGGGAATGGTTTTAAGGACAAAATTCTGAATGTATGCTTTTTCGGAAGACGCCGGAACTTCGATGTGTGTTTTGGTAAAAAAGGGAGTCAATTTTTTTGATTCGATATTTTCTACCCGGTGTATTGCATTGCCCAGCAGAATGATACATGGTTCCTGGGATAATATAACGACAGGTTCCTGTTGCAAAGAAATTTCTTCATACTGATTGGTCAGGGAAATAAAATAACGCAGGCCACTCTCGTCTTTCACAAAATTGAAAAGGCAATGACTTGGAACAGGAAGCAATTGGATCAGGTCTTGTTCATAAAGCGTTTTATTCCTGATTTTTTCACGAAAATAAACCGGAATGGAGGTTTGCAATGCAAGATCCGTCATTTTGCATATATTACTTTCAATACGGGGACGGATTAAATTGTCAATGGTATGTTGCGGTATCAGGCTGACACTTTTTTCTTTGGAATAGGCTTTCAGCAACGATTGATCCGATAGTTCTTCTGCAGCCCTGATCAAAGCAATATCCACGGAGGAGGCTCCTTTGCGGAGTTCTTCTTCCATTGAAGGGATTCCCAGGATAAAAATACTTCCGTCCGGATTCACCCGGGCCGAATAAATATTTAATTTCCAACCGAAAAACCGGTGTTCCGTAACTGCCAGGATCAACTTTTCTTCCACAAGTTTTATTTTTGTAAAAGAACAAAGGTACAATTTTTTAAAGTGAAGAATGTGATTTCAATATTTAAAGATTATCTTTGAAAACTTATCTGAAAAATACACTATTATTATGAAACGAACAATCACTGCCGTCCTGTTGTTTTTTGCTGTTTATGGTTTGTCTCTTGCTCAGATCCGCCTGGAAGGGTATAAACAAAAAGAAATAAGTCCGGAGTTGTTTCAAAAAATGTGGAATGCGCATTGGATTTCCGTTCCTAAAGAACCCCTCAATGAGTTCGGTGTGTATCATTTTCGGAAGACATTTGATATAAAGGCTGTTCCTTCCAGGTTCATTGTTCATGTTTCGGCCGATAACCGGTATAAATTATACCTCAACGGGCACCTGGTTTCATTAGGGCCGGCTCGTGGGGATGTTTTCAACTGGAATTTTGAAACCGTAGACCTGAGTCCCTGGTTGAAAGAAGGAAAAAATGTGTTGGCGGCTACGGTATGGAATTATGCAGAGTTGAAGCCGTTGGCTCAAATCAGTTTTAATCAGACCGGTTTTATTTTACAGGGGAACACTTCCGATGAAGAGATTGTGAATACCAATGAAACCTGGAAGTGTATTAAAAACAGTGCATACAATCCAAAAATAAGTCCGGTACGCGGTTATTTCGCAGCTGGTCCGGGAGAATCGGTTAATGCGAATGATTATCCCTGGAATTGGGAAAATGTGGCATTCGACGATCAGAACTGGCTATTGGCTGCTAAAGGTTTGAAAGGATACATGAAAGGGGGTAGGGATTATCCGGGCAGGCTTCTGGTTCCGTCTCCCATTCCTCCCATGGAAATGAAATCCGAGCGTTTTCAGGCAGTGAGACTGGCTGAAGGAGTGAAATATGCTTCCGGTTTTCCAAATAAAAAAACATCCCTGACCATTCCGGCAAACAGCAAAGTTCGTCTGCTGATCGATCAGGGAAAACTCACCACCGGATACCTGACATTGGATTTCAGTAAAGGAAAAGATGCCGTTGTCGAAATCAGTTATGCAGAAGCATTGTATGCTGATCTTTCCAAAGGAATCAAGGGAAACCGCAATGAAACGGAAGGCAAAAAGTTCCTGGGTTATGCCGATCTATTGACCGCGGATGGCGGTGATCACCGGAGTGTTACTTCGTTGTGGTGGCGTACCTGGCGCTATGTGAATGTATCAATCGAAACAGCGGGACAGCCTTTGGTTATCGATGATATTTACGGAACGACCTCCATGTATCCGTTTCAACTGGAATCTTCGTTCTCCGCTGAGGAAAAGGAATTGAATAAAATATTGGATACAGGCTGGCTGACAGCCCGTTTGTGCGCCAATGAAACCTACATGGATTGTCCTTATTACGAGCAGTTGCAATATTTTGGGGATACACGTATACAGGCCCTGATAAGCATGTATAATACAAGGGATCCTTACCTGATAAAAAATCACCTGGAACAAGGACGACAATCCATGGTTGCGGACGGCATTACCATGAGCCGGTATCCTTCCGGGTTGCATCAGTTTATATCGTCGTATTCGTTGTGGTGGATCTGTTCCGGTTACGATTACTGGATGTACAGGGGAGATGAGGCTTACCTGAAATCGTTGCTTCCGGCTTACCGGAGCATTTTATCCTGGTATGAGCAATGGTTGAAACCGGATTCCAGTCTGGCCTATATTCCTTTTTGGTTTTTTGGTGATTGGGCCGCCGGATTTAAGTCAGGTGAACCGGTGAGGGAGGATAACGGTAATTCGGCCTTTCAGGATCTGCAATACCTGCTGGCGCTGGATAATGCGATAGAGATGGAGGAAACTTTTGGCATGAAAGATATGGCTGAGCATTATAAAAAAATAGCCCAATCCCTGCGTGCCGGTTTTGATAGGAAATACTGGGATGCTGCACGTAATTTGTATGCAGATACGTACGATCACAAAAGTTTTTCTCAACATGTCAACATAATGGCTGTTCTGGCGGGAATTGTAAGCGGGGATAAGGCCAAAAGTGTCATGGAAACAACTCTGAGCGATTCATCCCTTATCCAGGCGACTATTTATTTCCGGTTCTATTTGAATCAGGCTCTTAATAAAGCCGGGTTGAGTGATCAGTTGCTCGATCATATCGGTATCTGGAGGGATCAACTGGCCTTGGGATTGACTACCTGGGCGGAACAGCCGGAACCTTCCCGTTCGGATTGTCACGCCTGGGGAGCGAGTCTGAATATCGAATTTTTCCGGATACTTCTCGGTATCGACAGCGCTTCTCCGGGATTCAAAAAGGTCCGGATACAACCAGCGTTGGGTAAATTAAAAAATGCGTCGGGAAGCATTCCACATCCAAAAGGAACCATTTCTGTGAGTTATGTGATTGATAAAAACAATCAGTTGAAAGCGGAAATAACGCTTCCTTCCGGTACTGAGGGTACTTTTATCTGGAAAAATAAGGAATATGCCTTGACTTCAGGGAAACAGACGTTTAATATGAAGGAGTAAAATTTTCTTTATAGAGAGAATCACAGTTTTCATAAATTTTATTCTTTTTAATAAGGCCAATTCGCTAAAAGACCAATAAAATAGTCGAAAAAAGAGCAATAGATTCATCATTCATGCTTTTTTTTCGACTATTTCTGTTTTCAGGTTATTACATTCCTTTGGCTCATTCGCTCAATAAAAAAAACAATCCCAACTAATTCATAATGAATCGGTTGGGATTGTCTTTTTTATTGAGCGAATGAGCCTAATAAAATCTGAAAAATCTTGTACATTCATTTTCATATAACTGGAATCAATAGAAAATGCTTTGTCCATAGCACAAGAACAAATCTCTTTAGCTTGTATGGAATCATATCCTGCAGTAAGTAAGACATCAATGCATCTCTCAATATTTTTATCAAAATATTTTTCATGTAACTCTCTGTTTGATATTTCCTGTTTACATCCAACAAATATAAATGAAAATATAAAAAAATATAAGATCTTTTTCTTCATATACTGTTGTTTTAATGAATTACAATTCTATAAAAGATATTTTTGGATCGAAATCTCTAAAAAATTATTCTTTCATATACTACTCTTTATTCAAATTTACAATATAAGGCTTTATCAGAAAACCTTTTTGAGATAGTAAATTCAGCACCCTTGTTTCATATAGAAGATGAGCCGCTCCAATCATAACGAAGACGGATTTATTCTCTGTCAATAGTTTTTCGATACTATTTGCCATGTTTTGATTTCTTAAAACCATAATTGAATCGGAAAATTCCTCATCATCTAATATCTTCAAATTTTGCTTTTGATAATTCAAAAAACCATCAGTAGGTTCTTTTGAGTAGTCATCTATTGATTTTTTTAGCTTCTCTACTGTTTCTTCAAAAGGAGAATTTAGCATGAGAACCCAAGTATGTTGGTCTTGAGCTGTTTCCAACTGTTCAAGTTTGTAACTTCGTCCTCTTGCAAATGTTGTAAAATGTTTTTCGGGCTGAAAGTTTTGTTGCGAAAAAAGTTCGGAATTCAACTGCTTTTCCAATGTAATCATGAAAGCAAGTGCAGCGGGACGAATATGTTCAAGTACCCTTTTGTCATTAAACATGACAAGTACCTGCTTTGAGGAGCCTATAATAGTTAATAATTTTTCATAATAGAGAGAGTCGAGGCTATTTACTACATTTTTTTCATTGTTAGTCAAGAACATTTTTTTTGGAAATTCTGCTGTGCTTGTTTCATCGGAAATTACTTCTTGACATAAAACTTTACAACTATCAATTAACGTTTCAAATTCTTTTATTGGAAAATTCAGTCGTGTCGTGTCCATAATATGAATTGTACCTAAAATATAGGAAGGGCTTGATTGGGCTGTTTTCCGAACTTCCCAAATAATTGAGTTATCAAATTGATTCTTTTGAGCATTACAAATTGTTCAAAGGGAAAAAAGAATTGCAATAGTGTAATTTGCTTTCTTTTTCATAAAATATTTTGCTTTACGTATTACGGCTAACGATTATAGCTGTAACTATTTACATCCTATACCACTACCAACTCATAATCCGTTGTTCCCAGCCCTATTTTTTCACCGTGTTCCAATCCCACTTTCCAATCGGTATTGGGGTGTAACAAATGAAATTTATCTTCTCCCTGTAAATCTCCGTGCGGATGATTTTCAAGGCAGGAGCCTTTGCTTGCGGCAGCCTGGTTCACCAGGTCCGCACAAGCCTGATCCAGGGCGACCGGGTCGAAGGAGGCTGCAATTCCGATGTTGGGAACGATGGCTGCGTCGTTGTGTCCCCAACAATCGCACAACGGGGATACATCCATGATAAAGCTGATATGGAAATGAGGCTTGTCTTTTACAACAGCTAATGAATATTCGGCAATTTTGTAACAGGTAATGTCTGAAGAATTATTCCAGACCACCTGAGCGGAGTCAAACTGGCAAACGGCCACACATTGTCCACAACCGACGCATTTTTCGTAATCGATTTCTGCTTTCTTCTTTTCGTTGAGCGTGACGGCTTTGGAGGCGCAATACTTGACGCATTGTCCGCATGAAGTACAGTTTTCCACACTGATAATGGGTTGTGAGGAAGAGTGCAGTTCCATCTTTCCGGCAGCGGACGCAGCCCCCATTCCCAGGTTTTTCAAAGCACCTCCGAATCCCGTTTGTTCGTGTCCTTTGAAATGGGTCATTGAAATAATGATGTCGGCGTCTGCAATGGCTGAGCCGATTTTTGCCGTTTTGCAATAAGGAGTACCGATGGGAATTTCGCGGTAATCGATGGCTTTCAATCCATCAGCGATAATGACCGGGCAGGGAACGGCTATCGGGTTGAATCCGTTTTCCATTGCGCTCTCCAGGTGGTCGACGGCATTCGACCGTCGACCCAGGTAAAGCGTATTGGCATCGGTAAGGAAGACTTTCGCCTTTTTCTTCTGAAGAAACCTGACCAGTCTTGCTGCGTAATTGGGCCGGATGTAAGACAGGTTGCCCGGTTCTCCGAAGTGAATCTTTATTGCCGTGAATTTCTCTTCAAAGTCGATCTGTTCAATACCGGCTTTCTTAACGAGTATTTCTAATTTGTCTAATAAGCTGCGTCCGGGTTTGGTCCGTAAATCTGTAAAAAATACTTTTGCCATACTGTTTATTATAGAAATTTTTTAATAAAATGTTACTTCGATTTGTCGGGATAAGCCGGACGACCCGGATAATTTCCCGGATTCGTTTTTAAATCCTGTAAAATCAGTTCGATAGCCTTGTCGAGTTGCTGGTCTTCTCCGGCATATTCCTTGGTCGGATCGTTGTCTACCACATAATCCGGATCGACGCCGTGCCCTTCGATAACGAATTTTTTACCTTCAGCATCGTAATGTGCAAATTCAGGACGGTTCAGCGTTCCTCCATCGATAATCGGCAGAGATCCCCGGATGCCGACAACACCTCCCCAGGAACGGACTCCGACCGTTTTACCGATTTTGTAAAATTTGAATTGGTAGGGGAATAAATCTCCGTCCGAAGCCGAGTAATTGTCCAATAACAGGATTTTCGGACCGATCATCATGCCGTCGGGTTTTGGAGTCGGCTGACCGTTGCGTGGAGCAGCCATCATCGCCAGTTCCCGGCGAAGGCGTTCGATGATCATCGGAGAAACATTTCCTCCGCCGTTTCCTCTGTCGTCAATGATCAGGGCATGTTTGTTCAATTGCGGGTAATAATATTTTATGAATTCGTTCAGTCCTTCCACTCCCATGTCCGGAATGTGAATGTATCCTACTTTTCCATTGGTAGCCTTATCTACTTTGGCGATATTCCCCTGTACCCAGTCAAAATAATACAGTGCCGATTCGTCTGCAACCGGTTTTACGATTACTTTACGACCTCCTGTATCTGAAGCCTGGGTATTCAATGTCAATTCCACCTGTTTACCGGCTTTATCGTATAATGCTTCAAAAATGTCATTCATGTTTTTGGTCGGTTTCCCATTGATATGTGTGATGAAATCGCCTTTTTTAGCATCAATACCGGCTTCAGTCAGCGGAGAACGCAAGGATTCCGACCAGTTTCTTCCTTCGAGGATTTTTTCAATCTTGTAGTATCCCGAAGCGTCCCGGCTGAGTTCGGCGCCGAGCAGTCCGGTTTTCACCCGTTGAGGCTCCGATTTATCGCCGCCGGCAATGTAGGCGTGGCCGCAGTTCAATTCGCCGATCATTTCTCCGATGATGTAATTGAGGTCGTTCCGGTTGTTTACATAAGGAACCAGCGGAGCATATTTGGTGCGGATTTTATTCCAATCCACTCCGTGCATCTTCGGATCATAGAAGAAATCACGCATTTGTCGCCAGCATTCATTGTAAATCTGATTCCATTCGGCATGCAGATCCACGACTGTTTTCACATCCGACAGGTCGACGGTCTCTTCAATATTAACCTTACCACGGGGCAGATCGATGATTGAAAATCCTCTTCCCGAACGTACCAGCATCTTTTTCGTGTCCGGACTTATGGACACGACGGACAGATTTCCCAGTTCGGTTTCTTTTTGTTTTTTCAGATCGAACAGGTACAAGTTTCCGTCCCGGTTGTAATATACATTTTCTCCGACACCGACAGCTCCCCCATATCTTCCTGCAGGAGCATCGATTTCCAGGGAGCGACCTTGTATGCCGTCAAAATCGATTTCAACTTGGATGCCTTTATCCTTATCCTGGGTTGTGGATTCTTTTTTCTCTTCCTTTTTAGAATCGGCCTTTACCTCTTTCTTTTCCGTTTCTTCTTTTTTGATGCTTACCTCATCATTTTCATAAGCAAATGGAGAAGGAGTCGATTTTTTCAGGGGAACAAAGTATATTTTGTTCATGTTGTTGTAGACGTGATTCCATTCTGTACTGCTATAAGTCGGATTGAAATTCCGTGCAGATACGAAGAACAGGTATTTTCCGTCGTTGCTGAAAGAGGATCCATACGAACTGAACCACTCATCCGTGACTACTTGTTTGTTTTTATTTTCAAGGTTGTAAATCACGATGACCGAAGTCGTATTGAAACGTGGCAGGGTATAGGTAATCCAACGGCTGTCGGGCGCCCAATTGAAACTCCGGATTTCACCGTCCAGGGTTTGTTCGACATCCGTAACTTTTTTGGAATCGATATCGATGTAGCGGAGACGTTGCATTTTATCGCTCCAAAGGATTTTTTTACTGTCGGGCGACCAGTCGAATCCGTATTTGTAAGTATCGCTGTTTTTCGTTAACTGAACCGGGGCCTGCAAGCCGTCCTGAGATCGGATGTACAACTCATCTTCTCCGGTTTCATCGGAAATATAAGCGATCCATTTTCCATCGGGCGACCATTGAGCATCCCGTTCGTGAACTCCGGAAGATTCGGTCAGGTTGCGGGTAATACCTGATTTGACTGGTACTGTGTAAATATCTCCACGGGCTGCAACGACCAGGCGTTTTCCATCAGGTGACATATCTATCCCGTTGATATTCCGGACCGCATTTTTCAATTGTGTCCTTCCTCCCACGAAGTCTTCATTCAGGTAAATCGTTATTTTGTTCGCTTTTTGACTGACGATGTCGAAATTGTAGATGTATCCGCCATTTTCAAAGACAATAGACCGGTCGCCCAAGCTGGGAAATTTAATGTCGTACTCGTTGAAATTGGTAACCTTTTTGGTCTGTTTTGTTTCGGTGTTGTAGCAAAACAGGTTCATGATCCGGTCACGATCCGAGATAAAATAAATTTCTTTTCCGATCCACATCGGCATGATGTCCTGATGTGGGTTATCCGTAATATTTTCTATTTTTTTTGTTTTGAAATCATAGATCCAGATATCGTCGGCCATCCCTCCCTGATAATATTTCCATGTACGAAATTCCCGGAAAACACGGTTGTAGGCGAACTTGGATTTATCCGGAGAATACGAGCAAAACCCTCCGGCAGGGAAAGGCAGCTCTTCGGCCAATCCTCCTTTAACGGAGGCTAAGTATAGTTTTCCTTTGAAATCGTTGAATGATTTCATGCGCGAACGGAACACGATGTTCTCATTGTCTTTCCAGGTCAGTACGATATTATTCGGACCCATACGATCGGAAATATCGTCCCGTCCAAGTGTTGCTGTATAGGTCAGACGGACCGGCTCTCCACCTTCGGCAGGTATCCGGTATACTTCCGTATTTCCATCATACTGTGCAGTAAAGGCGATTTGTTTACCATCGGGTGAAAAGCGGGCAAACATTTCATAACCGTCGCCGTTGGTGATTTTCCGGGCAACACCACCCTGGGAAGGTACCGTGTACAAATCTCCGGCATAAGTGAATACAACCTGGTTTCCATGAATGGAAGGGAAACGCAGCAGACGGGCTTCCTGTTGGGCAAACAGGGTAAAAGCCGTAACTAATAACAAACAGCTAAGTAAAAATTGCTTATTCATAATACCTATTTTATTTTATTAAATCAGCTATATGGAATCCGTTAAGGGCCGGGTTTTATGCTCTGGAACTTTGATCTGTTCCGGAGTTATTTTTTTTAGTTGTAAATAAGCGTTAAAAGTAGGGAATTTTTTCTCTTTTTTCAAATCCCTTCTAAAAAATTTAGAAAAAACAGAAAAGAACCGTATTTTTGTTGTTCCAAAATAAAAAATCAATTGTATAACATAAAAATAAGAAAACAATGAAAAAAGTGGTATTGCTTCGTCACGGAGAAAGCGTTTGGAATAAAGAAAACCGTTTTACCGGCTGGACGGATGTTGACTTGTCTGAAAAAGGAGTAGAAGAAGCTAAAAAAGCAGGTAAGGTGCTGACAGAAAATGGATTCTGTTTTCAAAAAGCCTATACTTCATACTTGAAAAGGGCGGTGAAAACATTGAACCAGGTATTGGATGTTATGGACCTGGACTGGATCCCGGTTGAAAAAAGCTGGAAGCTGAATGAAAAGCATTACGGAATGCTTCAGGGACTGAACAAAGCGGAAACTGCTGCTCAATACGGAGACGAGCAGGTATTGATCTGGAGAAGAAGCTACGATATCGCTCCCGATCCATTGGCAATGGACGACCCCAGAAGCCCGAGACAAGACATCCGATATAACGAATTGAGTAATGAGCAAATTCCGTTGACCGAGTCATTGCTGGATACCGTCAACCGGATTGTTCCTTACTGGAAAGAAGTTATTGCTCCTTCCATGAAACAATACGATCAAATCGTCATTGCTGCTCACGGCAATAGCTTGAGAGGTATTATCAAATACCTGAAAAATATTTCCAATGAAGACATCATCAGCTTGAACCTGCCGACGGCTGTTCCGTATGTATTCGAATTCGATGATAACATGAATCTGGTAAAAGATTACTTCCTGGGCGATCCTGAAGAAATCAAGAAATTGATGGACGCCGTTGCCAACCAGGGTAAAAAATAACCATTGAAAAAGAAAAGTGGAGAGTTGAAAACAATCACCCTTCACTTTTCTTTTTTCCAATTTCCAATTTCCATTTAAAAAAACCAACCTATGATCACTCCCGACGAAAACAATTCTATTTTTCAATTGGCTACCGATTTTATCAATGAAACATCGGAGCATCTCTTCCTGACAGGAAAAGCCGGAACCGGAAAAACGACATTTTTAAGACATATCCGCAAACAAACACATAAAACCGCTTTGGTTGCCGCGCCTACCGGAGTGGCTGCTATCAACGCCGGAGGAATTACGTTACACTCTCTTTTTCAGTTGCCTTTTGAGCCATATCTCCCTGGAATTTCCACGCTTTCATCACAAAAAAATTTCTTCCGGTTTACCAAACAGAAATTAGATTTACTTCGCCAGCTTGAGTTACTGATCATCGATGAGGTCAGCATGTTGCGGGCCGATACTCTGGATGCGATCGATGCTTCCCTGAGAGGAATCCGCCGGAACCCGCGCCCGTTCGGAGGTGTCCAGGTATTGTACATCGGCGATATGTTTCAATTGCCTCCGGTTGCCAAAGACGATGAATGGCAACTGTTGAAAGAATATTATTCCAGTACGTTTTTCTTTCATGCTAAAGTGATTCAGCAGACGCAACCGGTTTACCTGGAACTGAAAAAAGTTTACAGGCAGGGAGATCCGGTTTTTGTGGATTTGTTGAACCGTGTAAGAAATAATGTGATAACGGCTTCTGATATTCAGGAACTGAACCGGCACTACGATCCGCAGTTTATTCCTTCTGATGAGGAAAAGTACATTACACTTACGACCCATAACTATAAAGCTGATCAGATCAATAACCGGAAACTGGAGGAACTGCAAACTCCCGAGCGTATTTTTACCGGGGAAGTAAAAGGTGAATTCCCGGATTATTCATTGCCTACCGACATGCAATTGCGATTGAAAGAAGGTGCTCAGGTCATGTTCCTGAGAAACGATACCATGGAGCCCAGGCGCTATTACAATGGAAAAATCGCTACAATCAGCCGCATTGTAGCTGATCAGATATATGTTTATATTCCGGAAAATAATACGGAAATTTTGCTACAGAAAGAAATCTGGGAGAATATGCGTTACTCTCTTAACAAGGAATCGGGAGGAATCGTACAGGAACAGTTGGGCTCTTTTACCCAGTTTCCGATCCGGCTTGCCTGGGCGATTACCATTCATAAAAGCCAGGGACTGACTTTCGAAAAAGCGATTATCGATATTGGCGCTTCCTTTGCTCCCGGTCAGGCATACGTAGCCCTGAGCCGGTGTACTTCACTGGATGGTATTGTGTTGCACTCCCGGGTTCAACCAAATTGTATCATGACCGATCCGCATGCGATCCGTTTCAGCCAGACGGAAAAAGCCCGGGAAGAATTGGAAGATATTTTCAGCCGGGGAAAAAGAAAATTCTGGGCAGAACGCTTGCTGCTGTACTTCGATTGGAGACCCATGTATTTGATTCTGAAGGAAATGGAGAAGTTTATGGAAGATAAAGTCACCGAGGAATATCTGCCGTTGAGTGCATTACTGTCTCGTTCTCACCGAACAGTGAGGGAGTTGGAGGAAACGGCGTTTAAATTCCAGGATCAATTGACCCGGTTGGTACAGCAGGAAGGGGTAGGCGAGGACCTTCCCGTTCTGAAAGAACGCTGTACTAAAGCTGTTGCTTATTTTTATGAACAATTTATCGATCAGATTCTAAAGCCCTTACAGGAATACATCCATTATTTCAAATCTCCTAAAAAAGCGAAAACATTTTATAAGAATATAATTGCTATCGAGGAAGATATGATCCTGTTTCTGGAGAATATGAAACGGGTGCGGTACAACAACATTCCGTTGGCTGATGGTCCGGATCTGGTGGTTCCCCGGAGAAAAGACCTTTTTACTACGGATGCCCAGGCGGAAAAACTTCCGAAAAAAAGGAAATCGTCCGGTGAAAAGATAGAAAAAGTCAAACCGGAAAAAGAAAAAAAGGAAAAAATATCTACGTACAAAATGAGCCTGACTTTGTATAAAGAAGGCCTTTCCATCGAAAAAATTGCAGAACAGCGTACGCTGGCGGTTTCTACGATTGAAGGTCACCTGGCTTCCTTTATTGCAAGCGGAGAATTGTCTGTAGAAGAATTTTTTTCACCGCAAGAACTGGAAGAAATACATCCGGTTCTGGAAACATTTATCGAAATGGAATACCCGCCTTTCAGAACAGCTGTCGAACAATTGAAAGGAAAATATACCTATGGACAGCTTCGAATGGCTTTTAATCATATTAAACAGTTGAAACAAAAAGAATTATCGCAATAAAAATTATTAAATTTACCCACCATGAATGTACATTTTCTGAAATTAATTTCGGCCGTATGTTGTTTTACTTTTTATACAGCCTGGGGATATTCCACTGATTTTGAACGAATTGAAAATACGGAACGGATCATGAGTTACAATGTCCGGAATGCCTTGGGTATGGATAATCAGCGGGACTACCAACGGATTGCCGATGTTATTCTTCGTGTCTCTCCGGATGTGGTTGCTGTGCAGGAGCTAGATAGTGTAACCGAACGGAGCCAGGGAGTAGATGCCCTTGCACGTCTGGCGGATTTAACCAAGATGTATTCCGTTTACGGAGCTTCGATCGATTATCAGGGAGGTAAATATGGAATCGGAATTCTTTCCAAAGAAAAACCCTTGTCCTGGGAGCGGATTCCGTTGCCCGGAAGTGAAGAAAAGCGGTCGTTGTTGATGGTTGAATTGGAAAAATACATTTTCTGTTGTACGCATTTCTCATTGAAAGAACCGGATCGCTTAGCTTCGGTTGCTATTATCAACGATTACGTGCAAAAGTTTGGTAAACCGGTATTTCTGGCCGGAGATATTAATGCCACTCCGGATTCCCCGGTGTTGTCGGCATTTCAGAAAACATGGAAAATACTGAGTAATCCCAAGCAACTGACTTCCCCGGCAGATAAACCCGTACGGACCATCGATTATATTTTCGGATATACCGGTAAACAGGATACCTGTTCTGTTTTGCAGACAAGGGTATTGAACGAACCGGTTGCTTCCGATCACTTGCCTCTTTTTGCGGATATTCGCCTGCGGGCAGACAAAAATGCAATTTTCAAGACGAAGCCTTATTTGCAGAATCCGGCTGTCGATGCGGTTACGGTCATGTGGCAGACTTATGTTCCCTGTTACAGCTGGATCGAGTACGGAGAAGATTCGACCCGGATGAAGCGCGAAAGAACTTCTGTGGAAGGAGAAGCCATGGCTAATAACCAGGATAACCGGATCCGTTTAAGCGGCTTAAAACCCGGAACAAAGTATTACTACCGGGTTTGTTCGAGAGAAATAACCCTTTATGAACCTTACAGAAAAGAGTTCGGAGCAACCGCAACTTCTCCGGTGTCTTCTTTTATCACATTGGATGATAATAAAAAAGCCTTTACTGCAATTATATTCAATGATATTCATGATAACTACGCTCTCTTTGACAAATTATGCAGCCAGATTAAGGATGTCCCTTACGATATTGTATTTTTTAATGGTGACTGTATTGCTGATGTACAGAGCGAAAGGAATGCCGTGAGAAGTATTTCCCATTACAGTGAAAAAATAAAAGCAGATGCTGTTCCGAGTATTTATTTACGCGGAAACCATGAAACCCGTGGCGCTTATTCGATGTTTCTCTGGAATTTACTGGAGAAAGTAGGCGGTCAACATTCCTATTGTGCATTCAATATCGGAGATACCCGTTTCGTTTTATTGGATGCGGGTGAAGATAAGCCTGATGATCATTGGGTGTATTACGGACTGAATGATTTCACGCAGTATCGAAAAGATCAGGCTGAATTTTTACGGAAAGAAACGGCTTCAAAGGCTTTCCGGTCGGCTTCCCGGCGAGTCCTGCTCTACCACATTCCTACTTACGGACTGGGTGAAAGTTTTTGTCCGGCTTGCGAAGAATGGAACGGAATTCTTTCTAAAGCAAATTTTGATATTTGCTTTAATGCCCATACACATAAGTTTAATTACATTCAAAAAGGAAAGGAAGGAAATAATTTTCCGGTTATTATCGGAGGTGGAAGTAATGAAAAAAGTGCAACGGTAATGATCCTTCAAAAGAAAGAAAAGGAAATGAATTTAAAGGTGCTCAATGTCAATGGAGAAGAATTGCTGACACTGGATTTGTAGAATTAATTTTAAGGAATAATAGTAGAATAAATAATTATATTTAAATAAAAAAATAAAAAAAATTTCAGATTAATAAAAATAGATTATATTTGCAGTCAATATTCAGTATTTAACCAAAACAATAATTAATTGATATGATAACCAAAATCTTTATCCGGTTAATCGTTTTCTGCTGTCTATTTTATATTTTCTTAATTTCCTGCCGGGAGGAAATTCCCATTGAAATTATCCCTGATTTTTCGTTGGAAACGGAGTATGAGGATTATACTGTACCTGCAACGGTAGAGATCCGGAATTACAGTTCCGGAGCAGATTGGTTTCGTTGGGTTTTCGAGGGTGGCAATCCTGCCTGGTCCGATCGGAAACAGCCCGGAAAAGTGGTCTACAGTCAGGCCGGAACGTACACGGTCTGGTTGGAGGCCGGAAATGATTATCACCGGGAATGCAAAGCCCTGGAAATTGTACTGGATTCCCTGGCCGTTCTTGATTTTGATCCACAGGTGCAGGTCAATGCGTTTGTTCCCGCAACTCTTAAAATTGTGAACCGCACCCGGGGATGCGACAGTTGCGAGTGGACATTTGAAGGAGGTGTGCCATCGCTTGCTCAGGGATATCAGCCTCCTCCCGTGCATTACACCCGGCCCGGGGAATACCGGATCAATCTCCGGGTGGTTTCCGGACGAAAAACGCATGAATTGTCGAAAACAGTAACTTTGCTTCCCGAACTGAATTCCGATTTTGAGATTGTTCCGGACCGGGGAGATGAGGATATGGAAATTCCCTGGCGGGCAATGTTGAAAAATAAATCAGTTAGCGGATTGACCTATCGTTGGAAAGCTCCCGGGGGAATACTGGAGGGTGATGTGGAAGAAAATACTTCTGTCTTTTACGATCAACCCGGAACTTATACGATTGAACTGGTTGCGGAAAATGGTAAACAAACCAAGATGAAAACAGCAATCGTTCAACTTTTTCCCAATACCAATTTAATTGTTGCAGAGGACGTTCGTCTGGGGATCAATACATCCAAAATCGTCGGTTGTTTTTATTCCTGTCTGGAAAAAAGGGCTTTTCCGGAAACCGAAATTGATGATAAGAACGGGCCCGGGATCGATTTTGTATTTTTCGGCCTGAATCCGGATTTTTCGTATTACCGTTTTTTATCCCCGGATGAAGTCCAGAATTTTGTTTTCGAAGCAATTCCCGGAGCCGGCAAAACCTGGTTCGCAGATCCGGTCGGGCAGGCAAAAATTTTGTTTGATGAAAAGGATTTCAGGGAAATGAAAGATGATTCGATTCTGCAGGGATTGCCGATTCGGGAAAATAGCTCTGCCGGTATTTATTTTCAATCCGGTCCGTCTTCCCGGATTGTTCTCTTTGAAACTTCCGACGGGAGGAAAGGAGCGATCTGGATCAAACAATGGACGGCTGCTGGTTCCGAGTCTTTTATTATGGTGGATATTAAAGTACAAAAAGAAAAAAGATAAATCAACCAACCCTTAACTTCTTGTGAAAAAATTAATGTTATCGGGTGCCGTATTTTTATCGGTGCTTTCCTCCTTATCTGCCCAACAGGTCGATCTGGAGCATACAAAGGAGTTGCTTTCGAAGAAGAACCTATTGAAGATACGGGGAGGTTTTTCAGCAAATTCCGTTTTGTATACGGGTAATGAATCTTATGCCCGGGATCCTTTTGCCTATTACCTATCCGGGAATGTGAGTCTGAATTTCCTGAGTTTGCTGGATGTGCCTTTTACATTCAATCTGACAAATTCGGGATCGAATTACACTTATCCCACCATGCCTAATCGGTTGGCATTCCATCCTACTTATAAGTGTGTTGTGGCTCATATTGGGGATGTATCCATGAACTTTTCTCCTTACACATTGAACGGGCATTTGTTTTCCGGAGCCGGAGTCGAGGTAAATCCGGAACAGATTCCTTTAAAAATCAGCGCAATGTATGGCCGTTTACAACGGGCTGTGGAGTATGGAAATGGAAACAGCAATGCTCCGGTTGCCTATGAACGAATGGGCTATGGAGCCAATATTCGTTTGGAAAAAATGAAGTATCAATTGGGAATGAGTTTTCTGGAGGCTAAAGACGATGAAAATTCCTTAGCATGGAAACCCGACAGTCTGCTGATTTTTCCGCAGGAGAACAAGGCTGTAAGCTGGGAGGTCCGGATTCAACTGATCCGGAATTTACAATTGACTGCCGAATACGGATGGAGTTTGCTGGATCGCGACCGGAGAATCTCCGAGGCTCAATTACCGGATGAGTCTTATCATGCTTTACGGACATTATTGAATTATACGTTTGGAAGCAATACGGTAGGTATGGGCTATGAACGGATCGATCCGGGTTATAAGACTCTGGGCGCTTATTATTTCAATAACGACCTGGAAAATGTAACCTTGAATTATGCTTGTTCCTTACTGAAAAATAAAGCGACACTGGCATTGAGCGGAGGTGTCCAGCGGGATGATCTCGACAATGAAAAAGAATCCCGGACCCGGCGCTTTGTTTCGTCTGCCAATATCAACTATACTCCGTATGATCGCTTGCATCTGGGGTTGTCGTATTCTGGTTTTCAGTCGTATATGAATATCAAATCCCAGTTTGATTATATCAATGAGCTATCTCCTTATGATAATCTGGATACCTTGAATTATACCCAGTTATCCCAGAATATCCAGATGAGAGCCGGTTATACATTGAATCGTTCGAAAACCCGGATTCACAATCTGAACCTGGATTTAAGTGTACAGGAGGCGGTTGATAAACAGGGAGATATTATTCCGGAAGGAGGGTTGTCCCGGTTTTACAATGCTTCGTTGGGATATGGATTGCAGTTTATTCCCCAGCAAATCAACTGTAATTTTAATCTGAATATAACTGCCAGCCGGATGGGAGGAATGGATATGCTGATTATTGGTCCAACAATGGCTCTTTCGGCGCATTTATTTGATAAAAAACTGGCTTCCGGATTTTCTGCTTCATACAACACTCAGTTTTCCAACCAAATCAATCAGGGAGAAGTCTGGAACCTTCGCTGGAATGCGGGTTATACCTTATTTAAAAAGCATAATGTAAATCTGAGTTCCATCTACCGGAGTAATTGCCTCAAGAATACAACTAATCCTTCAAGAACCAACGGATTGACAATGACCTTAACTTATAATTACCGGTTTTAACCATGAAGCAAACGTTAATTTTTAATTCTAAAAATCGATACCTCACTCTGATTGCGTTGCTGGGTTTTTATTGGATGACTCTTTCCGGACAGCAACTTCGGGCGACTTATCCCATACAGGTTTCGGCTTATCTGAAACCGCCTTATTCCTTACACCTCGGAGAATATACGAATGGAACCCGGGAAAAACTGATGGTTCAATTGTTGAACCGTGACTTACAGCAACCCGAATTGCAGGTACAGCTTCATTTGAGTATTTCTGCCGGTAACGGAGTCCGGATCGAAACCCGTGATTATCAGCATTACCCGGTTATCCGTTTACTGGCGGGAGTCCCTTATCAATTGACACAATCAGATCTTTCTCCATATTTTCAGTCGGGAAACTGGAATGTGCAGGGCGTCCTGGATAACGGTCGTTTACCGGAAGGAATGATTGAAATCTGCATCCATGCTATTGAAGTCAATACGGGACGGTTGTTGTCGCAGACGGGTTGTGCCCGGGCGTGGGTAACGTTGAACCGTCCTCCGTTGCTGAACCTTCCGGCAACGAAAACGGTCGTTCCTTTCCGGGATCCCGTTAATCTGTTGTTTCAGTGGACTCCCCGTCACCAGGCATTGAGTAATGTGGAGTACGAGTTTGTCCTGAAAGAGATTTGGGATGAGGCTGTGAGCCCCGATGTCGCATTTGCTTACTCCCAGGAAATTTACCGGACAACTACTCGTCTGACAAGCTTTGCTTATACGGCGATGTATCCTCCTCTATTGGAAAATAAACGTTATGCCTGGCAGGTAAGAGCAATGGTCCGGGATGGGTTTGAAGAAATCAATTTATTTGAAAATCAGGGATACAGTGAAATATATTCATTTTCGATCGGTCAGAGTTGTCATGCACCGACAGGCATCTCACATCATCAGGAAACGGAACGCCTGATTATTGAATGGACCCCTGTCAACCAACCGAGTACATACACTGTGGCTTATCGGGGAAAATCGGGGGATGGAGACTGGCACCTGATTCAAACAACTACTCACAAGGTAAATGTATTTGACCTGGCAACTGATACGGAATATGAATACAAGGTGGGAACTGTTTGTACAGATGGAAGTCTGGTTTATAGTCCTGTGTATACGGTTGTGCTGGAAGATTGGAAAAAAGATCTGAAAGCTACATGCGGTACGTTGCCGGATGCCAAAATCAAAGTTACCAATCCTCTTCAGGAACTTAGAGTGGGTGATGTTTTCTTTTCCGGTGATTTCTCTGTTACCGTGATGTCAGTGACGGGAGGTAACGGCGTATTTTCTGGAACAGGGTGGATCCGTTTTCCTTTGGTTGCTTACTCTAAATTGGCCGTTCAGTTCGAAAAAATAACAATTAACGATGAGTACCGGATGGTCAAAGGCGCTGTCGAAGCTTCTTATGATAAATCCGGAATACAATTAGCGAATGGGAATGCCCTTTTTTATGGAGGAAGCAATACCGGGCAAACGCAAACCGGGGCTGTAACCAGCCAGGTGAAAGCAGATTTTATTATTCCGGAACAACCAATTGTGATTTATGATAAAGAAACAGGATCCATTGAAATCCGGGATGAGGACGGAAATCGGGTGGGAACGCTTTCTGTTCCCGATGAAACCATGGAAGTTTTGAATAATGGGAAAGCGACAGTTATTACGGTACAGGATAAAGAAGGTGTCATGCATACCGTTACGCAAGACGAAAAAGGAAATTTGTCAATTCAAAAAACAGGTACCCAGGAGAGTCCGCTTCCGGCCGGAAGCTTTAGCGAAACAGAACTGGCTTCAAAAAAAGCAGTCGTAGAATTTTATTCATTGCCCGGCCATACTTATGCTTTTGATCAATGGAAAGAACATTACCGATCAGTATCATTGATAACAGATGAGAATAAATATGAATTCATCGGAAATTATGCAGTTCCCTGTCAGTTGATACCTTCTGGAAAAACAGAGAAAGTCGGAGTGAAAATAAATATCCTGGACAAAAAAAATATAAAAGAAGACAGTATCCTTTTCAAAACAAAGACCGGATATACCGTCCGTCCGGAAAACGGAGTCCTGACTCTTAACGGAGGAAAAACGAATGATGCCCAGGATTTATATGCTCTTTATCCCGATGGAAAAGGAGGATATTGGACCTTGGGAAAATTAAAGATATTGTCTTATTCCGAACCGGAAATCAATTTGGTGTTGGTTCCGGTACGATGCAACGGTCAGGTATATACGACCGATATTCATGCTGTCAGGGAAAAACTGGATCAAGTTTACCAATCCCTTGGAATAACCTGGAATGTGAGTCTGGATGAACCTTTTGATTATCCAGCTGCGGACATGGAATCAGAAGGAGGCGATTTGTTTTCCCGTTATACGGATGAAATGAAAGAACTCAATAATACGTATATAAAATCCGGAAGGAGCTTTGATAAGAAAGCGGTTTACATTTTTATTCTTCGTTCGGGGAACATAAAAGGAAAGAATATCTCAGGAGATATGCCCCGGGGTAAACAGTTCGGCTATGTTTTTACAGATGCAGGAAACCTTCCGTGGACGATTGCTCATGAAGTAGCCCATGGAAAATTCAAATTACGGCATACTTTCGATAACGATTACGGAAACGGGCTGGAAAAAGAAACGGATAACCTGATGAATTATTACAATGGGACTTATCTTGCCAAATGGCAATGGGATGAAATTTTCGATCCGGCTTTGTTGGTGAGTCCGTTTGAAAGTGATGAGGATGGGATGGCTCCGGTTGTAGATAATGAAAAGTTGTATGCCTGTATAGAAGAAATTCGGAGATCACTATTCACAGGATCAGAAGTTAAGCTCCGGAATTACTCCTTGTTGTCCAAAGGAGAAATGTTTTTGCTGGGAGGAATGGACTATTCTTTTATAACGGTTAAAAGGATGAATACTCAACAATTAACCTTTTCATTAAAAGATTGTCTACCGGAATTATTCACTGAAAAGAATTTTTACGGAGAGATACAATACTGCATTGGTTATTTAAATAAAACCGTTACATTTGTGTTAAAGAATCAAAAGGACCGGGAGAATCTGCATGATTACCTGACAGAAAAAAGGACAAACAGTTTTCTCCTTTTTGTTTCCGGATATTCCCCCTCGGATGAGATTCTCGATTTCTTAAATAAAAATGAAAACAAGGAACAGGCGGAATCCTGGTTCGACAGGGTAATTGGATATGTCAGTAAAACTCCTGTTGAATATGATTCCAAAGAATATTGGGGACATGATTTTGTCGATGCAATGGTCGCCCGTTTAAAGCCCAAACGGATAACCTACATGGCTGGTTATGATGATGTCGGAACATCCAACCACAGGTCGATCGGAAACTTTTTGAAAAGTTTAATGAGTTCATATAATACGCGTTATAATTTGAGTATCCCGGCTATTCCTTGTTATCAAAACAAGAATTGCGTAAGCCTTTCTGAGAGTCCTAATGGTCCGGGTTTTACTCAACGCCAGAATAATGGCAAGAAAAGAGGGCTTGATTACGTTGAAATTTTGAAATCGGAATGTGCCCGGAATACCAATGGAATGGTTGTGGATACCTTGGATGTTGTTTGTCACAGCATGGGGTTTGCCCATGCATTGGGAATTATTGATGCGGTAAAAAGCTCAATGAAAAATGAATTGAAAGGTTTGACGTTAGGTCGTTTTTATATTATTGCTCCGGAGAACGCATGCAGTGGAAAAGTAGATGAAGGAGAATGGAAAGATATTTGGCAATATGGGTCTAATGAAGTTGAGTTAAAGGATAAACCTTGGTTACTGGATGGAGTGGCACCACAATGTAAAGTGGGTGGAGTTTCAGATTTAAAAAGGGTATTCATTCCTACTGATGGTAGCGTTTCTCAGGGTTTTTTAGAGAGCCATAAAATAGAGAGCTATATGTGGATATTTAAAATAGAACGAGATGGGGATAATTCTGGATATATTTACCCAAGAAAATGATTATCGTCATGAGCTTTATAATCAGTTGATATAAGAATAAATACTTAAGTAAAACCAAATGAAAAAAGTACGAAATATAGTTATAATAGGAATAGTATTATACCTGGTTATAGGATCAATGTATAGAAATTTTTTAGAGAAAATGACTACTCGGTATGAACTTGAACCAGAACAAATGAAACAAGAGAGGCAGGATATCTTTGAAGCATCCATAAATGCCGTAGGTAAAGAAGAATATTGGAAAATATACAACAAAGCTACTGAAACTATAAAAAAAAGAATTGATAAAGGGCTGGTATTTTATAATGCATACCGATATGATCCCTGGCAACTGGATTCTGTTATTTTATTTAGTAACGAAAAAAACAGCTGTAATTTGTTTATTCTTTCACAAACGACGAATCCGGAATTCATGATGGATCTTATTACTTGCTTATATGGAATTAAAATTGAGGAAGATTGGTGTTTTTTCAAGACCGAAGCCAGTTTTTTTGATCGAAATGGATATCAAAGAATGAGAAAAATTCCCCCGACTTTTGACGAAATGAAACAAATCGTAACTGATTTTAATCATTGGGAGAGCAATAGATCATATAATACGTTCAGCTCATATGACAAAATGTTCAATTCGTTTGTGTATGACAAGTTGGAACAGGTAGGATTGAGCCGAAACCAGTGGAAAGAAGGAAAAATAAATAAAGATTCCATTTATTTAGTGATTAACCAAAAAATCGATTCAGGTGAAATCTGGTAATAAAGAATAACTATGAATGAATATATATATTGTTTTATCCGGTATATTTTAGCAATTATTTTTCTTCCATTTTTGTTCTTGGTAATTATTCCGGCAGGCATGGAAATGGGAGGACTTGGAGTACTTGGAATTATCTTTATTATCAATTTTCTGATCATGCTGATCGCTTTGATAATTAGTATTGCAAAAATAAATAGGGATGAGGATACGGGGACTATTTTTCTCTTAAGTATTGTATTATCATTAATTTTGAGTTTTGTTGTTTGTGCTCATTTTTCCAGGGAACCTAAGTTGATTTCGGGAGAAGAAAAATATGAATTGTTGGAAGAAAATTTTAATAAGAGAAAATCGGAATGTTCAAAGTTACTGAAAAGGGCAACATTGGTTTTTCCAGATGAGAGATGTGTAGAGCGGGATAAAATGCTGATTCAAAAAGAGATGAATGACTTTTTGGAAGATGTAATCGGTGAACTGAGAGATTCTGTACGTATATCTTATAGATCTTCATTTGTTACTTTTTTTCGAATGAATGATGATTATTTTTTTAAGGAAGATAAATCTGACTTATACGATAATTTTTTTAAACCAATAAAGAATACAATGGGATTGAATATTCTTACTTATTCTCCGGATCTTAGATTTTTGATAGTGGTATTTACTTATGATTATGGCATAAGGAAAGATAAATTTGATTATGTTTCTGGTTCTGCGTGCTTTTTGTGTGAAAAAATATCAGAAAATATTTATCTGTATCCTCAACGATGGCTATCAGAAAGTGGTGGAATTAGTAAAGAAGCGGCTTATTATTATACAGTAGATAAATTGATTGAATCTGGTTTATCTAATTATCCTTTAATAGAAAGATACTTTAAATCCGGATTATCCAAAAGAGAAAATTTTTGGAATAATAAAATGTATTTTTCAAAAGTAATATCAACAAAGACGAGAAAAATGGATTATATATTTAAAATGGAGCATAATAAACAACTTAGGGGACATACATATGAAGAAAAACCCTACTTAGTAACAAATTCGGATTAATGTAATAATATAATTATTAACCAAAAATATCAACTAAAACCGACTTCCAAAACCGGTTAAAAATAGTATTAAAAAAATGAAAAGTTTGCGTTTAGTTACATTAACGCTGATTTTCTATCTGCCCTTGTCTTTTGCGGCGGAAGATCAGTGGCACAAAAAGGCTTCCGAAACCTTTGCAGCCTTAGAAAAGGAGAATAAGTTTGTCGATAACCTGACCTATTCGGATCTGAATGTTCTCCCTGTTGGATGGAAACAAACGGTTGGTAACCAGCAGTTTTCTATAGCAATCAGCAATATTCGTTTACTGGAAACGCATGCCGAATTGACGGTTTTTGCTCGTATGCGCATCCCTCAGGAAAACCTCACGCTTTTCTTTGGCGGACAGGGAATCAAGTACTCTTATTCCGGTAGCTTTATTGGCGATGCTTCGCTGGTTTTACTCGATGATATCGAAATTCCTATCAACGGATGTTCGAAATTGGTGTTGAAAGGAGGGTTTGATGGAGAAAGCGGGAGAGGGGACGGTAAAACGTATGTTACCATGGAGTGCCTGGGGTTTAAAGAATTGTCGGTCTGTGGTGAAATTCAATTTTCGGATTCCGTCCTGGTTCAGGTCAATGCATCGAATAAGCCGGTTAATAAACCCGTGACTGCTTCTTTTCAAACCGTTATTCACGATTGGAACGACTGGTTGATGGATATTACCCTACCCCCGTTTCAGGTTAGAGGTCTAGATGGGTTTGTATTTCAGGTACAAAAAGCCACATTCGATTTCAGTGATTACAGGAATTCACAGGTTACTTTTCCAACAGGATACAAAAAGAAATACCTGACAATAGGACATGAAGAACTTTGGAGAGGTGTTTTTATTAAAGACTTTTCTCTTGTTTTTCCGGAAGTATTTTCAAGTAAGGAAGGGCGACCTTCCGTTGAGGCGCATAACCTGTTGATCGATGACAACGGGATCAGTGGTGAATTCAAGGCCAGTAATGTTCTGCCGATCGAGTTTGGAGATGCTTCGGGCTGGGCTTTTTCTGTTGATGATTTTATGCTCGCGATGGAGGCTCATCAAATTACGGAGGCCGGATTCGCCGGACAGATTGCATTGCCTCTCTCCGAAAAAGGCACCCGGCTCGATTATGAAGCTGTGATCGGTTTTGGAAATAAATATGCCATGAAAGTGTTGTTGAAAGACAGCTTGGATTTCGATTGCTGGTCGGCAAAGGCTGTTTTGAAAAAGAATTCCTACATTCAACTGGAAGTGTTGGATGGGAAATTCAAACCGGAGGCTTGTCTGAACGGTTACCTGGATATCCGGGCTCCGATCGGTTCATCCGGAAAAAGTGTGACCAAGTTGGAAAATATCGAATTCAATGGTTTGGTGCTGAGAACAGAAATACCTTATTTGCAAATCGGATCGTTGGGGTACAAAGGGGACATTAATTTGTTCGGATTTCCGGTGACCGTATCTAAAATTAACCTCTCAACAACCGGAAATAAAGCAAAACTGGGTTTCGACCTATGGTTAAACCTGGATGAAAAATTTGTCAGTGCAAGTACAGGTTTGGAGATTGCGGCTGAATATAAATCCAAAAACGGTAAGTATTTCTGGGTAGGAGAGGGGTTGAATTTATCGGCGGTAAAAATCAAAAATAACGATATCGGAGGAATCATGACGCTGGATGGTTCGCTGGAGTTTATGGATGACCATTCGACTTATGGCTCCGGATTTTCCGGTGAAATCGACCTGAAATTTAAAAAAGTAGTGGAAGGCCTTTCCTTTTCTGCCGCAACCGCTTTTGGAAAAAAGAATGATTTTCGCTATTGGTTCGTGGACGGTTTGGTCGGTCTTCCCGGAACGGGTATCCCCGTTGCTGCTCCGATTAATCTGACCGGCTTTGGAGGAGGTCTGAGTTATGCCATGAAAAAGACGTCAAGTAAAGGATTGGGTATATCTAAAACGGGTTGTGGTTATTTACCGGATTCTTCCATGGGATTAGGGTTAAAAGCTGCCGTTATGTTCGGAACGACGAGCCGTTCCATTGCCGGAGATGCTTCTTTTGAGATCGCATTTAACCGTCACGGGGGATTGGATTTTGTCGGATTTTACGGTTATATGGAGTTTCTGGCCAATATTTCTGCGTTGGGTGACTTACAGAATAAAATAGCCGGTGAATTCAATAAATTAGTCGATCTTGAAGCTGATTTTGTAAATAAAAATCGGGATGCGATGGACCAGCTGGCCCGGTGGAAACAGTTTTCTCCCAACGAAGCGGCTCGTGTATTGACCGATTCGGAGTCAAAGGCGCGTAAAGCCAATATGGCTGCCAGTCTGGGTATTCAATACGACGTATCTGCCAAAACCCTGCATGCGAATTTTGATTTTTATATGAATGTGGCGGGCGGACTCGTGCGCGGTGTTGGTTCCGGGAATCGTGCCGGACAGGCTATTTTGCATGTGAGTCCTTCACAGTGGTATCTTCACATGGGTCGCCCCGATGACCGTATCGGATTGGAGGTCGGAATTCCCGGACTGGCAACGGTTCGATCCGATTCTTATTTCATGATGGGGAATGAAATGCCGGGTTCTCCTCCTCCCCCGGAAGAGGTTTCCGATATTTTGAAAGAGAAAAACGAATCCCTGGATTACATGCGCGATTTCAATGCTTTGCAGGCTGCTCGCGGATTGGCTTTCGGATCTTCCTGGAAAGTTAAAACAGGTGATCTTCAGTTCCTGATTTTGTATGCCAATTTTAATGCCGGAATGGGTTTTGATATCATGCTCAGGGATTATGGAAATATTCAATGCCAGGGAAGAAATGGCCCGGTAGGGATCAATGGCTGGTATGCCAACGGTCAGGGCTATGCTTACTTAGATGGAGAGTTGGGTGTAAAGGTCAATCTGTGGTTTATCAAAGGTAAATTTCCAATTATCAAGGGAGCTACGGCTGCTTTGTTACAGGCTCAATTGCCCAACCCGTTGTGGGTAAGAGGAAATATGGGCGTTAGTTTTAATCTGTTGGGAGGATTGGCGAAAGGAAACATGCGCTTTAAATTTACATTGGGTGAAAAATGCGACCTTCAATATCCGGGAAGTTCTCCGGTCGACCTGATGATGATCAGTGATCTGACACCGGTGGATCGTACTCAGGGCCTGGATGTGTTTACGGCACCTCAGTTGACACTGAATGCTGCAGAACAAAAAGAGTTTACGGTTACAGAAGAAGATACCCGTTCTTATCGCATTCGTTTGAATGAATTTAATGTGTACGAAGGTGACCGGAAAATTCCGGGAATTATCAGGTGGAACGAAGGCAAGGATGTTGCTACGTTTGTCTCTCATGATGTTTTACCTCCGAACAAAGAACTGCAGCTGAAAGTAAAGGTCGGTTTTGAAGAAAAGATCGATGGGGCCTGGAAAACCGTTTATACTGCGGGTCAGGTCAGTGAAGAAAAACGGGAGATTACGTTTACTACGGGAACAGCTCCGGACTATATTCCGTTGACAAATATTCAATATGCCTATCCTTTTGTGGATCAGCATTATTATTTCCCAGGGGAATTTTCGTCCGGCTTCATTACGTTGAGAAGGGGTCAGCCTTACTTGTTTGCCGATCGTTGGAAATTCAAAAGTCGGATTGTTCAGGAGAAAACAGTGGTATCAGAAACTGATTATATTTACAATGAGGCAACCAGAACGGTGTCTTTTTCATTACCCAAACTGGCGGTGGGGAAAACTTACGGATTGAGCCTGCAGGCTGTTGGAGAAGGGACCGGATCATTGGAAGGAGGCGCTTCCAAACAGGTCAACTTGTTGGATGAAGACGACAGCCAGCTGACTCAAACCCTCAAAACGGCTGAGAATGTTACCTTATCTGCCGGAAAAGAATTGCTGGCTTATGGATTTTCTTCGAGCCGTTATGAAACATTCAGTAAAAAAATAGCAGAATACGGTCGTAATTCACAGACCTTATTCGATAAGATTGAAAGTCTGTACCTCCGGATGCGTCAGGAAGTATTGAAAGAAATTGAGCTTTTTGAAGATTTTGAATTGAAAGGAACGCCAGGAATGCCCCCTATGATCAGCGCGGTACCTCTTCCGGAAGACCGGTATTACCGGGAAATTATTTATCCCTTATTATACGAAAAATACCCGTATTCACCGGAAAATAATTACAGAAAAGATTTCCTTGCGACACCTCTTTCCAATCAGGTACCGGTTTATCTCTGGACCAATTACCTGCCTTATTCGTATGATCTGCCCTATCATTATTACCTGGATTTTCACCGGATAAGGGCCTTGGCAAAAGACAGGCTCCCGGGTCATCCGTTGTACAATCAGCAAATGGGTTTTCCCATTTTGCAAGGAGGAAAATATAAAATTCATCTGCAATATACCCTTCCGGGAGGTAAAGAGAAAGGAACATCAGCTACATTCACCTATAACTATGAAAGAAATGAGAACTAAATGGATTTTTCTACTTTTTTCAATATGTATGTTTCCAGTTTTATTGGGTGCTCAAACCGAAGATACGATTGTTGTACATTTGAAAGCCCGGGTAACCGAAAACTCAGTTAAGTTACGATGGGTGGTTGAAAAACCTCATCTCTGGGAAAAAATGAACCGGAAAGGGTTCATCATCGAGCGTTATTCAGAAACCGGAAAAGGTAATGAAAAAACAGATGGAATGGAGAAAAAGCAGTTGACTCCTTATCCGTTGAAACCTGCTCCCTTGGGTGATTGGGAAACATTGGCATCCCGAAATAATTATGCGGCTGTTATCGCCCAGGCGATTTATGGCGATGATTTTGAAGTAGGCGGATTCAATACCGGAACGATTGCCGACGCGATGCAATTATCCCGGCAATCGGAGCAACGCTATGCATTTGCTTTGTATGCTGCCGATATGTGTTTTGAAGCAGCTTGTCTGGCTGGTTGGGGATATGAAGACAAAGATGTAAAACCGGGTGAATGTTATTTATATCGGATTATTCCTGTAGAGATTGGAGACCAGTCCTTTCTTTATGGCTTTGATTATGTCTGCATGGATGAATATCAACTCTTGCCTCCTCCCTTGGATTTGAAGGCCGAATTTGGAGATAAAACGGCCGCCTTATCCTGGAACGGGAATTTGATGAATCCCTTTTTTACTTCCTATCAGGTGGAAAAATCGGAAGATAATCATCATTTTGAATCATTATCCATGCCTGTTACTTCATTGGACGAAGGGGGTGAAAATTACCTGAATTTTGTTGATTCGCTTGATGAAAACGGAAAAACATATTACTACCGGATCCGTGGAATATCTCCCTTTGGAGAGATCAGTCAGCCTTCGGATACGGTACAGGGTCAGGGAAAACCGGTCTTGAAATTTTATCCCCGGATTACCCGGTCAATCATTGATGAATCGGGAACGGCTCAAATCGAGTGGGAGTTCGACCCGGAAGGGGAACCATACGTAGATTCTTTTTCACTGGAACGGTCCGACCACGGAAACGGCACTTATGAAACAGTGGTTACAAGTATTGAAAAAGGTAAAAGGATCGTTATCACCGATCATGTTCTTTCCTCTAATTATTTTGTAATTGCTGCGGTTTCATCGGAAAAAACCGTTCACAGGTCGTATCCTGTGTTGTTAATGCCTGTGGATTCGGTTTCTCCTCTTCCTCCCGATGGGTTGACTGCGAGTATCGATACCTTGGGTGTTGTTCGTTTGCAATGGAATCCCAACCAGGAACCGGATTTGCTGGGTTACAAAGTTTTCCGTTCATTCCGGGAGGGAGATGAACCGGTATCCATGAATGAAGAACCGGCCGGAATGACTTTTTTTACGGACACTGTCGATTTGCAGCAATTGAATGAATGGGTTTGTTACCGCTTGGTCGCATTTGATCGCCATTATAATCAGTCAACACCTTCACCGCTTTTGAAAGTGAAAAAGCCTTTGATGGTAAAACCGGCTCCTCCTGTGCTGGATCATTACCAGTCCGGGGAAGATGGAATCCTTTTAACCTGGATCAATAATCCCGATGAATGGGTAGATTCTCATCGGTTGTACCGTCAGCATAGAGACAGTATTGCGCCGGTATTAATTAAAGAATTTTTCGGTCAGTCCGAATCGGTTTTTATAGATTCGCTTGTTGAAAGGGGAGTTGCTTATACGTATACATTGACGGCTCTCAGCCGGTGGGGAAAAGAATCAGATCCGTGCCCGGGTATTTGTGTGGTTGCTTCTCCTGGTGGAAAAACCTGGAATATAACGGAGTTTCGGATAAAGAGAGAACAAAAGGAGAAACAGGTTGTATTGTCCTGGAAAGCTATTCAACCGCAAAAAATTGCATTTTTCAGAATCTACCGGTCTTCAGGTGAAACTCCGGTTTCGTTATGGAAAAAATTACCAGGAACTGCTTTTTCTGTTACCGATGCTTCCCTTCAGGTGGGAATCAAATACAAATACATGATTTATGCTGTTCTGGAGGATGGAAGTATTTCCGAGACCCGGGAAAATACATTTACTTATTAACCAAAACATCGCTATGAAAAAATACGTCTTTTTTATCTTTACGTTTGTAATCACTTCATTTTCCCTATATGCCCAGCAGGAACCGGACCGGGGACAGTACGTCATGACGATTATTCCGAAATCTGTTACGAATTGGGGAAACGGAGAATCGTGCGATAACAGCTATTTTTCTATCCGGGCCAGGTATTACGGTAAAAGTGGAGAAGTGGAAATTCCGGAAAGTAATATCCGGGTTAATCTGGATGGAGGAAAAACCAAGACAAGTTTTCCGGTTATTCCTCCGTTTATTTTTTCTGTGGACAACAAGGTTGAAAAGTTGATTTTTCATGCAAAAAGGAAACACCATGAATGGGGAAAGTGCGTCAATTTCAGGGAGGGAGAGAATATCCTGACAGTTTCTTCTTCGTATTATCCCTGCTCAGACAGAACAATCACACAGGGAGACAATGGTAAAGATGTTCTCGATGGAGACGGCAGTTTTAAAGGAGTATTCAATATTAAAGTGAGGCCGGTGAGTATCCGGTTGTTTTTTCAGGATACAAACTTAGCTGAAGGCAACCGGGATTCTTATGCCTTACCTTCCGGCCGAAAAGTGAGAATCAAGGCAACTACCGGTTTTCCGAAAGAAGTTTATAAATGGCAGTACCGGAAAGGGAGTGACAACTGGCAATCTTTTCCCGATCCATTGATCAGTTCGGATGGAATGGAAATTGCCTTTTCAGGAGACGATTTGCTGGAGGTCATGGAGATTTACAACAAAATACCCGTTGAGATAAGAATCAGTGGTAGTTGTGTCAATTCGGAAAATGTGATCAGTCTTCAACCCCGGCCCTCTGGTCCCGGTTATTTACGAACGGATTCCATTATCGGTGAACGGTGTGTAAACAGTAAAGACGGGATGCTTTATCTTACCTTATCCCGGAAGTTACTGGATAATGAATTCATCTGGGTGGAATCGGTAAAAAAAGATGGAAGTAATAATGTATTGCCGTTGAGCGTGAAAAAAATAGCGGCAGATCGTTACCTGGTTTACGACCTGGCTTCAGGAAATTATACATTCGGGATTACAGGTTATTACATTGATCAATACAACCGGGAGGTTCCGATTGATGTCGTCGGGGATGATTATTATTTTGAGGGTTTTATCCCTCCGGCTCAACCCTTGGATTTTAGCATTGTAGGAGCTGAACCCCTGAGTTGTGTGGGAGGAAACAATGGCCGGATTACTGTAAAACCCGGTGGAGGTTCGGGATACTGGCGGGTAGTTTGCAAAAATGAAAAAGACAGTATTTTCCAGACTGAGTTCCAACGTGCCGAAGCCATTACGATTTTCGGTTTACCAGGAGGTACATACAACGTCTGGATCGAAGATTCGAATGGATGTACCTTAAAAGATTACCCGGATGAGGTCCGGATTGAAGACCCTTCGGATCCTTTCCGGATCGACCGGACCGAATTTTTTCGTCCGATGGCAGGAAAAACCGATGGAGCTATAGAAATTCAGGTTATTCAGGGAATACCTCCGTTCAAGGTCATTTGGAAGCATAACAATTCATCCGGAGCGATTATCCCTCAGAATAAGATTCAATCGTTGGGCGAAGGGGGAGCAATCAGCCGGTTAGAAGGAGTTGCCGGCGGAAATTATTATGTGATGGTTACCGACAGTTTGGGTTGCTATACCGATAGCACACTTATATTGGAAGAATTACCTCCTTTTGAAATGGAGCTTATTCAGAATAAAGCTATTCCCTGTTACGGTGAATCTGCAGGAGAACTGGAAATTCATGTGGAATCGGGAGGCGTGCCTCCATACACGTATGAATGGTTCCGGTTTGAGAATCCATATCGTTATCCGGTTGGAACGGGTACGATTTTGTCCGGTATACCGGCCGGTCGATATCAGGTGAAAGTGACGGATAGTGCCGGTAATGAAATCTGGACATCTTTAATCGAACAAACCCAGGGAGAGCCGGTAGAAGTTGAGTTCCGTACCGAAATGCTTCGTTGCTATGGCGACCGGAATGGATTCCTGGAGGCGGAACTTTCGGGAGGAAATGCTCCTTATTCCTATCGTTGGATGACCGGAAATCCGGCTCACACGGGGCTTCGTATCGATAACCTGATAGCGGGTGACTATGGGCTGGAAGTAATCGACTCCAAGGGGTGTAAACGAACAGTTTACGGCACAATTGCCCAACCCGCAGAGCTTTCTCTGAGCGAAAAAATTTCCAATCCGTCTTGTGCCCGCCTGGAAAATGGCAGTATCGTGGTTAATGTAACCGGCGGAACAGCTCCTTATCAGATCGAGTGGTCTACAGGAGAACAAACAGAACAGATAACTAATCTTGCTGCAGGAAATTACAATGTTCGGGTTGCGGATAGTTATACATGTAAGGTCATTGAAAAACAGTATAAACTGACTGAACCACAATCAGTTTCTCTAGCTGTCAAACAGATAAAGCCTGTCTCTGCTTTTGGTAAAAAAGATGGTTCGGCTGCTTTCTATGTGCAGGGAGGAATCCCTCCCTATACGATTACCTGTTCGTCAGCGAATGGATTGTTTCATGTAACCCGGACGATACAATCTTCTGGTAATGTCCCGGCTTTGGTTGAGTTTGTTTCCCTACCGGAAGACAGTTATGTAATCACGGCCCGGGATGCCCAATTCAATTCTTCTCAGCCGGATTACTGTGTCGCTGTCGAATCGTTTCAGATTACCGAACCGCCTTTACTGGAAGTGACCATAGAAGAAAGCAGGCACATTTCCTGTTATAAAGGGGATGACGGACAACTTACGGCTCGAGCCTCGGGAGGTGTTCCTATGGATGGTATTTTCTCGTATCATTACAAGTGGTATCGTGTAGATGGAGGGAAAAGAATATTACTTCAGGAAGTAAACCCTGTTCTGGGTGGCTTGCCGTATGGACAGTACCAGGTGGAAGTGATGGATCAGAACGGAGTTTCCGTTTTTTCTGCTCCTTATACGTTGCTGTATCCTGCTCAACTGCAGTTGGAACTTACCGCTTCGGTGCTGAAGTGCAGTAGTGACCGGACAGGTTGGGTGACGTCTTCCGTCAGCGGAGGATCAGGGGATTATACTTATCGTTGGTCTACCGGAGCTACTACACCTTCCATCGAAAATACTGAGGGTGGAACATATACGTTAACGGTTACCGATGCCCGGGGTTGCTTAGTGACGGGTGAAGCGGAAATAACCAGTCCGAGTCCGCTATTTGTTGATTACGAAATACGTGATCCTTTGTGTACCGGAAGAAACGATGGAATGATTAGCCTGAATGTCGGAGGAGGAACTGCTCCATATACTTATCGCTGGTCCGGTGGAACAGGAGATTCATCCCTGGATAACCTTTCCAGTGGAAAATACCAGGTGGTAATTACAGATGCACAAGGCTGTTGGAAGGACACCGCTTTTATCCTGTCGGATCCGGACCCGGTCTCCATCATTCAAAAAGAATTGATTGCTCCGAAAGCATTCGGCTATTCCGATGGTTCTCTCAGTGTGGAAGTAATAGGGGGTATTCCTCCTTATCAACTTTTCTGGACGGATAAAAACGGAAATAGTTTAGAGTCGGATACGGTTAAAAATGAACAGGGAAATCTGATTTCCAGCATCCGGAATATTCCGGAAGGAACTTATTACTTGCGGGTGGAAGACATGAATTATTCGTTGCTTGAAGCCAGTCTGGCCGATGGAGAATCGTGTGCCTGCACGCAGATAGTTTCTTTTTATGTTCCCGAACCTCCTTTGCTTGAAGTCGAACTCGAATGTACCCGGGATATTCGTTGCTATGGTACCGGTGACGGAGAGCTCACTGCTCATGCCCGGGGAGGAGTTCCTTTTACCGAAGGCTTACCTTATCGGTATAGATGGTACAAAGATGGCCTGCTCATGGAGGTTACCGATAGTATTACGGGCAATCTGAATCCTGGAGAATATGCTGTGCAAATTATCGATGCCAACGGCATAGAAGTTAACTCCCTTCCGGTTGTTTTGACTCAACCGGATTCCCTGAAATTAAACTTCTCGGCTGCTGATCTTCGTTGTAGTCGTGATGTGAATGGTTGGGTCGAAGTAGAAGCTTCCGGCGGAACTACTCCTTATGTATTTTCCTGGTCTACAGGTGATACAACCCGGCAGGTGAAACAGATTCCGAGAGGAAAATATTTTGTATGGGTCAAAGACAATCATGGTTGCGAAACAAGCGGGAATGTTTCGATTATTCAGCCGGACGGAATCAAGGTCAGCGTGGAAATGACCGAACCGACCTGCTACGGAGCGTCCGATGGAACCATACGCCTGCATGTTTCCGGCGGACAGCCTCCTTACCGGCATGAGTGGAACAATGGAGATCGTTCCCTCTTTCACCGGGGACTTTCTGCCGGAGCACACAGCATTACGATTATTGACGCAAACGAATGTTCGTACGAAGTTTTTACTTACGACCTGAAACAACCGGACAGCTTGATCATCAACCTGGGAGAGGATCGGGTACTTTGCCGCGGTCAGCAACTCGAACTGAATGCTACTGTACCCGAACCGGTACAGTCGTATACCTGGTATGATTCTTCCTCAAAACCAGTTGCTTCCGGTCCTTTTATCTCCCTGGAGCAGGCTGGGACCTATCGGGTCGAAGTCCTGACAGCCAAGGGGTGCAAAGGAGCCGGACAGGTAACGGTTACCCGTGACGATCGGGAAATAGCCGCTGAATTTGTTGTTGCTTCCCGGGTCCCGATCTACGATGAGGTATTAGTTGTTAATATAAGCAATCCAACTCCCGATGGTATTGAATGGATTCTTCCGGGTGAATCCGGTGATTTTGAAGTTATTCAGTCCGACGATTCATTTCTGAGCTTGTTTTTTCATGCGTATGGGGAGTACCGGATAGGCATGAAAAGTAGATTGGGGAAATGTGAAAAAATAATTTTTAAAACCATTCAGGTAATGGATAAAGAAGATATTCCGGACTATGAAGACGAGGACGAACCCCAGTTAAAACAATTCCTTGTATCTCCCAATCCGAACCGGGGTGATTTTTCCGTTAAACTGGAGTTGAGGGAAGCATCTCCTGTCGTCTTGCAACTTGTTAATTCCGGGACCGGACAGATAGTTGAAAAAAGGTACTTGCAAGGAGCAAAACAATACGATGAACAATTTCATTTACAGGGAATAAGGAAAGGAACTTTTGTCCTGAATGCCTATTCGCCAAAAGTGAAAATAGTACAAAAAATCATAGTACATTAAAACGGTATATACAATTCAAAAAAATACCTTACTTTTGTATCTCGTATTACATACATAATAATCTTTTTATGAGCGGAATCGCACAGAAAAGCATTTAATTAATGAAGAGCGGAAAAATAAAATTTATGGAAAAGATTACGAAGGCTTTGAAATATAGCTTTTTAACTGTTTTTGGTATAACCATCCTTATCCTTTTTTGGCTTCTTTCTTCTATCTATCTTCCTGAAATCAAGGTAAATGAAAATTTCGTTTCTTGCATTGGAGGAAGCAGTCAATGTCTTACTGTATATTTGAGGAGTAATGGGATGCATACGGAGGTAGTGTTCCCTGTTGTTTGTTTTGGCGAAGATTGGAGAAAGAGATTTCCCATTGCACAATTCGAAGGGGTGGACAGTACGTTTACTCAGGTTGCCATTGGCTGGGGAGATAAAGGATTTTACCTGGAAACTCCCACCTGGGATGAACTGAAAGTTTCCACTGCCTTGAAGGCAACGGTAGGGGCAAGTGGTTCGGCAATGCACGTTACTTACCTGCAATCCCCTCCTTCAACGAAGGATGAGTATGGGAAAGAACTGCATATCTCGAAAGAACAGTACATGAAAATGTACCGGTATATTGATCAGGCATTTAAGAAAGACGAGCAGGGGAAAGATGTCCAGATCCCTCATCCCGATTATGATATTCATGATAATTATTATGAAGCCAGGGGGTCGTACAATTTATTTAAAACCTGTAATGTATGGACAAGTAATTGCCTGAAAACGGCAGGAATACAAAATGGATTGTGGACACCGACAGCTAAAGGAGTGATGAAAAGTTTACCTGATTAAGCGAATTTTTCTACCTTTGCCTTGCTATGGATTGAAACTTGTCAGATAATGAATCGTTTTTTTTATCGTACGTTGGCCCTTACTGGTATTCTGTTCGGAACAACCTTTTCCTCCGTTTTTGCCCAGCAGAAAATTCTCCCGATGGATATAGAACCTTATCTGAGCGGTAGTTTCGGAGAATTACGTAATAATCATTTTCACTCGGGAATTGATTTTAAAACACAGGGAAGAATCGGAATTCCGGTTAAATCCGTAAAGGATGGTTATCTGGCACGGGTATTTGTCGGTCCTTCAGGCTTTGGAAGAGCTTTGTATGTGAATCATCCGGATGGAACGACGACGGTTTACGGTCATTTAGACCGTTTTGACGGGGTAATTGAATCGGCAGTCAGGGACAGCCAGTATATCAAAGAGTCTTTCCGGGTGGATTTGTATTTCGGTACAAATCAATTTCCTGTCAAACAGGGACAAATCATCGGTTACAGTGGCAACACAGGAAGTTCCGGAGGTCCTCACCTGCATTTTGAAATCCGGGAAACAAGTTCCGAGAAAGTGACGGATCCCCTCGTGTATTATAAAAATCAAATCAAAGATACCCGTCCGCCGGAAATCCGGGAACTGATGTTCTTTCCGCAGGCAGGGAAGGGAATTGTAAATGGAAAAACAATTAACCAGTCCGCCCGTCTGGTTAAAGATAAAACCGGCAAACAAGTGTTGTCGCAGCCCATTAAAGCCTGGGGAAATATAGGAATCGGAATTAAGGCTTATGACCGGATGAATGGAACAGATAATATTTATGGAGTCAGGGAAATTATCTTGAAAATCGAAGGAACAGAAGTCTTTCATTCCTGCATCGACCGGTTTTCTTTCGATGAATCACGCTATATAAATAGTTTTATAGACTGGACTGATTGGGTGAAAAACCGTTCGTTTTTCATGAAGTCTTATGTGGAACCGGGCAATCGTCTGGATTTTTATCAAACTCCCTACGATGGAACCCTGAATGTGAATCAGGAAAAAAATTATCAGTTGGAGTATACCCTTTCGGATGCTTACGGGAATCAAACGGTTTTTTACTTTGAAATTACCGGACATAAACAGGAAATTCCTCTGTATCAGCCAGAAGGGACCTTGTTTGTATATAACCGCGACAATGAACTCTCCGACAAGGGAATCCAGTTGAAAATTCCTCAGGGTAATCTGTATAAAGATCATTATTTGAGTATCTGGACGACACCTGCTTATTCTTCTTATTCTCCTTTGTATACGTTTAATGAACGGATTCCCTTGCATACACCCGGCCCACTCTCCATAAAAATAGCGAACGATACTTATTCCGATAAAAGTAAATACGGCATTGTCTCTGTTAATGACAAGGGGCAATCCTGGCTGGGCGGCCGCTATGAAGATGGAAAAATTCATGCAGGTACCCGGGAAACAGGAAGTTTTACAGTGGAAGTTGATACGGTTCCTCCGGTTCTCACTCCCATTAAACCGGCCCAATGGGCTAAAACCGGCCGGATTGACTTCAAACTTACGGATAACCTGAGCGGAATTTCCCAATGGAAAGCTACCCTGGATGGAAAATTTGTTCTTTTTGAACTGGATGCGAAAAGATCGGCCCTGTTTGGTGTGTTTGATTCCCGCCGGATGAAACACGGGAAACAAACCTTGCGTGTAGTCGTCTCGGATGCCTCTGGAAATCAATCTGTTTATGAAAATGAAATTGTTTTTTAAAACGGTTTTTAAGTTGCTGAAACCGATTTTATAAAATATATTGTTTATCTTTGGAATCCGAAAATATTGTTGAATCTATGAGAAAAACAATCGCTATTTTTCTGTTGGCCGTTCTGCCAATAGTAAGTTCTTTAGCGTGTACCAATCTGTTAGTAGCTAAAGGTGCTTCTGTCGATGGGTCGACAATGGTTACCTATTCTGCAGATTCTTATTGCTTATACGGGGAGTTATATCATTGGCCGGCTGCTGTTTTTCCCGAAGGAGCAATGTTGGATATCCTGGAGTGGGATACTAACAAGTTTCTTGGAAAAATTCCGCAGGTACGGCAGACTTACAATGTGATCGGAAACATGAACGAACATCAGCTTTGTATCGGAGAAACTACTTTTACCGGAAGGGAAGAGTTGATCGATACGACCGGTATCATGGATTACGGAAGTTTGATATATGTTACCCTGCAACGCGCCAAAACAGCCCGTGAAGCAATTACCGTAATGACTGATCTGGTTGAAAAATATGGCTATTACAGCGGAGGCGAATCTTTTTCTATTGTCGATAAAAACGAAGTGTGGATCATGGAAATGATTGGAAAAGGTCCCGGTCGTAAAGGTGCTGTCTGGGTGGCGGTTCGCATTCCCGACGACTGTATTGCCGCTCACGCCAATCAGTCGCGGATTCATCAATTTCCATTGAACGATAAAAATAACTGCTTGTATTCCAAGGATGTAATTTCTTTTGCTAAAGAAAAAGGCTATTATAAAGGAGACGATAAAAATTTCAGCTTTTCGAATGCTTACAACCCCTTGGATTTTGGAGGATTACGCTATTGTGAAGCTCGTGTATGGAGTTATTACAATCGCTTTTGTACGGGTTCGGACCAGTGGCTGGATTACGTACTTGGAAAAGACGATAAACCCATGCCGTTGTATGTGAAGCCAGATCGCAAACTCAGCGTTCAGGACCTGATGGGTATGATGCGTGATCATTACGAAGGTACTCCATTGGATCCGACAAAGGATGTCGGAGCCGGTCCTTTTGGTTCTCCTTATCGCTTCTCTCCCCTGGAATGGGAATCCGACAGTGTGAAATACTGTTTCGAACGTCCGATTTCTACACAACAAACCGGTTTTACGTTTGTCGGCCAGATGCGGAATACCCTTCCGGATGAAGTCGGTGGTGTGTTCTGGTTTGGTGTTGATGATGCCATGTTTACAGTCTATACACCGATGTATGCTTCCATGACGAAAGTTCCGGAATGTTACCGGGTAGGTAACGGTGATTTTAACCATTTTTCCTGGACTTCCGCTTTCTGGATCCATAATTGGGTGGCCAATATGGCCTATGCCCGTTACAACCAGATGATAACAGATACCCAGCCGGTTCAGAGCCGGTTAGAGGACGGTTTTATACTTATGCAGCCCCTGGTTGAACAAAAGGCTGTCGAATTGGTTAGAAAAGATAGAGGGGAAGGAATTGCTTTCCTGACCGATTATAGTATTTCGCAGGCGCAGAAAGCTTTCTCCGAATGGAAATCGCTGGGGGAATACCTCATAGTCAAATACATGGATGGAGTAGTTAAAAAAGAGAGAAACGGGGAATTTGAATACAATGAGCACGGAGGTTCCATGTATCCGAACCGTCCGAAATTAGATCCTGAATTCTATCGTAAAATTGTCAAAGAGAAAGGCGATTGGCTGAGAGTAAAATAAATCAACGAATCAATTGATCATAAAACAGCAAATAAAATGGAAGATGAAGTTTTATTGAAACAAGTTACAGCCAGGGCTCAGTCATGGCTGACATCCGATTACGACGAACAAACCCGTAAAGCGGTGCAACAGTTATTGGATAAAGAGGACAAAACGGACCTCATTGAAGCTTTTTACAAAGACCTGGAATTCGGTACCGGAGGACTCCGGGGCATCATGGGTGCCGGAACCAACCGGATGAATATTTATACCGTCGGAGCGGCTACGCAGGGATTGGCCAATTACCTGAAGAAAGAGTTTGCCGCCCTTCCGCAAATCAGCGTGGTAATCGGACATGACTGCCGGAACAACAGTCGGAAATTTGCAGAAATTTCTGCTGATATTTTCTCGGCGAACGGAATTCGTGCTTACCTGTTCCCGGATCTTCGCCCGACTCCGGAAGTCAGCTATGCAATCCGGAAACTGGGTTGCCAGAGCGGTATTGTTATTACGGCTTCCCATAATCCCAAAGAATACAACGGTTACAAGGCGTATTGGAACGACGGAGCGCAGGTAATTGCTCCTCACGACCGGAACATCATCAGTGAAGTAAACCGGATCTCATCTGTTTCAGCGATTAATTTCAAAGGAAACCCCGAATTAATACAAATCCTGGATAAAAAAACCGATCAGGATTTCATTAACGATTTGCTTACGATTTCCCTCTCTCCGGAAGCAATTAAAAAGCATAATGACATCAAGATCGTATACACCCCGATTCATGGTACCGGCGGGCAATTGATCCCGGATGCATTGAAAGCTATGGGATTTACCAATATCATTCATGTTCCCGAACAGGATGTCGTGAGTGGTGATTTCCCAACAGTAGTTTCTCCGAACCCGGAAGAGCCTGCTGCATTGGCAATGGCGGTGAAAAGAGCCCAGGAAACAGGTGCTGATCTGGTAATGGCATCGGATCCGGATGCAGACCGGGTAGGTGCTGCTGTCCGTGATGAAAAGGGAGAATTTATCCTCATTAACGGGAATCAGACCCTTGTTATTTATCTGTATTACCTGATTACCCGCTGGAAAGAACTGGGTAAATTACAAGGTAAAGAGTATGTGGTCAAAACGATTGTTTCGTCCGAACTGGTGAAAAACATTGCAAAACGCAATGGAGTAAAAATGTACGACTGCTATACCGGCTTCAAATGGATTGCGGATGTAATGCGTCAAAATGAAGGGAAAAGAAGTTACATCGGTGGTGGAGAGGAAAGTTACGGCTTTCTGGCTGAAGATTTTGTCCGCGATAAAGATGCGGTGTCGGCTTGTATGCTGCTGGCTGAAATCGCTGCCTGGGCCAAGGACAACGGTAAAACGTTATATGAACTGCTTCAGGATATTTATGTGGAATACGGTTTCTCCAAAGAAAAAGGTATTTCTGTGGTCAAACAAGGTAAATCCGGAGCAGAGGAAATTGAAGCTATGATGAAAAATTTCCGGGAAAATCCAATCCAGGAAATAGCAGGTTCGAAGGTAACATTCATCAAGGACTTTGTCCGTTTGGTTGGATATGACCTGGTGGAAGACGAGAAAGTAACGTTGGATATGCCTACAACCTCCAACGTGCTTCAATATTTCACCGAGGACCATACCAAGGTTTCGATCCGTCCTTCGGGAACAGAACCCAAAATAAAATTTTATATCGAGGTACAAAGTCAGGTAGCTTCCCGCGATGAATTAACTGCTGCCGAAGCTGCTGCCGAAGCAAAAATCGATATGGTACGGAAAGCCATGGGAATTTAAACTTATTTTATTTTTCCGGACAGAATGCAACGTTTCTGAAATTTTGATATTTCATATTTAGTTGAAGGTTGAAAGTTAAAAAATTATTGTATAATAAGCTTTCAACCTTCAATTTTTAAATTTAAATTATAAAATATGAAAATCAAAATTTTACTCTTGTTGTTTTTGTCCGGTTGTGTATCACTGCAAGCTCAAGAAACCTACCTGAGTATAACAGGTGGATTTAACTCTTCTTATTATTCAGGAATCGATAGCGATTCAAAGGGTGGATACCAAATAGGAGTGGTATCTGGGATTTCACTTTCAAAATGTTTCTTTATCGAACCGGGTTTACATTTCATTTCAAGAAATAGTAAATATACCTTTACTGATCAGAAAATAGATGGCAACGTCTATTCCATGCCGTTTAATATTGAATCCAATTCCTTGCAACTACCGGTGCTGGCAGGGTATCGTCTTTGGACAAGTTTTCAAAAAAACAGTTACCTTCTGATAAAAGCAGGGCCCTATATTTCTTACGGACTAAGCGGCAATCGTACAGCCCGTGATGTCTATTTTGATCAATCGGTCAAAATAAAGACTTATACTTCTGATTTTATTCAACCCTTTGACTTCGGACTAAAGTTCGATTTTACATTTTTCATACAACATGTTTCCCTCCATCTGGGGATTGACAAAGGATTAATTAATATTAACCGTCAGGCTGGAGCATATATTCAGACGAACATGTTCTGGACATCGTTGGGATATAATTTTTATCTAAAATAAAATACTGTACTATGAAGACACTATTTCTCTATTTCATTGCGACTTTCGTCTGCATGCTTTTCATGTGTGTATGCTGTGTTGAAGAACCTGTCAATGTGATGGTCGAAAACGACTCTGACAACGCGATCGGTTGTTATCTTTCCTCTTATTATTGTGATGATGAAAATTCCCTGCCGGAGAGAGAACCCACGCTACAATTCGTCAAACGGATCGAACCCGGAAAATTTTATTACAATGCAGCTATCAATAATCTGTCGATTTTATATATCTTTGATTCCGATACGCTCGAAAAATATACCTGGAAAGAAATATGTGAAGGTAATAAGTATATGGGAGTTTATCGTTTAAATAAATGTAAATTAAAAATGGGATCAGATCCGAAATTGTTTGCCAGGATCAATTATCCTGCAATCGATACGATGTGCTGTGATACTTGTGGCATGCATTATTGAGGCAAACAATTCTGTAAATTATGCGTTATTGAGTATGAAATCTTCAACTGTCTTTACCGGGTTTACCCCCGAAACCTTCCAATTTTTCAGGGACCTGGAAGAAAATAATTGTAAACCCTGGTTCGACGAACATAAGTATATTTACGAGCTCGAAGTCATGCAACCACTGAAAGCATTGGTGGTTGCCATGACTCCTCCTATGTATGAAATCGATTCCCAGATCGATTTTCGTACTACTCGTGTCCTCTCCCGCATTTATCGCGATATCCGTTTTTCGTACGATAAAACACCGTATAAAAACCACATGTGGATTACTTTCCAGCGAATGGTAGCCGAGTGGCAGAACTTTCCGGCGTTCTTCATGGAGATCGGCGGGAATCAATACCAATATGGCATGGGATTGTATGGCTCTAAAAAATCCCTCATGGATAGCTTCCGCGACCGGGTGGAGTACGAGCCGAACCGTTTCCGGGAAATGACCGAAGACCTGACCGGAAAGTATGGTTTTACCCTGGAAGGAGAAGCATACAAACGTCCCTTGAAAAACGATCTGCCGGAATATTTCCAACCCTGGATGCAGCGTAAGAGCGTTTATCTGTATAAGAAAAAAGAAATCGGAAAAGAATTGTTCGATGCTGGATTCGCTCAGTTTCTGGCCGGCGAATTCGCCCTGATGAAACCACTGTATGACTTCTTTGTGGATGTTTGCGAGTAATTGGTAAACAACGTTTTTCATGCATAAAAATTGTCTGTTTGTTCATTCTGTTTTTTTATGACTAGTTAAGGATTGATCTTTGTATAAAATCATAAAAAAAATAAGAATATGAAAAAATGGATTAAGGTTTTATTGCCAGGGATTTTATTTTTTGTCGGTTTTACTATTCTGCCATCTCTTTTGTTTGCTTTTATACAGGGACTGGGAGGAGGAGTATGGTTTCATACGACGGACGGTGTGAAGATATTAATGATTCAGCAGGTTATTACTTTTTTTATTTCTTACCTGCTTACTTATCTCTGGACAAAAAACAGGAAAAAATTTGCCTATGGATTTATTATCCTCCTTTTACTTGCATTTAGCTTGCCGGGACTTATAGAAAAAGAATTTTGGTTGAATTCGGGGATATATAGTTTGGCGAATACCTTAAAGACCATGTCACTTGCAATAATTCTTTGTCTGGGGATCGATTGGTTTAGCAAAGACCGGAGTCAAAAAATATTGAAAAGACAGAACCTGAAAAGTGAGCTTATGCTGCTTAAAAATCAGATAAACCCCCATTTCCTTTTCAATACCCTGAATAATATCGATAGCTTGATTAAGTCAGATCCGGATTGTGCATCCAAATCCCTGATCGATCTTTCGGAAATCATGAGGTACATGATTTATGAAACCAATGAGGAAAAGGTTCCTTTGAAAAAAGAACTGGATTATATTAAAAATTACCTTTCCCTTCAACAATTGCAGTATTCCAATTCTCAACTGGTCGATTACCAGGTTCTGGGTGATCCGGCAGAAATCCGGGTGGCACCGATGTTGTTTATCTCATTCATTGAAAATGCGTTCAAGCATTGTACAGATAAAGATCAACCTCAGGCAATCTGTATTTCTTTTCAGATTACCGACCGGCAAATTTGCTTTCGCTCTCAGAATATCAATAATTTACATCATTCCATATCCAAGGATACATCGAGTGGAGTTGGTCTGGAATTGGTGAAACGCCGGTTGGGAATTATTTATCCGGGTCAGCATTTATTACAAATTAACCGGAAAAATGATTTATTTTGTGTTGAATTAACAATCGATATCCGTGATTAAGTGTATCCTGGTTGAAGACATGCCCCTGGCTATTGAAAAACTGGAAGGATTTATCCGCCAGGTCCCTTCACTGAGCTTGCTGCATTCGTTCGACAACGGAGTGGAGGCTCTTGCGTTCATGCAGGAAAATGCGGTCGATCTGGTCTTTCTGGATATTCAGATGGAATTATTTACAGGCTTGCAATTCATGAAAGCCCTGGTATCTCCTCCAAAAATTATCATTGTTTCGGCATACAGCCAGTATGCATTGGAAGGTTTTGAACATAATGTTTCGGATTACCTCTTAAAACCGTATTCTTTTGAACGGTTTCTGAAAGCGGTAAATAAAGTTCAGTCGGAATTGCAACAGGGAACTACACAACGAAATTATATATTCGTTAAAACGGAATACCGGATGGAAAGGGTCGATTTCGATGATATTCTGTACATCGAAGGAATGGGTGCTTACCTGCGGATTGTAACCCGGCAACTTAAAATCATGACTCTGCAAAGTTTTGCTCAATTGGAAAAATTATTACCCGGAAATAATTTTTTGAGGGTACATAAATCTTACATTGTTGCGCTGGATAAAATAGAAAATATTGAACGGAATGTCATAAAAATCAGCGACCAACGAATTCCGGTCGGCAAAAATTATCAGGAAAATTTTTACCGGAAATTGATATAATAATCCACATGCTGACGCATGGGGCAAAAAAGGTTTCGGTGCTGGCGCACCTTAGGAATTTTCTAATGATTAGAACCGTGCGGAGAGGCTGAGGCCGAATCCTTGTCCGCTCCCCCAGGGCAGGATCATCGCATGGTCCAGTTTGCTTCCGGCATAAATTTTCCGGATTTCGGGATACAGCCAGTAAGCCGCTTTGGTCCCCAGAATACCGATACCGGCTCCGGCCAATACATCCGAAAGCCAATGTCTGTCGTTGTAAATCCGGAGAAATCCCGTAGCTGTGGCCAGGGTATATCCGGCTACTCCATACCACACCGATTGATCTTTGTATTCCTGCCACATAAATTCGGCTCCTACAAAGGCTGTAGCCGTATGAAGGGAAGGAAACGAATCATCGGAACTACCGTCCGGACGGGTTGTCGAAATAGTCGATTTCAGTAGCTGGGTTGTTCCCAGGGATAAGACGGCGGCTGTTCCCAGGATGACAGAACGATCCACGAAGTTATGCTTTCCTTTCACTCCCGACCAGTTCAGTATATAGACGGATGCCGGTGCAATAACGGGCAATACATTGTCGATCGAAGTGTTCCCATTCCATTTCTCAGCTTGTTGCTGTATTTTTTTGTCCCAATGATGATCAATTGTTCCATAAATCCCTGCGGCAAGGAGGACTCCGGGAACGATTAACCCCTTGGCCGAGAACTTCAACCCCTGGGTCGTTTCCGGATAGGCCTTGACCGGAGCGATGGAATCGTTATTGGCCTGTATATTCCATACGCTGAAAAACAAAAGACTGATACACAATAGATGTTTCATAGGAATTGCAATAAATAAGGAATAAATATGATACAGCCGATCACAATCGCGATGATAGCCGTTAACAGAACTGCTCCCGCTGCCACATCCTTGATTTTTTTTATCATCGGATGAAATTCCGGAGAAAGGTAGTCACAAAGGTATTCAATACCTGTATTCAGGGCTTCTGCACACAAAACAAGAGCAATTGTCAACAAAATGGCAATCCACTCCAGGGCGGTTACCCCGAAAAAGAAGCAGGCGGCGATTACTGCCAGTCCGATGAGTAAATGGAAACGGAAATTCCTTTCGTTGAGAAAGATGATTTTCAGTCCGTAAAAGGCTACGGCAAAACTTTTTAACCGGGATTGTTTTTTGGGTGAATTTTCTTCCATACCGGGTTGATACGTTTTATTTCTTGGAAATCAACATTTTCTGAAGCTCTTCCCCGGAGATGTTGAGGTACAGTTTTCCCTCATGAGCCAACGAAATCCGGCCTGTTTCTTCGGATACGACAATGACTTTAGCATCCGTTTCCTGGGATATACCGAGCGCTGAGCGGTGACGTAAACCCAGTTCTTTCGGGATATCGTTCTTCTGGGAAACCGGCAGGATACAGGCTGCTGCTTTGATTTTCTTCCCGGCAATGATCATGGCTCCGTCGTGCAGCGGGCTGTTCTTGAAAAAGACATTTTCGATCAGCCGGGAACTTACATTGGCATTGATGACCTCACCGGTCTGCACATACAGGTCCAGGACAATATCCTGCTGGATGGCGATCAGGGCGCCGGTTTTTGTTTTCGACATATTCATGGAGGCCAGAACGATAGGCATGATATAGGATAAATCATCGGAAACCGTATTGTTTTTACTGTTGAATAGTCGGGTAAGGAATTTCCATCCGCGGTGTGACCCCATGACCTGTAGAAAACGTCGGATCTCGTCCTGAAACAAAATAACCAGAACAATGAAACCAACACTGATGAATTTGTCCAGGATGGCTCCCATCAACCGCATTTCAAGGACCTGGGAAACCAGTATCCAGATGGCAATAAAGGCCAGGATACCCGAAAAGATCGCAGTACTTCCCGACCTTTTCATCAACTGATAGGTCTTGTAAAGGAAGAATGCAACTAAAAGGACATCGACAGCGTCTTTTATTCCGAAATTAATATGCAGCATACCTTGCTTTTTTTACCTGATTATATAGTTGAACGGTCTGTACCGCTTCCTTTACATCATGTACCCGGAGGATATTCGCACCTTTCATAAGAGCTAGCATATTCAGGGCAATCGTACCCGACAGGCTCTCTTCCACAGAACAATCCAGTATTTTCCGGATCATGTTTTTTCTCGAAATCCCGATCAGTAAAGGAAGCTCAAAGATACGAAATTCTTCTAATTTATTCATCAATACGTAGTTTTGTTCGATGGTCTTGCTGAATCCGAATCCCGGGTCGATAATGATGTCGTTGACTCCTTTTTGATGAAGGCGGTTGATTTTCTCGGAAAAATAAAGGAAAATATCCTGCATCAGGTCGTTGTATTGGGTGTACTGCATCATCGTTTGCGGGGTTCCGCACATGTGCATGATGATGTAAGGGACTTGCAGGACCGCTATTGTGTCGAACATCAACGGATCCAGTTCTCCGGCTGAAATATCGTTGATCATAGCCACTCCGAACTGTTCGACACAACGACAGGCAATTCCCGACCGGAAGGTATCCACAGAGACGATCGCTTCCGGATATTCCCTGAAAAGGATTTCCAATCCGTATGCCAGCCGTTCCCATTCTTCCTCTTCGCTGACAGGGGTTGCTCCCGGACGGGAGGAATAGGCCCCCGCATCGATAATGTCTGCTCCTTCTTCCCGGAGCTGATGGATCCGTTCGATAATTTCTCTTTCGGTTTGTTTGCGGCTTTCGCTGTAAAAAGAATCCGGTGTCAGGTTCAGGATACCCATTATCAGTGGGTCCGAGGCATCTACCAGTCTTCCCTGGATATTGATAAACATGCTGTTGGCAATTTCAATTCATTCGACGTTCAAAGATAACGAGAAAATAACAAAAATCCGTATCTTTGTTTCTCAAAAAACAGAATCCATGGATATTCAACAGATCTATACGCTTTTCCTTCAACATCCTCTTGTAACTACCGATACCCGGAATTGTCCCGAAGGTTCTATCTTTTTTGCCCTGAAAGGTGAACATTTCGATGGGAATGAATACATCGGACAGGCCCTGGAAAAGGGTTGTGCTTATGCTGTCGGCGATAGTGAAAAATTGCCTTCCGATCCGTGGATCATCCGGGTTGCCGACAGCCTGAAAGCATTACAGGAACTGGCCAATTACCACCGGAAGCAATTGAAAACACCGGTAATCGCGATTACCGGAACCAATGGAAAAACGACTACCAAAGAATTGCTTGCAACGGCTTTATCTTCAAAATATAACGTGTTGTATACCCCGGGTAATCTGAATAATCACATCGGGGTTCCACTGACCCTGCTGAAATTACAACCGGAACATGAATGGGCGGTCGTTGAAATGGGAGCCAGTCATCCGGGTGATATCCGCGAACTCTGCCTGATTGCAGAACCGGACTATGGTTTGATAACTAACGTAGGGAAAGCTCATTTAGAAGGATTCGGATCTTTCGAAGGTGTGATCCGTACTAAAGGGGAGCTGTATGATTACTTGCGTGAAACAGGAAAAAAAGGATTCGTTAATCATGAAAATAAGTTATTAAACGATATTCTGAAGGGATTGGATGTCATTTATTACGGGCAAACTCCGGAGTCTTTTGTTTGGGGAGAAGTGGGAGAGGCTTCCTCTTATTTGAATCTTCATTGGCATAAAGACCGGAATGCTTATGCATTATCCACCCATCTGACAGGCGCTTATAACCTGGAAAATGTACTGGCTGCAATTGCAATCGCTTCGTATGTTGGGGTGGATGCCTCTGCTATTAACCTTGCGATAGCCGGTTATACCCCACAGAATAACCGTTCACAGGCCAAAGATACAGATAAGAATCACCTGATCATTGATGCCTATAATGCCAATCCTACCAGTATGCAGGCTGCCCTTGAAAATTTCGGACAATTGCAGGCTTTTCCTAAAATGGTGATTTTAGGAGACATGAAAGAATTGGGAGAATACAGTCCGGAAGAACACCGGAAGATAATTGAAATGCTTGCAACCATTACCTTGGACGGGGTGCTGCTGTGCGGAGAAAATTTTCTTGCCTGTGACGCCGGGCATCCTGATAACTGGCAATTTTTTCCGGATACCCCTGAATTGCTGGAATACCTGCAAAAAAATCCGGTATCCGGCTATCACATTTTAATCAAAGGATCGAGAATTAACCAATTGGAAAAAACAATTGAGTTTTTGTAATTACAAAATGTAAAGGCTTACCCCGTAGGGGTTATATCTTCTGCATGACCCCCATTGCAACTGCATGGCCGTTAAGTTATAAATGTGTCCAGAGGGTGCATTCTATATAGGCAGAGGCTCCAAGCCAGTCATATCCGGTAGATTCAGATACATTTTCGGCGCAGAGCGCCAACATCTTCATAGCCGGGGTTCGAAGCGCAAGCGAGCCCCCGGAAAGGAAAGGATGCAACACAAGCCAAACAGAGCTGCAGAGCAGCGAAACCTTCATTATTTCAAAATAATTTATACATTTGTCGTCCATTATTAATCAAAACACAAAAAAACCATGGCCAATACCTATTCCCAACATTTTTTACAAATCATTTTTGCTGTAAAAAACCGTAATGCACAAATCAATGCCGA
>JAVBKV010000066.1:0-8437 GCA_031553885.1 Bacteroidales bacterium
GAGAAAGGAGTTACCGACCTGAAATGTGACCTGGAAACTCAGACCGTGGAGGTGACGTACAAGGCGGATAAAACGACTCCGGAAGCGATTGCAAAAGGATTTGAAAAAATCGGCTATACGGTTAAAGTAGTGAAAGATGAGCCTGCAGAAAAGGATAAAAAGAAATAACAGAAATACGAATTTAAAAATAAAAAACAGGCTTTAACATTTGTTTTTTGATAAAGAAGTACTACCTTTGCCTACCTTGCTTTCGGAAGAATGTGTAATTTTTTATGCATCTTCCTGAAGCAAGGTAGTTTGCTTTTTTACTACTATTTTCAATATTTATTCTATATCATGTCGGAAAAAATCGGATATATCTCTCAGGTGATTGGTCCTGTAATTGACGTTTCGTATACAAAAGGCGGAAATGAACTTCCTAAAATCAGGGAAGCCTTGAAAGTGACCCGTCTCAATGGAAAAATACTGGTTGCAGAGGTTCAGCAACACATTGGTGAAAATACCGTGCGTGCGGTTGCTATGGACTCTACCGACGGTATCCAACGCGGAATGAAAGTAGAAAATATGGGAGCCCCTATATCTATGCCTGTAGGTGATCAGGTGAAAGGTCGTCTGTTGAATGTAATCGGAGAAACCATTGACGGTATGAAACCGGTCAGCCACGAAGGAGCTGCTCCGATTCACAGGGAACCACCTAAGTTTGAAGACTTGTCCACCTCTACCGAAATTCTTTTTACCGGTATTAAAGTGATCGACCTGCTGGCTCCTTACTTAAAAGGAGGAAAAATTGGTCTGTTCGGTGGGGCTGGTGTAGGCAAAACTGTCTTGATCATGGAGTTGATCAATAACATAGCTAAAAAACACAATGGATTTTCGGTTTTTGCCGGAGTCGGAGAACGTACCCGTGAGGGAAACGACCTGCTTCGTGAGATGATCGAATCCGGAGTGATCCGATATGGTAAGGAATTCACGGAATCTATGGAAAGAGGCGAATGGGATTTGTCCAAGATCGATTATGAAGAATTGGCTAAATCACAGGCTACGCTTGTTTTCGGACAAATGAATGAACCTCCCGGAGCCCGTTCTTCGGTTGCTTTATCAGGACTGACTATTGCTGAGTCATTCCGCGATATGGGTGGTGATGCAGGACGGGACATTCTGTTTTTTATTGATAATATTTTCCGTTTTACTCAGGCCGGATCCGAAGTATCTGCTTTGCTGGGTCGTATGCCTTCTGCAGTAGGATACCAACCTACTCTGGCCACGGAAATGGGTATCATGCAGGAACGGATTACTTCTACCAAAAACGGTTCCATCACTTCCGTTCAGGCGGTTTATGTACCAGCTGACGACTTGACTGACCCGGCTCCTGCTACGACTTTTTCCCACCTCGATGCTACGACGGTATTGGATCGTAAAATTTCTGAGTTGGGTATTTACCCGGCAGTGGATCCGTTGGGATCAACTTCCCGTATTCTCGATCCGAACGTTATCGGAGAGGATCATTACAATACGGCTCAACGGGTAAAACAATTGCTGCAACGGTACAAAGAACTGCAGGATATTATTGCGATCCTGGGTATGGAAGAACTTTCCGATACCGACAAGCAAGTGGTGAACCGGGCACGTCGTGTACAACGTTTTCTTTCTCAGCCGTTCTTTATGGCAGAAGCTTTTTCCGGAGTCCCGGGTGTGATGGTGTCTATCGAGGATACGATCAAGGGCTTCAATATGATTATGGACGGAGAAGTGGATGATCTTCCCGAACAGGCATTCCTGAATGTGGGAACGATTGAAGATGCAAAAGCAAAAGCGGAAAAGCTTAAGAGTTAAGAATTAAAAATTAAGAATTAAGAATTAAGAGTTGAGGGAGACCTTGGCTTAGCTATATAAACATGAGGCTGGAAATTGTATCACCTGAAAAAACGTTGTACTCCGGAGAAGCCGAATTGGTTACTCTACCGGGGACGAATGGTAGTTTCACGATTCTGGAACGCCATGCACCCATTATTTCATCCCTGCAAAAAGGGATGCTGGTGTACCGGGTAAAAGGTGAAGATAAAGAGTTAGCCATAGACGGAGGGTTTGTGGAAGCTAAAAATAATGTGGTTTCCGTTTGTATTGATTGATAGGAAATGAATAAGGGAGTCCGGATCTATATTGTTTTATTGATTATATTGCTTGCCCTTACTTTATGTGCTTATGGCTTTTTTGCCTTGTACGGACAAGTAAATGCTCCGGCGTATTTTATATTAATCCCGGTATTTTATATGCTTGACGGATTATATCTTTCAGCTTTGATTGGAAAACAAGCGGAAAGAGGAGAACGGATATCCGTGAAAAAGCTGATGCTTGCGCGGTTAATACGAGTGATCGGTTTGCTTGTGGTCCTGGTTACAGGTATTGTTCTGGATCGGGTACATACAGTTGCTTTTGTTGCTCTCTTTGTGGTGTATTATATTGTTTATCTTGTTTTTGAAACGATAGTTATGAAGAATTCGCAACATCCGGATAAAATGAAAAATAAAATATGATGTTTTGTAAAAAAATAAATTCCATAGCCAAAATAGCTTTACCTTCATTGTTGTTGTTTGTGTTTACACTTACATCAAAAGCAAATGAGGGAGAACACGAAAAAGAATCATTTGATCTGAAAGAGATGATTTTTTCTCATGTCCTGGATGCGTATGACTGGCATTTGATAACCATCGGGGAACATCACTATTCGGTTCCGCTTCCGGTTATCGTGAAAAGTCTGGATAGAGGATGGTTTGTATTCTCTTCCTCACAGTTGGCACACGGGCATAGTTATGAGGGATTTCAGATTGCTCATGAAGGCGCTTACAAGGGAAAAATTGTTGAGACAGGCAATTCCGGAGAACAAGTCCGGCCGTTGGACTTATCGTTTACTAAAAATGCAGCCTCTATTAGCTTGGCTTCTCTGCTTCTGGTATTGATATTTGTATCGTTGGCTTCCGGTTATAAAAAAGACCCATTCAAACCCAGGAGAGGATTTGCCGGCTCGTTGGAAATGTTGGTGATGTCTGTACTGAATGATGTGATAAAGCCTTGTGTCGGTGTTGAATATAAGCGTTTTGCTCCTTATCTTCTGACCGCTTTCTTTTTTATTTTTTTCAATAACCTGTTGGGGTTGATTCCTTTTATGCCGGGAGGAGCCAATGTGACCGGAAATATTTCCGTTACTTTTGTGCTGGCTTTATTTACATTTGCAATAACCAATCTGTTTGGCAGTAAGGAATATTGGAAGGAAATATTCTGGCCGGACGTTCCGACCTGGCTGAAAGTGCCGATTCCTATTATGCCGTTTATCGAATTACTGGGTATTTTCACGAAGCCTTTTGCCCTGATGATCCGTTTGTTTGCGAATATGCTGGCAGGCCATATTGTGATTCTGGTACTGGTAAGCTTGATTTTCATATTTTCCATTATGATCGGTCCGGCAGTTGCAACAGGCGTTTCTGTCGTATCGGTTGCATTTTCCATTTTTATGTTGTTGCTGGATGTATTGGTCTCTTTTATACAGGCTTACGTTTTTACTATGTTGTCTTCTATTTTCATCGGGATGGGAAGGGTACAGCATCATGCAAGTCATTGATCCATTGAAATAAAAATATAAAAAACGAATAATAATAATCATTAAAGAAGAAAATTATGTTACTGTCGATTTTATTACAAGCCACTGCAGGAGCAGGATTAGCTAAATTAGGGGCTGCAATAGGAGCCGGAATTGTTGCCATCGGTACCGGATTGGGAATTGGAAAAATTGGAGGTCAGGCCATGGATGCGATTGCCCGTCAACCGGAAGCTGCCGGAGATATCCGTGCCAACATGATTGTGATTGCGGCTTTGATTGAAGGTGTTGCCTTCCTGGCTGTTATTGTTTGTGCATTAGCTATTTTCTTATAATTTTATTGTATGGAATTATTTACTCCGGATATAGGTCTTATATTCTGGATGCTTATTCCATTCGGACTTGTCTTTTTTGTATTGGCTAAGTATGCCTGGCCGGTTATCCTGAAAGGGGTTGAAAAACGGGCGGCATTTATTGACGAGTCGCTTCAGGCTGCGAAAGAGGCCAACGACCGTTTAGCCGGTATCAAGGAAGAAAGCGAGCATATTCTTTCAGAAGCGAAGAAGGAACAGCTTTGTTTGCTTAAGGATGGTGCCGATATGCGTGAGCAGATGATTAAGGAAGCCAAACAGCAGGCTGCTGTTGAAGCTGATAAAATCATTCAGGAAGCTCGCGTCGCTATCAGGAAAGAAAAGGAAGAGGCGATCCGTGATGTACGCGCCCAGGTGGCTGAACTTTCCATTGGTATTGCAGAGAAGGTGTTGAGAAGAAACCTCGACAATAAGCAAGCACAGGTGGAATTGGTAAATAAATTGATTGACGAAACACAGAATAATTAAAAATGAAAAATTAAGAATTAAAAATTGAATGCATCCCTATTTGTTTTCATTCTTAATTCTTCATTTTTAATTCTTAATTCAACAAGCATGGATGCAGGAAGAATATCGGCCCGGTATGCTAAAGCGGTATATGAGTTTGCTCTTGAAAAAGGGGAAGAAACCCGTTTATACGAGGAAATGAAAACCTTGTCGGAAAATTTTCTTTCTTTCCGGACGATGAGTAAAGTCATGGAAGACCCTACGGTTCTGCCTCAGGAGAAAATAAAAATCCTGAGCATAGCGGCAGGAATGGAAGTAAGCGATACATTCAAGAGTCTGATGCGTTTGGTTATCGGGAATAAGCGGGAAAATTACATGCAGATGATTGCATTGATGTATCAGGAATACTACCGGAAAGAAAAAGGTATTCTGATTGCAAAGCTGACGACAACCGACGCTGTTTCGGAAGATATAAAAAACAGTCTAAGGAAAGTTATTGCTGAGCAATCCCACGAAGAGGTCGATTTTGTAACTCGTACCGATCCTGCTATTATTGGTGGTTTTATCCTGGAACTGGATGACAAACGCCTGGATGCCAGTGTTAGAAATCAGTTGAATCAGATACGTATTCAATTAACAGAATAATGCAAATTAAGTTTTAATTACAGAATTGAACTAAAGAATCAATTCTTAATTCTTAATTCTTAATTCTTAATTTAAAAAAGTTATGCCTGAAATAAAAGCAAGCGAAGTTTCAGAAGTGCTGAAAATGCAGCTGGAAGGTATAGATACCCGTATAAAGTTTGAGGAAGTAGGTTCCGTTCTCCAGGTGAGTGACGGGGTGGTCCGTATTTTTGGCTTGAGTAACGCCGAATCAGGAGAGCTTCTTCAGTTCGAGAATGGTGTCATGGCCATTGTGATGAACCTGGAAGAAGATAACGTGGGAGCTGTGTTACTTGGTCCTACAGAGATGATTGAAGAAGGCGATACGGTGAAACGTACGGGGCGGATTGCATCCATCATGACCGGAGAGGGTCTGCTGGGGCGGGTAATTAATCCGTTGGGAGAACCCCTGGATGCTATGGGGCCGATTCAGGGTGAACTGTTGGAAATGCCATTGGAACGTAAGGCTCCGGGTGTTATCTTTCGTCAGCCGGTGAACGAGCCGTTGCAAACCGGTATCAAATCCATCGATGCCATGATTCCTATCGGCCGGGGCCAGCGGGAGTTGATCATCGGTGACCGTCAGACAGGAAAAACGGCGATTGCAATAGATACCATTATCAACCAGCGGGAGAATTTTCTGGCCGGAAAACCAGTTTATTGTATTTATGTGGCTGTGGGACAAAAAGGTTCTACGGTTGCCAATATCGTCAATACCCTGAAAGAGAGGGGTGCGATGGAGTACACCATTGTAGTTTCGGCTACAGCTTCCGATCCGGCAGCTTTGCAGTTCTACGCTCCGTTTGCAGGTGCAGCTATCGGTGAATACTTCCGTGATACGGGCCGGCATGCTTTGGTCGTGTATGACGATTTATCCAAACAAGCAGTTTCTTACCGCGAAGTATCGCTGATCCTTCGTCGTCCTTCCGGACGGGAAGCTTATCCGGGAGATATTTTTTACCTGCACTCCCGTTTACTGGAACGTGCTGCCAAGATTATCAGCAATGACGATGTGGCCCGTCAGATGAATGACCTGCCCGATAACCTGAAAGATAAGGTAAAGGGTGGTGGTTCGTTAACTGCATTGCCTATTATCGAAACCCAGGCCGGTGACGTGTCGGCTTACATTCCGACGAATGTGATCTCTATTACCGACGGTCAGATATTCCTTGAAACCGGGTTGTTCAATGCCGGTATCCGTCCTGCGGTCAACGTAGGTATATCTGTTTCCCGGGTAGGGGGAAATGCCCAGATCAAGGCCATGAAGAAAATTGCCGGTACTTTGAAGACCGACCAGGCTCAATACCGCGAATTGGAAGCTTTTACCAAATTCGGAGGTGATATGGACCAGGTAACCCGGATGACCCTGGATAAGGGAAAGAAAAACTCCGAATTGCTCATTCAGCCGCAATATCATCCGTTTCCTGTTGAAAAGGAAATAGCGATTATCTATACTGGTACCAAAGGTCTGCTGACCGATGTTCCTGTGGAAAAAGTGCGTGATTTTGAAAAATCGTTCCTGGACGTATTGGAACTGAAACACCGGACCGATGTACTGGATGTGCTTCGCCAGGGAATTCTGAATGACGATGTGGAACGCATCTTGAGGGAAACAGCGTTGGAAGTAGCAAAAGAATACAAATAATTAGTTAAGAGTTAAGAATTAAGAATTAAACGCATTCTTAACTCTTAACTCTTAATTCTTAACTCTTAATTCTTAAAGATGTCTTCATTAAAAGAAATAAAAGGACGTATTGCTTCGGTCAAATCGACTCAGAAGATTACTTCAGCCATGAAGATGGTAGCTTCGGCTAAGTTGAGGAAGGCTCAGTATCAGATTGAGAACTTTTTGCCTTATGAGACCCGTCTGACCCGGATATTGAATGATTTCCTGGCTTCGGAAACCGATTTTATTTCTGCTCTTTCCCAAGAGCGGGAAGTAAAGCGATTGGCGATTGTCGTTTTGTCGTCCAATTCCAGTTTGTGCGGAGCTTTTAACTCCAATATGCTTCGCTTATTGGATGAAGTTATAGGTAAATATCCGCAATTAAAAGGGGAAGATATCGATATTTATCCGGTGGGAAAGAAGGTGGAAGATGAAGTTAGAAAATTACCTTTTCCCTTTCAGATACAAGGCAGCTATATCCCCCTGATGGATAAACCTAATTTTGAAGGCGCCAGGCAACTGGCAGACAGGTTGATGGAAGACTTTTTAAGTGGAAAAGTCGATAAGGTGGAATTGATTTACAACCATTTCAAAAGTACTGCAGTTCAGGTGCCTACGGAGGAACAATTCTTGCCACTTATTTTTCCTGAAAAAGAGGAGAGTCATTCTTCTGTCCAAACGGACTATATTGTAGAACCGGATAAGAAAACAATCCTGGAATCCCTGATCCCTAAATCGCTGCGAACCAAGATTTATGCAGTCCTGCTGGATTCTGCGGCTGCCGAACAGGCGGCTCGTATGCTGGCCATGCAGATTGCTACCGATAATGCCGGTGAAATTCTGGATGATCTGACGATTCAGTACAACAAACAACGGCAGCAATCCATTACCAGCGAATTGCTGGATATCATCGGAGGATCAGAAGCACAGAAATAGAAAGAATGTATCCGATTAACAAATAGCGTTTTCAGAAATTTTTAAAAGATTAAATTAAACCTTATCTTTGTTGGATAGTCTAATAAGAATGAACAGTGTGTATAGCACTTAAAACATTATGCATTATGAAAAAAATTTTTTTATTATTTATTTTACTCTTGTCGGTGTCGACAATGATAACAGCACAACGCCCCCAGGGAGGACAAGGCGGTCAACGGATGACTGTTGAAGAACGTGCCAAGCAAACAACCAAATGGATGGAGAGCGAGCTGAAATTAACAAAGAATCAGGTAGCTCCGGTCGATTCCATTAACCTTGTTTTTGCAAAAGCTCAACAGGCATTGTTTCAAAGTGCAGAAGGAGACCGGGAAAAAATACGGGAGGCGATGACTGCATTAGAGAAAGAAAAAGAAACGGCATTCTCTAAAGTTCTGACTCCGGAACAATTGGAAACTTACAAAGAAAAAGTAAAAGAATTAATGAATCGTCGCAGAGGTGAAGGCGGTGGTAACCGTAGTCCTCGTGGTGGTAACGGAGGTTGAAATTAATCCTTCCTCTAAAAATAGGAAAAGCCTGTTATTCAACAAAAAATCGAATAACAGGCTTTTTTTAGTTGATCTCAATTGGCCAATTCGCTAAAAGACCAATAAAATAGTCGAAAAAAGAGCAATAGATTCATCATTCATGCTTTTTTTTCGACTATTTCTGTTTTCAGGTTATTACATTCCTTTTATCTCCCTTTTTTTGCATACTTTAGGCTGT
>JAVBKV010000023.1:0-19202 GCA_031553885.1 Bacteroidales bacterium
CTACAGCCTAAAGTATGCAAAAAAAGGGAGATAAAAGGAATGTAATAACCTGAAAACAGAAATAGTCGAAAAAAAAGCATGAATGATGAATCTATTGCTCTTTTTTCGACTATTTTATTGGTCTTTTAGCGAATTGGCCTGTCTACGCTGAACTATTTAAGTCTACACTGAACTATTTGAATTACACTAACCCATTCCCCAATTTCCCGTAGGGAATCAGCCTCAATGTCCTCCGGATGTTACGTTATGTTGTTTCTCCCGAAATAGGAGCAACCCGGTAATCACCAGCAATGCGTTGACAATCAGTAGTTCATAACCGAAACGATATCCGATGGTCGTGTCCAATATCCAATTGACAGTAAAGCAAAGAATCGGAGAAAATACACAAATATAAGGAACTGCCCGGTCATTGGTTTTCCGCTTGAAAAGAATACCGAAGGCAAACAACCCAAGTAAAGGACCGTAAGTATAAGATGCGATCATGTAAATGGCATCAATAACACTGGTGTTGTTAACGGCACGGAAAATCAGCATAATCGCAATGAAAACCAGGGACAGGGTAAAATGTACCCCGAGGCGGATGCGTTTGGCTTTCTCTTCCTGATGCCGGGAGATATTCAGCATATCGACGCAGATTGAAGTCGTGAGTCCGGTCAGGGCAGAATCGGCGCTGGCAAAAGTTACGGCTATAATTCCGATTGTAAAGAAGATCAGGACCGGTATTCCAAAATATCCTTCCGAGACCAGCATCGGCAGGATGTCATCACCTAAAGCAGGCAGGGTAATCTGGTTGGCATTTGCAAAATAAAGCAGCAGAACCCCCAGGCATAGGAAAAGGAAATTCACCGGAATAAAGAAGAGGCTGTAAGTACATACATTTTTCTGTGCCGACCGGATATTTTTACAGGACAGGTTTTTCTGCATCATTTCCTGGTCGATTCCTGTCATGGCAATCGTGACAAAAATCCCGCTGATGAATTGTTTGAAAAAATTCTGCCGGGTTTGCCAGTCATCGAAAACAAAAATCCGGAAATGCGGGCTTTCTTTAATGGTCGTGACAATCCCGCCAAAATCTAAGTGCATGTGCTTGGCAACCTGCCAGATTATCAGGAATAGCGCTGCTAATAAAAAGAATGTTTGAAGAAGGTCGGTCCAGATAATGGCGCGCACACCACTTTTGTGCGTATACAACCAGATCATCAGCAGAAAACCGGCAGCCGTAATTCCAAAAGGAACTCCCCAGGCCTCAAATACATAGGTTTGCAGGATCAGTACTGCCACATACAAACGGGCAGCAGCCCCAATGGTTCGGGAAAGTAAAAAGAAAGACGCTCCTGTTTTATAGGCCCGCGTTCCGATGCGGTGATCGAGGTAGGTATAAATACTGGTTAAATTCATCCGGTAATACAGGGGAAGCAGGACAAATGCAATGATCATATAACCGATTAAAAAACCGAATACCATTTGCATATAAGTCATGTCAAAATTACGGACCATTCCCGGAACAGAGACGAAGGTTACCCCTGACAGGGAAGAGCCGATCATCCCGAAAGCGACAATGTACCAGGGAGACTTACGATTACCGAGGAAGAAAGCATCGTTTCCCGAATGTTTTTTTCCAATGAAATAAGAAATCAGGAGTAATGTCCCGAAATAAAGAATAATTATCAGCAGGATCAGCGTTCCGTTCATTTTTTACCAGCCAGCAAGTTGTAGATATCTCGTTGTGCCCAGACCTCTTTGTCTCCTTTTCTTTCCTTGAAAACATTGTTCAGGTTTTCATCGATAAAACAAGCCTTTCGATTATCGTTCAACTGGATTTTCAGGATATCGATTATAGTTTGCTTGATGTTTTTATCTAATACAGGAGAAGCTGTCTCGATCCGCCGGTACAGGTTCCGTCTCATCCAGTCGGCGGATGTGAGATAAAGGTCTTCTTTTCCATCATTATAAAAATACCAGATCCGGGAATGCTCCAGAAACATGTCGACGATCCGGGTGATCCGGATATTTTTACTGTAAGGCTGATTGGGAATCAGGCAGCATATCCCCCGGATGATCAGGTCTATTTTCACTCCGGCTTCACTGGCCCGGTAGATCTCATCGATCATGGATTTATCCTGGAGCCCGTTCATTTTCAGAATGATATAGCCCTTTTTTCCTTGTTTGACATGCTGGATTTCACGCCGGATCATTTGAGTCAGTTCCGGTACCAGATTGAATTGGGCGACCAGTAACTGCTTGAATTTCGGTTCTTTGATTTTTCCTTCCAATACATCAAATACCTGATCGATCTCCTTTGTCAGGTTTTTGTTGGAAGTGAAAATGGACATATCCGAGTATAGTTGTGCCGTTTTTTCATTGAAATTCCCGGTACTCAGGTAAGCATAACGTGTCCGGTTGTTCAACCGTCCGGGTTTCTCGATAACCAACGCCACTTTGGCATGTACTTTTAAGCCGGGAAGGCTGTAAATAATCCGTATTCCCGCCTGCTTCATAGCTTCAGCCGTATATAAATTGTTTTCTTCGTCGAAGCGCGCTTTCAGTTCCACGAAAACAGTTACCTTCTTTCCGTTTGAAGCTGCATTGATCAGGTTGGAAATAACTTCCGAATCCTGAGCTACGCGGTATTGTGTAACCTTAATCTCATCGACTTTCGGATTACTGGCTGCTTCGGAAAGAAAACGGGTGAAATAATTGAAAGGATGATACGGATAATGCAGAAAAATGTTCCGTTTCCTGATTGCCGGAAGAATGCTGCCGGCTTTGGACAGGGATGGAATTAAAACCGGTTCATAGGGAGTGGATTTCGATTCTTTTTTGCAGGGATTGGGCAACTTTATCAGGTCTTCCATGTTTAGGTGGGCATTGTCCGGAATCCGGTCGTCGGGCCCGATATGGAATGTTTCACAGATGTATTGCAGGCAATCCCGGGGCATTTCCCGGTCATAGACAAAACGGCTCAGGTCTCCGATCTTACGTTTTTTGACCTTTTTGATAATCGTTTCCACCAGCTCGTTTCCGGCTCCGATTTCTTCATCGATATAAATATCCGCATCTCTCGAGATCTTGATATTATAGCAGCCTTCCACCGTAAACCCAGGAAAAACTTCCGACAGATTTGCCGAAATCATATCCTCCACAAACATGAAATAATACTTGTTTTCGAAGGAGGGGAGTTTGATAAAGCGGGGAACTTTGGTGAACGGAATTTTAATAATGGCGTAATACTGTTTGCCGTTTTCTTTTTTCCTTAACTGTACCACCTGATATAAACGGTTGTCTCGGATAAAAATTTTTATTTCATCTTTCAGCAGGATGGCCGGTTGCAGGAAAGGAAAGATTTCCTCCCTGAAAAAATCCCGCACAAAATCCAGATGAAACGGCTGAGGTTGATTGTTCATGTACAGGACAATGTTGTTCTTTTCCAGTTCAGGCAATATTTCGTTATTGAAAATCCGTGAAAACTCCTGTTGCTGGTGGGTTACTTCCGCCCGGATATCTTCGAGCACCCGTTCCGATTCTGCCGGATCCTCTTCGGAATGCACTTTCTGCATAATCACACCCCGGTGTTCCGCTACCCGTATTTTGTAGAATTCTTCCAGGTTGGAGGCATGGATGGATAAGAACTTGATTCGTTCGAAAATCGGCAAAGACTCATCCCGTGACTCCAGCAAAACCCGGTAGTTGAAAGAGAGCCAGCTGACATCTCGACTGAAATAGGAATAAGAATTTTCCATAGTAACATGTCCTTATAAAATGTAAATATATTAATTTTGTCGAATAGAATCAAATTTCATGTTAAAAATCGGTTTACTTTCGGATACGCATGCCTGTTGGGATGAAAAATACCGTATCTATTTTTCATCCTGTGATGAAATCTGGCATGCGGGAGACATCGGAAGTCCGGAAATTTTAAATCGTCTGGAAGCTATAAAACCGGTTCGGGCTGTATCTGGCAATATCGACGGGCATATCATCCGGTCGATGTGTCCGAAGGACCTGCGCTTCAAAGCCGAAGAAGTGGATGTATGGATCACTCATATCGGTGGTTATCCCGGTCGATATGCTCCTGAAGTCCGTCCGGAAATATTCAACCATCCGCCCAACCTTTTCATTTGCGGGCATTCGCATATATTAAAAGTACAATACGATAAGAACCTGCAATTGCTGCATATCAATCCGGGAGCAGCCGGAAAATACGGTTTTCATCAGGTAAGAACACTGGTTCGGTTTGCGATCGACGGAAAAGAAATCAAGGATCTGGAGGTGATTGAACTGGGGGAGCAGGATTCCTGATGAAGATTCACCAAATCAGCTTCATCTCATACCCTTTCTTCACAGCCTCGGGAGTATTTTTGGCGTTGAGTTTGATAAGCAGGTTCCGGCGGTAAGTCCGGACGGTTTCTTCGTCCCTGCAAATATGATCAGCTATTTCTTTCGACGTATAACCCTCGGCAATATATTTCAAGACTTCCTTTTCCCGGTTACTAAGCCATACGATATTCTCATTTCTTTTTTCCTTTAGCAAGAGGTTTATCTCTTCACACAGAAATTGTTCGCTCCGGCTTACCATTTCAATACCGGTAAGCATTTCCTCGCTTTCGGCATTTTTCAGGATATAGCCAAATGCTCCGTTGTACAAAGCGCGTTTGGCGATGCTGAACTCTTTATAAGTGGTCAGCATGATAATTTTCAATCTGGGATAATTTTTTGTTATCTCGGCACAAAAATCGACTCCGTCGCCATCCGGCAAGCCAATATCGAGCAATAAAATGTCCGGGCGGTCTTTTACCAATCCTTTCCGGCAGGATTCCAAATCGTAATAAACGCCTGTAACCGTTGCTATACCTGATGTTGTAATCAGATTACTCAGGCTTTCCACCACCATTTTATGATCATCTACAATTTGCAGGTTTATCATGATTTCCCGTTTTGATTATTTCGTTTTTAATTCAATGGTCGTTTCCGTTCCCTTGCCAGGAGAAGTCGAAATATCTATTTTTCCGTTACAGGATGCAACCCGGTCACGGATACTTTTTATTCCGAACCCTTTTTCAACGGATTTTTCATCAAAACCGCAGCCATCATCCGAAACGGTAAGCGTAACATACTTTTCATCCTGTACCAGTTGCAGGTTGATGTTTTTGGCTCCTGAATGTTTGATGGAGTTATTCACCAACTCGTTGGCACAACAATAGATGACGAACTCTATTCTCCTGTCAATGCGTTTTTCTTCACCAAAAAAGTGAAACCGGACATTCGGGAACTGTGCAGCAAAATTTTCCAATGCCACTGTCATACCGAATTGCAAGGACGATGGCATCAGGTTATGAGCCGCATCCCGGATATCCCGGATGCAGTTATCCAGTTTCTCACGTACATGTTGCAACGTTTCCGTTCGACTGCCGAGTTCGATTTTGACTGCCGACAGGTTTCCGCTGAGACGGTCATGCAGGTCTTGGGCTAAACGTGTCCGTTCCCTCATTTCTCCGTCCAACACTGAACGGGTGGCCATCAACTCTTTTTCCTTCCGTGCGTTCCTTTTTGTTTGCCACAATAAGATTAACAAAGCAAGTACTAATAATATACCCGAAACACCAAGCCATACGTATAACTGCCGCTCTTTTTCCAAGGAGGCGATACGTATTTCTTTTTTCTCGGTTGCGTATTTTGTTTCCATGTCTGATAAGGAATTCAGAAACTCCTTTTTGCTTAATTCATTTTTCAGGTCGTTATATTTCTCAAAAAAATACAATACCTTATCTTTTTTGCCCAGATATAAATGGCAAACTGCAAGGTTATACGCTGTGTTAACGGCCGCAGAAGCTCTGGTTGAATCAGCCTCCCACGCTTTCGAAGCAATATCTCGTCCTTCTTTGAATTTTCTTGCATCGATATGTGTTTTTGTTAAAATATTCCACGCAGTAATAAGTAAATCTTTACTGTCAACCGACTCTGCTATATTAACACATTCCTTTGCATATTTTTCTGCGTTCGTGTAATCGTGAAAACCATCGCTGTATATCATCCCGGCAAGATATTGGGTCGTTATAACCTGGTACCGTATCAATTGGTATTTACAACTCAGATCGAATGCAATGAGCATGTTTTCCAGAGCCTTTTCGTAATCTTCCATTTTGAGATATATTCCACCCATTAATTGATATGTGGCAGTTTCCATATGAGGGTTATCAATAGTCTTCAGTTGTTCTTGTGCTTGTTTCAAGTAATACAGGGATTTATTATCCTGACCCAGGTTAAGGTATAACGAGCTTATATTAATTAACAACCGAGTAACTTCCTCTCCATTTTTCATGCTATCGTATAAGGTCATGCTTTTCAGATAGTACTCTAAGGCTTTTTCGTTATCATTCAACAACGTGTATAAATTGCCCATATTGTTGCTTGCCCGAGCTTCAACTTCCTTATCTTTTATTTCTTGTGCCAAGGCTATCGAACGTTGAAGAAACACCAGCGAAGAATCAAGCGATGATTTGAACATAAGTGCTGTGCCCAGATTTGCATAGACAGAGGCGATAACTCCCTTAGCATTTTCTTTTTCTGCTAGTTTTAGACCCTTGTTACCGTACAGCAAGCTTTTTTCGACATCTTTGTCTGAATAATAACTGGAAATCCTGTCGTAAAGGTCAAGACGTTTGGCTATAGGTAAATTCTCGCTATTCAAAACATTAACCAGTGAATCCACGTTCTGCGCTTGTCCAATAGCATTTATAGCCAATGTCAGCATTAATCCTAAAAATAAGATGTGTTTCATGGGATATTAATATTAATATTACAAAAGTACTTTATTTTTTACCCTTTCCTGTCCTCCAAAAGGGTGAAAATTCATCCTATTTTTAATTTCACCCTTTTGGAGGATTGATGTGCATTATTATCTCCGGTACCTTTGCTTTTAGTTATAACCTTTTATTGTATACAGATGAAAAAGCGAATAAAAAGATGGATTACACCCGTTTTCCTGATTGGATTACCGGTTGTTTTGACTACATGCTCCGAAGAGGAAGATTATACGGACGAAGGTTATGAGGTTTCGATTGAGTTTTGCGAATGCTATTGAGCTGATTGTGGAGCAAGAAAAATAAAAATATTTTATCATGAAGAATATCTGGTTTATTGCTTTAATAAGCATTGTATTGGGTACGGCTTCCTGTTCGAAAGACGAGCCGGAAAATGAAATCGTTTATACAGTGACCTTCAACACTGGTGGAGGTAATCTCACACCTGAATCGCAACGTGTGAAAGAAGGAGAAACAGCTATGGTACCTACCACTAATCCATCCAAAACAGGTTACGTTTTTATGTTTTGGCACTTGACTGATAAAGCAACCCCTTATAATTTTAATACTCCTATAGCCGGTAATATTACACTCCAAGCCAAATGGGAGGAGGAAGCCAATGTAGAATACTTCCAAGTTGTATGGGAATTGAATGGCGGGTCGTGGCCTACCGGAGACAATCACGCCGCACAGGTAGCGAAAGGAGGAACGCTTACTGAACCTGCTACTCCTGTTAAATCAGGTTATACTTTCGATGGTTGGTATAAAGATGCTGCTTTAACCAACAAGATTACTTTCCCATATGACATAAGCGAGGCAACAAGTAACTTCACTCTTTATGCTAAATGGAATAGTGGTAATATAGGGGGAGAAAATCCTCCGACAGCTCTGTATATTGCTGGAAGATATGACGGCACCGGTTGTTACTGGAAAGTTGATCTTTCCACAGGTAATATAACCCGGATACCACTCACCGTATACGGCGAAGCTACCGATATCACCGTGGTGGGCAACGATGTATATGTATCGGGTTGGGATACAAGCGACGATTATGTGGTAGGTGGTGTAATCCTGAACAGAGCCTGCTATTGGAAAAACGGTATCAAGACATTCCTCTCCACCGGGATGTTGCAATACCCTCTTAAAGCAAACGCCATCGCTGTATCAGGGAGCAATGTGTATGTGGTCGGCAATGAAGAGATCTATAACGGAACCAGGCCTTTTTACTGGAAAAACGGAGAACGTACAACCTTTTCCTCCTCCTCCAAATATAGCGGGGCAGATGATATTTTTATATCTGGTAGCAATGTTTATATTGCCGGCTGGGAAGGTGCGGTAAATGAAAAAAAGGAAACTGCCTCCTACTGGAAAAACGGAAACAAAACTGTCCTCACGGATGGACAATACGATGCAGAGACAAGTGCTATCTTTGTGTCGGGAACGGATGTTTACGTGGCAGGTCGTCAGCGAGGGATTTACAGAGCTGAGGGTATTACCACTACTCGCTGGAGAGCCCGTTACTGGAAAAACGGTTCTCCGGTTTCACTTACCGATGGACCACACGATGCTAGGATTTATGGTATTACTGTATCCGACAGCAAGGTTTACGCAACAGGATATGAAGATACCGATATCGCTTTCAATTCTTTCAGTACTCTTACTGATGTCTGTTACTGGGAAAACGGAAACAAAATCACCCTGGAACAGTTACCATATTCTAATGCTTATGATATTGCTGTGGCCGGCAAAAATGTGTATGTAACGGGTGTGGTATATAATGTTGATACAAAAAACTATATTGCCTGTTTCTGGAAAAACGGCATCAGAATTGACCTTACTGACAGTAAAAAAAATACGGAGGCATCAGCCATTGCTCTTTCATGGGAATGACATTAGTAAGTTACGATTGACAGCATAAAAAGGCATTTATTGGAAGGAGATTGTCCATTTCGTACGGACAATCTCCTTCTGTTTTTCAACATGTAAACATGTTTTATTGAATCTGAAATACTTTCAAATCCTCTTCTACTGTGGATGTTCCGCCGATGCCGAAATTTTCTACCAATACATTCGTTACATTCGGAGAGAGGAAAGCCGGCAACGTCGGGCCGAGGTGAATGTTTTTAACGCCGAGACTCAATAGAGCCAATAATACGATTACGGCTTTCTGCTCATACCATGCGATGTTGTAAACAATCGGAAGATCATTCACACTATCTAAACCGAAGGCCTCTTTGAGCGCCAATGCGATTACGACCAGCGAATAACTGTCGTTGCATTGTCCGGCATCCAGTACGCGGGGGATGCCGCCGATATCTCCCAGCGGAAGTTTGTTGTAGCGGTACTTGGCACAACCAGCTGTCAGGATAACGTTGTCTTTTGGCAGGGCTGATGCGAAATCTGTATAATAACTCCGGGATTTCATCCGTCCGTCGCATCCGGCCATAACGACAAATTTTTTGATGGCTCCTGATTTCACGGCATCCACTACCTTGTCGGCCAATGCCAATACCTGATTATGGGCAAATCCACCGATGATTTCACCTTTCTCAATTTCCGTTGGTGGCTGGCATTTCTTTGCATGTTCAACTAATACTGAAAAATCTTTGGGTTTTCCGTCTTTACGGCCGGGAATGTGTATGGCTCCTGCGAGTCCTGCCGAACCGGTCGTGTAAATCCGGTCGGTATATGTCGACGACTTCAAAGGAGGAACGATGCAGTTTGTCGTAAAAAGAATGACGCCGTTGAAACTTTCGAATTCTTCCCGCTGTTTCCACCATGCATTTCCGTAATTCCCGATGAAATGCGGATATTTCTTAAATGCAGGGTAATAATTGGCCGGTAGCATTTCACTGTGCGTATACACATCGACACCGGTTCCGGCCGTTTGTTCGAGCAATTCTTCCATGTCTTTCAAATCATGTCCGCTGATTAGAATACCCGGGGTTTTTCCTACACCGATGTTTACTTTGGTGATTTCAGGGTTTCCGAAAGAAGAAGTATTGGCTTTGTCGAGTAATGCCATGGCTTTTACTCCGCATTCGCCAACACCCAGGGCAAGCGACGTAAGTTCGTCAATGGAAATGTCTTTCCTACTCACTTCTGCCAGTGCATTTTCAATCATCGCATAGATATCATTGTTTTCGTAACCCAGGTTCAGCGCGTGTTCCGCATAGGCGGCAGCACCTTTGACTCCATAAATAATCAGTTGTTTCAGCGAACGGATGTCTTCGTTACTTTCTGTCAATACACCAACTTCGCCGGATTTTTTCTCATAGTCTGAAGGGTAAACGAAGAAATACACTTCGTCCAGGTCAGGTAGTGCAATTCCGTGTTTTTTTGCTGTTCCGGCCAATTCGTTTTTAATGGTGAGGGCTTTTTCGATGCGTTCTTTGATAGCAGCATCGTCAAAATTGGCGTTTGTAATGGTGCAAAAAAGAGCATCCAATATCTGACGGCTGGCAGTGATAGCTGCGATTCCCTTCTCACGTAAAGCAGCGTTCACGACCGCTTCTCCGCGAACTACGTACAGCAACAGGTCCATCAGTCCTGCCGTTTGTGGTTCTTTTCCACATACCCCTTTGATAGTACAGCCTTTACCCTGGGCTGCTTCCTGGCATTGATAACAAAACATTTCCATGATCTTTATTTTTAGATATTCATTATTATTCTTACATCCATTTCTCACTGATTACTTCACCTCTCACCGAAAGTACGATTACCTTTACCGGAATATTCCGTTTGGCCTGTTCTCTTGCCATTTCAGCGATCCGTACCAATCCGCTGCAACATGGAACTTCCATAATAAGCACAGTCAATGTGTCTATTTGCGCTACATCGATCATTGCCGTTAATTTATTCACATACGATTGTGTATTACTGTCGAGTTTCGGACAGGCGATTGCAAGCATCTTTCCTTTTAGAAAACGGCTGTGAAATTCACCACTGGCAAATGCTGTGCAGTCGGCTGCGAGTAACAGGTTGGTTCCGGACAGGAAACCGGCCTGCGGATTCAGTAAATGCAATTGTACAGGAAATTGTCTCAGTTCGGAAGATTGAGCTTGCGGAGCTTTTATTCCCGAAGGCATTGCAAAACTACCGGCAGCGGTTGTTTTAATCTCCCGCATCATCGAGCCCGGGCAGCCACAGGCCAACGGTTTTTCTTTTTCTTTTGTTTGAAAATTCACATGAATATGGTGTCTGTCCAGGTATTCCAGCCCCTGATGTAAAAGTTCCATTTCACCATGTTCTTTCAAATGGTTCAGGTGAGCGAGGATTACCGCGTTTCCTTTAGGTGCAATACGTTCCATTACAGCTTCTTCGCTGTAAGGTTCGGCTTCCCGCTCTTCCAGTGTGATAGCATCGACCGGACATTCACCGATGCAGGCGCCCAGTCCGTCGCAATAAAGTTCGCTGACCATTATCGCTTTACCATTAATCAATTGCAGGGCTCCTTCGTGACATCCTGTTACACAGGCACCGCAGCCGTTGCAACGTTCTTCGTCGATTTTAATAATTGTCCGTTTCATATTTATTATTCCCTCCTGATTTTAGGACAAAAGTAGGGGAGTGTTACATCTTAATCTGTCACAAATGTTACATATCGACTATTTTTTATACTTTTGTTGTTGAAATAAGGACTTATATCACATGGATTATTGTATCGTATCTGAAATCCCCCTTTTTCATTCGATTGGGGAAGAAGAACTGATAAGAATTTTTTCAGAACTGAATATTTCCGAAACCCGTTTCAGGAAAGAGGCTTTGCTCGCCATGCAGGATGAGCCCTGTAACCGTTTGATAATCCTGCTTTCGGGAAGTGTGAAAGCTGAAATGATCGATTCTTCAGGACGAATGATTAAGGTGGAAGATATCGTTGCTCCTAACCCGTTGGCCATATTGTTTTTGTTTGGACAAAACAACCGTTTCCCGGTACAGGTAACTGCACGGGAAGAAGTGACAGCATTGGTGATTCCCAAACAATCCGTTCTCCGGATGCTTGGAATGAATCAGACTCTCTTGAAAAACTACCTGGATATTTCAGCCGGATTTGCTTCCCGTCTCAGTCAGAAGCTGCATTTTATGTCATTTCGGACAATACGGCAAAAATTGGCGGTATACATCATGAAACGCTCGAAAGAAACACAATCCGATAGTATAGACCTGGATAAAACCAAAAGCGCTTTGGCGGAATATTTTGGTGTATCACGTCCTTCGCTGGAACGGGAACTGACTAAAATGCAACTCGACGGACTGATCTCAGCCAATAAAAAGAAAATAGAAATAAAGGATAAGAAAGAACTGGCACGGTTGATTCATCTTTAAATGTTGCATCGGTTACACTTTGTTTCCCAAAAAATTTGTTACTTTGCACCATAACTTTAAATTATGTGCTGATTTTATGAAAAAGTTCCTGAACAGGATTCCAGGTAAAATGATTCTCCCGTTTTTTATCGCAGGGGGATTGCTGGCTGGTTTGGGTACTTATGCCATATACATGTCAAGGGCACACTCTTACTTATCAGACGATCCCTCGGCTTGTATCAACTGCCACATCATGACTCCTTATTTCCAGTCATGGAACCATAGTTCGCACGCTCAATGGGCGAATTGTAACGACTGTCATGTGCCACATGACAATGTTTTTTCAAAATATGCTTTCAAGGCCATGGACGGTTTGTATCACGCGGCGGTTTTTACGGTAAACGGAGAACCTCAGTCGATACGTCCTCGCGAGGCGAGTAATAATGTGATTATGGAAAACTGTATTCGTTGCCATACGCAATTGAATACGGAATTTGTAAAAACGGGAATGATCAGTTATACGGAAACCCGGAACGGAGAAGGAAAATCCTGCTGGGATTGTCACACGCAGGTTCCGCACACCAAAATTTCGGGTTTGAGTTCGTCGCCCAATGCCATTGTGCCGTTGCCCGAATCACCCGTTCCCGACTGGCTGAAAAAAATAATGGAAAAAAAATCAACTGATAAAACGGAATAAAGCATGCTGAAACGACTAACAGAAGCCATCAGGCGTAAGCCCATAATCGGATGGGGGATATTTGCCGCTGTTATGATAGCGGTATTTGTATTGGGACTTCTTGCCGCATCGATTACCGAACGGAGGGCAGAGATAGCCACCTTGTTCAACAATAAAAAAGTGGAAATTACTGGCATCGAATCCCACAATGAGAGTTGGGGAGAAAATTATCCCCGGGAATACAACACGTGGAAAAAGACGGCTGATATGGATTTCCGGAGTAAGCACCTGGGAAATATGCCGGACGATGTTCTGGCAAGTCGTCCTGAAATGGTAGTGCTGTGGGCGGGATACGCTTTTGCACAGGATTATTCGGCGCCGCGCGGACATATGCATGCCTTGGAAGATATACGGGCAACATTGCGGACCGGTTCTCCCGATGAGAATACGAAGGATATGCAGCCTTCCACCTGCTGGACCTGTAAAAGTCCCGATGTACCCCGTATGATGCACGAAGCCGGTATTGAAAACTTTTATAAAACGCCGTGGAGTGGTATGGGCGACCAGATAGTTAACCCGATTGGCTGTGCCGATTGTCATGATCCTAAAACCATGAACCTGACCATTACCCGTCCGGGGTTGATCGAGGCTTTCGAACGTCAGGGACGTAACATTGCCGATGCCACACCTCAGGAAATGCGCTCGCTTGTCTGTGCCCAATGCCATGTTGAATATTTCTTTAAGGGTGATGGAAAATACCTTACCTTTCCCTGGGATGGAGGTATGACGGTTGAAGATATGGAAAAATACTACGATGAGGCCGATTATAAGGACTGGACGCATGCCGTAAGCCGGGCGCCGATGCTGAAAGCGCAACATCCCGATTACGAGCTGTTCTTGTTAGGGCCACATGCCCAGCGTGGGTTGAGTTGTGCCGATTGCCACATGCCCTATATTTCGGAAGGTGGAATTAAATATTCCAACCACCAGGTAGTCAGTCCGTTGAAGAATATTTCCAATACCTGCCAGGTTTGCCACCGTGATTCGGAAGAAAAACTCCGCAATTACGTTTACCAATACCAGGATAAAGCGCTTGAAATCCGTGACCGGATTGAAACCGAATTATCTAAAGCGCATATCCTGGCTAAAGCAGCATGGGATAACGGTGCCTCGGAAACTGAGATGACACCTGTCCTGAAATTGCTTCGTCAGGCGCAGTGGCGTTGGGATTTTGCCGTGGCCTCACATGGCGGGTCTTTCCATGCTCCTGTCGAAACGCAGCGTATATTGGCACACAGTCTGGACAAGTCGTTGCTGGCACAACTGGAAGTACAGAAAGTGCTTTTTGCCCACGGTGTAAAAGAAGTTCCAATGCCTGATATTACCACCAAAGAAAAGGCTCAGAATTACATTGGACTGGATATGAAGACCATCCGCGAAAAGAAAGCCAGGTGGATGGAAACTGTTGTTCCGAAATGGGTGCAAACAGCTAAAGAAAAGGGACGTTTATTAAGCAGCAACTAGAACGGAAGACTTGGAAAAAAAGAGGCAGTTTTGGCAATTCCCCTGGAGATATAAAGAGTCCGTCGCTTTCGTCGGCGGAATTATTGCCGTAGGATTGGTTTTGCAGTTGTCAGCCGGAGCATTTAACTTCGCGCTATTGCGATGGCCGGTGAATATTATATGGGGGGGAATAATGATTTTATTCCTACTACTGTTTTCCCGGAAACGCCAAAGCCCGTTTTATCAATGGTTTTCCGGTGTATACGTGGCTGTTACACTAATTGGTGCATTGGTTATTTTAGGTGTTGTTATGGGACTGACTCCACAGGCTGCTTCCAGCGATGGAATGGATGGTCTGCCTTTCCGTTTGGGTTTTACCCGCATGACATCTGCGTGGTCTTTTGTCTTGATTTATTTTTTTACTCTGCTTTCGCTTGGAGCTTTAGTCATCAGACGTTTATTCTTTTTCCGGATCAAAGATTACGCTTTTTATTTGAATCACATCGGATTATGGATACTGCTTTTCGCTGCCGGAATGGGAACTGCTGATCTCAGGCGTTATGTGATGCACGTGCGTGAAGGTGAAGTGGAATGGCGGGTATACAACGAGAAAAATGAAGTACTTGATCTTCCCATAGCGATTGAACTCAATGATTTTTATATGGAAGAATATCCGCCAAAACTGACGGTGATTGACCGGGAAACAGGAGTTTCTCAGCCTGAAAATAAACCGGAGTATTTTCAAATCGACAAGAAACAACCGGAAGGCAGCATTCATGATTGGGATATTTCATTGAAGGAATATATTCATGAGGCCATTCGGAACAGTGACAGTACTTACCATGAAGTGCGCATGCCTGGAGCCTCGCCTGCAGCAAAGGTGGAGGTTCGTAACAGGAAAACGAGGGTACGTCAGGAAGGTTGGGTCTGTGCCGGAAACATGGCTCAACTATATAAAGTATTAAATCTGGATGAGCAGTATTGTCTTACCATGACCCGTCCCGAACCCAGGCGTTTTGTTTCGGATATTAATGTATATTCGGAAAACGGAAAACAGAAACATGTTCTGTTGGAAGTCAACAAACCCTGTACAATCGGGAACTGGATGTTGTATCAATACGGCTACGACAACGATGCAGGTAATATGTCGACGTACAGCAGCATCGAGCTGGTTTATGATCCCTGGGTGATTCCGGTTTACCTTGGAATCTTTCTGCTTGCCTGTGGGTCGGTTTGTATGCTTTGGATGGGTAATAAACGAAAGGAGGGAAACAATGACCTGGAATGAGTTTCTTTTCTTTGCCCTGCCTGCCATTGCGTTGTGGATGAGCGCCGGAATATTGGTTTATACCAACCTAAATCGTAAAATTATTGATATTTTAATGCTGGCAGGCAGTATCGTTTTTGTCTCCTTTATTATTGGACTGTGGGTCGGACAGGAGCGTCCGCCGATGCGTACCATGGGAGAAACCCGCCTTTGGTATTCATTTTTTCTCTCTTTGGTTGGATTTATTACCTACAAACACTGGAAATATAAATGGCTGTTGTCATTCAGTAGTCTGGTAGCCTGTGTTTTTGTCTGTATCAATATTTTTAAGCCTGAAATACATTCCAGGAATTTAATGCCCGCTTTGCAAAGTTACTGGTTTGTTCCGCATGTTACGGTGTATATTCTTTCATATGCGATGCTTGGAGCTGCGACCATTGCCTCATTCATCCAGTTACAGAAATCAGGCAGGAAAAATACTGACAGGAATCTGTATCAATTGATGGACAATCTGGTTTATATCGGCTTCGGTTTTCTGATGCTCGGCATGTTGATGGGCTGTATCTGGGCAAAAGAGGCCTGGGGGCATTACTGGTCGTGGGATCCGAAAGAAACCTGGGCATTTGTAACAGCCGCCGCTTATCTTATTTACATTCATGCACGGTTAAAAAACGATCATCCCAGATTTACTTTATGGATACTTCCGGTAGCATTTATATTGTTGATGATTACATGGATAGGTGTGAACTACCTGCCTGCGGCACAGAATAGTATTCATACTTACTAAGAACAGATCATTTATGAACGATCGCGAAAAAAGAACGGTTTCCCGCATGATCCGGATTTATTGTTGTTCCCGGCACGGGCAACAAAAAGGAATGCTCTGTTCCGGTTGCCTGCAGTTGGAAAACTATGCACATGGACGTTTGGAACGTTGTCTGTTCGGAGAAAATAAACCAGCCTGTAAAAACTGCACGATTCACTGCTATAAACCGGAATACCGTCAGAAGATACAAGAGGTAATGCGGTTTGCGGGTCCAAGGATGTTGCTGTATTATCCCTTCGATGCAATCAGGCATTTATGGCACGTGACATTTTTTAGTTGGTTTTAAATATTATCTTTGTAAGGGTAAAAATAAAGGAATCCATATAGCTAAGAACAACAAATGGTATCCTGTCATTTTTATTTTGTAACATCTGATCACGATCGTAACAGTTATACGCAATGACCGAATTCTGGGAATCAAATTTTATTGAAAAGCAAACTATATGGGGATTTGAACCTGCTGAATCTGCTATTGTGACAAAAGATTTTTTTGTTGAAGAAAAAGTCAAAGACATATTGATTCCGGGGATTGGTTATGGCCGAAATGCGAAAGTCTTCCTTGATGCAGGAATGACTGTTATGGGAATTGAAATTTCAAAGACCGCGATTGAATTGCTCAGAACTCAGAATAACCTCGACATTCCCGTTTATCATGGTTCGGTGACAGATATGCCTTTCGATAGTAAGCGTTATGAAGGGATATTCAGTTATGCACTGATTCATTTATTGGATGAAAATGAAAGGAGAAAATTCATTAAAGACTGTTACAATCAACTGAAGCTGGGCGGAACGATGGTTTTTTCGACTATTTCAAAAAATGATCCGATGTATGGAAGTGGTCAGGAGTTGAGTAAGGATTGGTTTGAAATGCCGAGTGGAGCTAAATTATTTTTCTACGATCCGGATTCTATCAAACAGGAATTCGGAAATTACGGATTAATGGATTTCTACGAAATTGACGAACCGGTAAAATTGAAAGAAGATCATTCCCTGATGAAATTTACAATTATAAAATGCAGGAAAATTTTTAGTTAATAAACGATGCCGAAAAATGCCATTGAATACAAGTCGAAAATGTGGAACCTGTGGCACGGCTGCCACAAGTTAAGTGCAGGTTGCCAGCATTGCTACGTGTACCGTGGAGATGCCAGACGCGATATAGACAGCACGATCGTAGCTAAAACGAAAAATTTCGATTTGCCTGTTCAAAAAAAGCGGAACGGAGAATACAAGATTCCTCCGGGGACATGGGTTTATACCTGTTTTACTTCCGATTTTTTTGTGGAAGATGCCGATCCCTGGCGTGCTGAAGCATGGGAAATGATGCGGCTTCGCAGCGACTTGAATTTCCTGATGATTACTAAACGCATTGATCGCTTTCAGGAATCGTTGCCTGCCGATTGGGGCGATGGTTACGATAATGTGACGATTTGTTGCACGATCGAAAATCAGGATCGTGCGGATTACCGTCTGCCGATTTACAAAGCTGTCCCGGTAAAACACAAAATTCTTATTTGCGAACCGTTGTTGGAGCGGGTTGATCTGCGTCCATATAATATCGGTTCGTGGGTAGAGCAGGTCGTAGTTGGTGGTGAGTCAGGCAATCAGGCGCGGCCGTGTAATTTTGATTGGGTCATGGAACTCCACGATATATGTGTGGAGAACAATGTTTCGTTCTGGTTCAAGCAAACAGGGGCCAGGTTTTTGAAAGAAGGCAGATTATATTTGATCAAACGGCAATTCCAACATTCGCAGGCACGAAAGGCGGGAATAAATTTCGGATAGGAAATATAGGCTTATTTCAATAGAATTTTATTAATTTTATCATCCAGAATTTCCTTCGACATTGCACCTTTTGCCATTTGTGGATTTTCGCCCGTCGGTATAAACAAAAGAGTAGGTATGCTTGAAATACCAAATGCCTTTGCTAGTTCTTTTTCTTTATCAACATTTATTTTGTAAACAATAATTTTATCTTTGTACTTAGCTGCCATTTCCGCTAAAACCGGAGCTAATGTTCTGCAAGGACCACACCAATCAGCATAAAAATCAATGATACAGGGCTTGGTGCCTTCATAAACCCATTTGTCCGGATTTTTCTCATAGTTATAAACTTTAGATAAAAAGTCAGCCTTGGTCAACGAAACGACTTCCGCATTTGTTTGGGCGAACATGGAACTCAAGCTTGTAATTAACAGGAATACGATAAGAAAGATATTTTTTTTCATATGTTTTTATTATTTATAAGATTACAAAGATATTACAAATTCAATGAAAGAAGTAATTACTAATCAAAATTAGCTTTTGTTGAATAAAAAAGCACAAAATACTTTGAGAAAACAAAAAAAAATTGTTCCTTTGCATCGCTTTTGAAGAAATTCAAAAAGGAGAGATGGCAGAGTGGTCGATCGCGGCGGTCTTGAAAACCGTTGAACTGAGAGGTTCCGGGGGTTCGAATCCCTCTCTCTCCGCTGATAGGTTCGGACAGAACTAAGACAAAATCAGACAAGTCCCGTAAAATTAAGGTTTTACGGGACTTTTTCTTTACCTGCCAAAGACATTTTAAGGACGAAAAAAGGCCAAATTTGGACAGTCAACCGTTACCGAATCGTTACCGAAACCGTTTGAAAAAAATGGTAACGATTTCCGAAATAAGTCCCTGAACTGTCGCAAGTTGTCCATTCGCAAGTGGCTCATTTTAGAAACAATAATAGTAATTTTGTAACGTAAAAAATGAGCAGTATGAGAAGTTCTCTTAAGATTCTGTTTTACCTGCGGAAAAACTACCTTAATAAAGAAGGTAAGGCAGGTATCATGATTCGACTA
>JAVBKV010000008.1:0-61634 GCA_031553885.1 Bacteroidales bacterium
CTACAGCCTAAAGTATGCAAAAAAAGGGAGATAAAAGGAATGTAATAACCTGAAAACAGAAATAGTCGAAAAAAAAGCATGAATGATGAATCTATTGCTCTTTTTTCGACTATTTTATTGGTCTTTTAGCGAATTGGCCTCGAGATGGAGCTAGGAGTTAAAAGTTAAGAATTAAGAGTTAAGAGATGAATCAGGCAGAAAGCAACTCTTAACTCTTAATTCTTAACTTTTAACTCCTAATTAATAAACGCCAGTATCTCTCCTTTTTGTACCTGAGCGCCTTGTTTGACATAAGTCCCGACAATAGTGCCTTCATAGCCTACTTGTACCGGCTCTATGCCGTAGTAGTTCTGGATGTAGCACAAATTATCGTTGGCTTTGATCGTAGCGCCTTCAAACGGTGCGGTAGATGCGTCCATCATGTCGTATTGCCAGATAACCTGCCCTTTGCATGGAGCATGTATCGGTTTTGCATTGGGATAGTTAGCCGTAATTTCTTCAAAATTGAACATCGGAATTTCCACAACCGGTCGTTTAATGATAATCGGGGCACCCGCTTTTTCTTTGGCTTGTTCCAATTCCTGGTTAAAGCGGTTTTTAGCAGCTCCGGATTTCAGATCCCGGTACTGGCGTTCATGCATGGCAAATTCGAATAATTCTTCCTGATCAGTTCCTTCGTCCCAACCGTTTTCAATCATTTCCTTACGGAATCGTTCCAACTCATCAGGGAAAGCATCCTGAGGATTTCCTTCGTAGAATTCATAGCTGTTGGCTTTTGCCAATTCGATGATTTCAGGAGCTAATGCCCCCGGAAGTTTACCTGTTTTTCCCAGAATCATATTCCAGCTATCTTTATCGATCATAGAAAAACGAGGTTCATTTTTTGCAGCGGCAAAGATATTCATCAGGGCGATGTTTTTTACGTATTGGCTGAAAGGTGTTACCAGCGGAGGATATCCCAACATGGGCCATACGTCTTCAACTTCTTTGAACAATTGTACTACCAGATTATTGAGAGTAACCTCTTTTTTCCCTTGTTGACGAAGGGCCAGGTTGATTGCATTGTGCATTCCTTTCAAGTCAGCCATCATGGATCCCATCATACCTCCGGGAAGTCCACAACCTACCAGAAGGGAAGTCATGATTTTGTTACTCGGGTCAATAAAGAATCCCAGGAAGTCGTCGATAAAACTTTGAGTCAGCCGGCGTGCCTCCATGTAAGCGTCCATCTTGATTTCAGGGACCAGGAATCCGGCATCTTTCAGCATGGCCTGAATGGTGATCACATCCGGGTGTACCATTCCCCAGGAAAGAGGCTCCATGGCTACGTCCAGGATATCCACACCGTTTTGTGCGGCTTCCATCATGGATGCAACCGAAAATCCGGGCCCTGTGTGACCGTGATATTGGATTGTAATTTTCGGATGCCTTGTTTTTATTCCTTTGATGATTTGTCCGATGCTGTATGGACGGCCGATACCGGCCATGTCTTTCAGGCAGATTTCTTCGGCTCCGGCTTCAATGAGTTGTTCGGCCAGGTTGACATAATACTCCACTGTATGTAATGGAGAATAGGTGATACATAAAGCAGCCTGGGGAATCATACCGCCTTCCTTGGCGTATTGAATCGACGGAATGATATTCCGGAGGTCATTTAATCCGCAAAAAATACGGGTAATATCTACTCCCTGGGCATGTTTTACCTTGTACATCAGTTTTCGGACATCGGCAGGAACCGGATACATACGAAGGCCATTGAGTCCGCGATCCAACATGTGGGTTTGAATACCGGCTTTGTTAAAGGGTGCCGTGAATTCCCGTACGGCAATATTCGGATTTTCTCCGTACAGTAAATTTACCTGTTCAAAAGCTCCTCCGTTGGTCTCTATGCGGGCAAAGCAATTCATCTCTATAATAACCGGCGCTATTTGTTTTAATTGATCCACCCGGGGTTGATATTTGCCGGATGACTGCCACATATCCCGGTATACCAAACTCAATTTTATTTCCTTTGCCATAACTGTGTTTATTTTACTGAATTTCTTTTTAATATAAAACGGATAAATAAGCGAAAATGCTATACAAATGTATCGATTTTATTTCGATTTTATTCTTATTTAATAGCAATAAATTTATGTTAAATAGCAGATTTGTTGAGTTATAAAAAAAAAGCCTTATAGTGTGTGAAAAACTTATAAATAAGAAGTCATCTTGACTTTTCGGGTTTAAATACTAAATAAAAGAGGGAAACGTTTTATGTATAGCAAAAAACATAAAAAATAACGTTCCCCTCATGTACCAAGTACTTGACAAAAGTACGATAAATTTGGAAATAATACCCTATTTATCTGTAGCCAAACGCGGCTTTAAGACAAAGAGTTGTCTGATAGAAGTCGTAAATTGTATTCTCTACAAGTTGAAAACAGGCTGTCAATGGCATATGTTGCCGTTAAAGAGTTTGTTTTCGGAAGTGGTTCTAAGTTATAAGACCGTTTTTGGTCATTTTCGTAAATGGAGTAAAGATGGTAGTTGGAAACAGGCTTGGATAAAACAGCTATATGATAAAAAATCCTATTTGGATTTATCAAGCACATCTATTGATGGAAGTCATTCCACAGCTCTTCGCGGAGGTGAAGAGGTTGCTTATCAGGGAAGGAAAAAGAGAAAGACAACGAATGCCCTTTATTTTACAGACCGGCAAGGCTTGCCTTTAGCTATGTCTTCTCCTATAGCAGGTAATCATCATGATTTGTATCAGATAAAAGACAGTTTAGAAGAAATGTTTGAAGTCTTAAACAAGGCAAATATCCCTTTGGATGGACTTTTCGTTAATGCTGACTCGGGATTTGACTCAAAAGGCTTCAGGGAAACATGCCTGAAAGCGGGAATCTATCCTAATGTGGCGCTCAACTATCGAAACGGGGACAATAATGATGAAGATTATGTGTTGGATGAAATCCTTTACAAAGAAAGATTTGCCATTGAAAGAACCAATGCATGGATGGATAGTTTCAGGTCAATCCTTAATCGATTTGATTATACTGCATCCAGTTGGGAATCTTTCAATTACATCGCTTTCTTCGTGATTTTAATAAGAAAAATACAAAAAATCAAAAAGTCAAGATGACTTCAATACTGAAAAACGATATTCTGATAATAATAAATGTTATTTTCTTTTAATTTATAAAACTACACAGATTGTTAGGATTTGTGCAATTTTTCTTACAAACATTTTTTTTAATATTAAAATAAAGCATGAGAAGGAAAGTCGATATTTAATTGACCGGTATCTTTTTTCTTTTGAACAGGTTCGGAGAGTATTTTTCTCAGGTATTCGGGTTTTGTCTCCTGAACGGTAAAAGTGGTTAATTCGTTACAGGTAATAAAATACTTTGCACGCTTCATGACCACACCCATTTTTTTCAGGTTTTCCGAATTCAGGCGTCCATAACGACGGGATGTGATAATTAAATTGGCAGACTTTACGCCCACTCCGGGAATCCGTAGTATCAATTCATAATCAGCCGTATTCACATCGACCGGAAACAATTCGGGATGGCGAAGCGCATATGCGAGTTTCGGATCGATATCCAGCTCTAAATCCGGATGGGATTCATCGACGATTTCATTGACATTAAATTGATAGAAACGCATCAGCCAGTCAGCCTGGTACAAGCGGTGTTCCCGTACCAATGGGGGAGTTGTGAGTGCGGGTAAACGTTTGTCATAATCGTTAACAGGTATGAATCCTGAATAATAGACCCGTTTCATGGCCGGTCGATGGTACATGGCCGAAGCCAGGTTTAATATTTGTTTGTCGTTTTCGGGAGTTGCTCCGATAACCATTTGTGTGCTTTGTCCGGCAGGAGCAAACCGGGGAGCGTGCCGGAATTTCTTTCGGTCTTCCTTGCTTTCTAAAAATCCCTGCTGGATGTAATGCATCGGCTTGAATACGCTCTGGTAATCCTTGTCGGGCGCCAGGAGTTTCAGGCTTTCTTCTGTGGGAATCTCAATGTTGACACTCAAACGATCTGCATACAATCCGGCTTCAGCTACTAACTCCCGACTGGCTCCCGGAATACTTTTCAAGTGAATATAACCGTTATACCGGTGCGTCAGGCGCAATTCTTTGGCTACCCGGACCAGGCGTTCCATCGTATAATCTGGGTTTCGGACAACTCCTGAACTGAGGAATAATCCTTCGATATAATTTCTCCGGTAGAATTCAATAGTCAGTTCTACTAATTCGGAAACACTGAATGTAGCGCGGGGAACATCATTACTTTTCCGGTTGACGCAATAGGCGCAGTCGTACATGCAGTGATTGGTCAGCATGATTTTTAACAGGGATATGCAACGTCCGTCTTCTGCAAAACTGTGGCAGATTCCCCAACCGGCAGCTGATCCCAGACTTTTACCGGGATTTTTTCTGGTTGTTCCGCTGGAGGCACAGGAAACATCGTATTTTGCAGCTTCTGCCAGCGTTTTAAGTTTATCGAAAATCTGGGGATTCATAAAGACAAAGGTACAAAAAAATCAGAAACCACCAGGAAAAATTGAGAATTGAAAATGGAGAGTTGAGAATTAAATAAAGGAGCGATTGTGGTTGATTATTTAAAAGGATTGTCGGATGATTATCCTAACGTATCCCGCGGTTATTGGCTCCGCCGAACGTTGTTTCATATTTGCCAGCTTCGCGGACATGCGGCGGAACAATATCCGAGATTCATTTATTTAATCATAACAGTAAAATATGTGAACGTTTGTTCATTTTGTTGATATTTTTAATTTGCTGTATATTAAATTGTTGTATTGTTTTTGTTATGTGTTTTATATTTTTTAACAAAATAAATTTGGAGGAAGTATTAAATTGACTCACCTTTGCAGTGAACAATCGTTCATTATTATTTCAGGTTATGCAGGACAGAAAAGAATACATATTGGAAAAGGCGTTTGAAGTATTCATGGCCAAAGGCTATGACAGCGTATCCATGACTGTGTTGCAGCAGGAGTTGAAAATGTCCCGTGGAGCGATGTACCGTTATTATGATGGTAAAGACGATTTATTCAAAGCGGTGGTCGATCGCTTTCTGATAGGGTTAATGGATTTTATTCGTCCTGGTTTCAAGGAAAATGCAACTGTATCTGAAAGAATCGAACAAAGTTATCAGACGCTGAAAAAGATAGGCGCTCATTTTGATAAGATAGAAAGCATTCAGGTCGTGTTTTTGAACTATACAGCTCTTGTAATTCAAGCTGCCAAGCATTACCCCGGTTTTATTGAACGAATGAAAAGTTATAAAGAAACCGAAACGAAGAATTGGCAACGTGCGATTGAGAATAGTATAAAAAAAGGAGAAGTAAGAAAGGATGTAAATGTAAAAATAATGGCTCAGATCTTTGCCAAAGCGGTTGATATGAATGATCCGGATAAACCGGGTGGAAGTTTTTCTAAAGCTTCGGAAGATACGAAAAGAATGATGAATTATATTTATTCCCTGATTAAGGTATAAGATTTTTTTTGACAAGATCATGAACGTTTGTTCATTTTTTTTTAGGCCTAGAAGGTGAACGATCGTTCAATTAAAAATCAAATAACTCATTTATTAATAAAAAACTAAAGAATTGTGAATTATGAAAAAGATTGTTTTAATATTAGCTGTTTCATTAGGTTTAAATGTCGCACAAATGAATGCTCAAGCAATATCCGGAGGTGTTAAAGCCAATGCGAATATGTCTAATTTCTTATTGACCGACATGGGAAATGCAGAAAGTACTATGAAAATAGGCGCTTCGTTGGGTGGATTTATGAAAGTGGAATTCAGCGAAAATTTCGCTTTACAACCGGAATTGATGTTCCACTACAAATCTTCGGAAATGAAATCATCCGAAAATAAAACGGATTATGAATACTGGGGCGCTGAAATTCCTATTTACGCTGTGGGGCAAATGAAAATGGGCAATGGTAAAGGATTCATCGGTGTTGGTCCGTATGTGGGATTTGGATTGGATGCTAAATTCAAGAGTGGAGATATTGATCTGTATGGAAAAGACGAAGCAACAAATAAAGCGGAAATGAATCGTTGGGATTTCGGAGTAGGAGCTATCATCGGTTATGAATTTAAAAACGGCTTCATGATCAATGCCGGTTATCAAATGGGATTGATCGACAACCTGGATGCAAGTAAGGACTATGCAACCATGCGGCCGCAAACGGTCAGCCTGGGAGTTGGATTCAAGTTTTAATGAATGGAGAATGGAGAGTGGAGAATTACTTATCATTCTCAATTCTCCACTCTCCATTCTCAACTAAAAAGTTTGTACCATGAAAAAGAAAATTGCGATACCGACCCAGAAGGGTAAACTGAGTAAAGGGATATCTGAACATACAATGTTCAATATTTTCGAAATGGAAAATGGAAAAGTGGTCCGGTTTGAACAGGAAAAACCAAAAGAGGTAAGTTTCAACTACACATCTTTATGGTTGTCATGTAAAAAAATAACAGAACTGTACATTGATGAAATAGCCGATGAATTGAAAGAAATGCTGGTGAGATTAGGCATTATCGTCAAGCAAAAGGAGGAGTTGGCAACCAATGAATTTTTCAATCGCCTTATTTTTGATTAAAACAATAAATTCTTTGTACGGTAAGGTCTGCCGTAATAATTAGTAATAAAATGAAAACAATTATTTTTTCAGCAGCATTTATGTTGCTTGGTACTTCTATGCTTTTTTCTCAAGATAAAAACACGATGCATCTATCCTTGAATGATTGTGTGCAACTGGCTGTAGAAAAGAATATTAATATTCAAAAAGCGAAGATAGACAAGGAGAAAAGCGAATACAAGATAGCTGAAACACGTTCGACGTTGTTGCCTCAGGCTAATATCGGAGGAAGTTTTCAGGATAACCTTCAATTACCGACAACCATTCTGCCGGGTGAATTGATCGGTCAGCCGGGAACTACGTTGCCGGTACAAATGGGAGTACAATACAATACAAGTGCAGCCCTGACGGTTAACCAGGTTCTGTATAACCAAACGGCATTGACAGCGCTCAGATTATCGAAGAAAACAGATGATATGAACCGTTTGGGCATTGAAAAGGCCAGTGAAGAACTGGCACAGGAAGTGTCTAAATTGTATTTCCTGGCATTGACTTCTGCAGAACAAAAAGCATTAATCGAAGAAAACATTACCCGAACGGAAAAAATGACAGGTATTACCAAAACATTGGTTGATAATGGGATGGGGAAAAAGGTGGATTATGACCGGATCAGTGTAACATTGGCAAATTTCCAAACCCAGCTGAACAATACTGAAGCCCTCTATGAACAACAGCTCAATATGATCAAGTACATGCTGGAGATTCCGATTCATCAGAATATTGTTCTGACCGATACGACTGCCATGCGGTTACTTCATACCGAACCGGTATTAGTTACAGATTTTTCTGATCACATTGATATTCAGATGCTTGAATCGCAAAAAGACATAACCCTGTTGAACCAGAAAATGATAAACAACGGCTATTTACCCTCGCTTTCTTTTACCGGACAGTATGCTTACCAGGGAATGCGAAGCGAGTTTAAAAATTATTTCAACAGCAGTGTGGAGAATAACTGGTATGGATCGTCTTACGTCGGAATCAATCTTTCCATACCAATTTTCGATGGCTTTGAAAAACGTTCCAAATCGCGGCAGGCCAGACTGGAATATCAGAAAAGCAGTCTTACGCTGGATAATACCAAAGAACGATTTTCTGTCGAATATAAAAATGCAATGAATAATTATTACAATAATAAAAACAATGTGGCGCGTCAAAAGCAGAACATAGACCTGGCCGAGAAGGTATACAATGAAACGGCGTTGAGATACAGGGAAGGCATGTCTACCATGAGTGATCTGTTACAGGATGAAATAGGATTGAGCAATGCCCAGGCCAGCTACCTCAATGCCCTTTATAATTTTAAGGAGGCAGAGCTTCAGATCATGTCACTCACAGGAGAAAACAGGAAGTTAGTTCAGAATTAAAAATGAAAAAGATTATAATCGTTATAGTTGTGCTTGCTTTAATTGGTGCTATGGGTTGGACACTGGCAAGTAATAAAAAAGAAATAGACAGCAAGAAAGAGGTTAAAAGTTCCACCCGGGAAATTGCCGTAACCGTAACTCCTGTAAAGACAAAAGAAACTACGGGTCAATTGCAGTTGGTAGGAACAACAGAACCCAACCGGGAAGTAATCGTTGCTTCGGAATCAGCCGGAAAAATCACCCACATTCATTTTAAAATGGGAGATTTCGTGAGTAAGGGAACAGTTCTGGCTCAGGTTGATGATACGTATAAACGCCTGGCATTAGAGAATACACAGATCAACTATAAAAAGACGAAAGATGATTATGAGCGCTATCAGATACTGATCAAAGGAGATGCTGTTTCCGAAACACAGTTAAGGGATATGAAAGTGGCTTACGAAAATGCTGCAATTCAACTGGAAAATGCAAAAAAACAGGTTGAAGATACCCGGATCGTTGCCCCGTTTGATGGTTACATCACTGCTCAAAATACGGAACTGGGAGCTTATGTGAATGTTGGAACTTCTATAGCAGAAATTGCGGATATTGCCCGCTTGAAAGTAACCCTGGCTGTTTCTGAAAATACGGCTTATGAATTGTTTCAGGGACAGGAAGTGTCTGTAAATGCCAGTGTTTATCGGGATGTCGATTATAAAGGAAGTATTTCAAGGATCAGCCCGAAAGGGGATAATGCGCATAAATATCCGGTTGAAATCCTGATAGTCAATGATAAAAACCATTTACTAAAGGCCGGAACCTATGTCAACGTGACTGTCGGTATGGGGAAAGCCAAGCCCGCCCTGATGATTCCACGTGATGCCATCGTCAGCAGCGTGAAAGATCCTTCGGTTTACCTGGTAAACGGAGAAACCGCCCAACTGGTCAAAATAAATACGGGACGTGATTATCAAACCGATCTTGAAGTTCTCTCTGGACTGAAAGAAGGAGACCTCGTTGTAACCAACGGACAGATTAACCTGATGGACGGAGCAAAAATCTCGATAATTAAGAATTAAAAATGAAAAATAAAAAATTCTCATTCACCCAACATTTCTGACTGCCTAATGGCAATCTTAAATTCTTAATTTTTAATTCTTAATTCTTAATTCTTAATTTTATTCCTATGTCAATCGTTCAAACATCTATCAAACGACCTTTATTGATTATCGTGATTTTCACGGTATTAAGCCTTGGTGGGTTGGTCTGTTACAATATGCTCAGTTTGAATTTGCTTCCCAAATTCGAACTCCCTATGATTACTGTTGCTACCGTTTATCCGGGAGCAGGAGCTTCGGAAGTAGAAACTTCCGTAACCAAAAAAATAGAAGATGCTCTTTCTACGCTGGAAAACCTGAAAAAAATCAGTTCTACATCACAAGAGGGTGTTTCGATTATCGCTATAGAATTGAATGAAGGAGCTGATCCCAATCTGGCAGTTCAGGATGCACAGCGGAAAATCAATGCGATTAAGTCGGATCTTCCGACGGAAATCCTGGATCCCTCCATTGATAAAATTTCCCTCGATGAAATGCCGATCATGAATATTGCAGCTTCATCTTCTTTACCTTCCACGGAGTTTTATAAATTGGTAGAGGACCGTATTCAGCCCCGATTGGCCAAGTTGCCCGGAGTCGGATCCGTAAACATGGTTGGAGGTACCGAGCGGGAAATCAGGGTCAATATCGATGCGGAAAAACTGAAAGCCTACAACCTTTCGATTTTACAGGTATTGCAAGCCATTCAGTCTGCCAATATGGAAATACCGGCAGGAAATATAGAAAATCGGGAAGCCGTTTATTCGGTTCGGTTGGCTGCAAAATTTGCAACCCTGGATGAATTACGTAATACGGTCATTCTGATTTCTCCCCACGGAGGGAAAGTTAAAGTGCTGGATGTTGCAGAAATCGAGGACGGGATTGCCGAACAGAAACTGATTAACCGGATCGACGGGAGGGATGCTATCGGTCTTTCCATTCAGAAACAAACTGATGCCAATGCAGTGAATGTAGCTGATCTGGCGAAAGCTGAATTGACTGCCATTGAAAAGGAATATGCAGGGAGTAATGTTAAATTTGAAATTGCCACGGATAATTCGGTTTATACCAAAGCATCTGCTCACGCGGTAGTAGTCGACCTGTTCCTGGCAATCCTGATTGTTGCGATTGTTTGTTTTATTTTCCTGCATAACCTGCGTAGTGCCATGATTATCATGATCGCCGTACCGCTTTCCATTGTTCCGGCATTTATTGCCATGTATGCAATGGGGTATTCGCTGAATATGATGTCGTTGATGGCTTTATCATTGGTGGTAGGTATCCTGGTAGATGACTCGATTGTGGTCATCGAGAACATGTTCCGCCACATGGAAAAGGGAAAAGATAAACGTCAGGCGGCTATTGATGGATGTAAACAGATCATGTTTACAGTTATGGCTGTTACGCTGGTCATTGTTGTTGTATTCCTGCCGTTGGCTGTTACTGGAGGATTGATCGGTAATATCCTGAAGGAATTTGCTATTCCGATTATTGTTTCAACACTTTGCAGTTTACTGGTTTCGTTTACTTTGACCCCTATGCTGATGGCCCGTTTCGGAAAATTGTCGGACGATACCCGCCCTACGCTTTCAGGAAGGTTCTCCCGCTTTGTGGAACGTACCTTCGAATCCCTGAAAGATTGGTATGTACGTGTGTTATCCATGGGATTGAAACATAAAGTATCTGTTTTACTGGTCACACTGACCTTGTTGGTTGGTTCTTTTATGCTCTTTCCGGCCGGATTTATTGGTTTTGCTTTTGTTCCAAACACTGACCAGGGTGAGTTTGTGGTCACATTGGATATGAATCCCCAGGTGACAGTTTACCAGAACAACCAGGTAACGATGCAGGCGGAAAAAATTATCAGCAGTAAACCGGAGGTGGATCGGGTATATACCAATGTGGGTTCTTCCGGATCGACGATCGGTAATAGTTCAAAAAATAATACAACCTCGATTTCCGTTAAAATGGTGGATAAAAAGAAGCGGGATATCGATGTAAATACGTTCGCCCAACAAGTGAAGGAAGAAATTATGCAGATCCCTGGTGTTCGAGCAAGGGTAAGTGTCACCTCTTTAGGGGGAGGAAGCGGAAGTGAGCCGATCCAGTTTATTGTTCAGGGGACCGACTTTGAACAAGTACAAAGTACGGCTTCTATGATTCTGGATGTTATCCGGCATACTCCGGGAACTTCTGATGCCAAGTATTCGATCGATGATCCCCGTCAGGAAGTTCAGATCCGGCTCAACCGGGAGAAAATGGCTGAACTGGGGCTTTCGGTAAGTGATGTGGGATCTACGCTTCGTGTAGCATTGAACGGAAATGATGATTCCAAATACCGGGAGGACAGTTATGAATACGACATCCGGATCGGTATTGACGGATTCGACCGGACACGGCCTGAGGATGTTTCCCAACTCTCGTTTATCAATAAAAAAGGGGAAATTATAGAACTCAATCAGATTGCGGATATCGCTTATGGACTAGGTCCTTCTACCCTGGAACGTACTGACCGGATTTCATCCATCACGGTTAAGTCCAATGTGGTCGGCCGTCCATCGGGAACCGTAGGATCGGAAATATCGTCTGCTATTGTGGATAAAATCCCGACAGGTATTACGATTAAGGAAGGGGGTATGATGGAGCAACAGGCCAATGCATTCGGCAGCCTCGGATTTGCATTTCTTGCAGCTATTGTGATGATTTATTTGATTATGGTAGCTTTGTATGATTCGTTGCTGGATCCGGTTGTCGTGTTGTTTTCCATTCCGTTGTCCATGATCGGAGCATTCCTTGCCCTGGCGTTGACGATGAATGATTTGAATATTTTCAGTATCATCGGATTGATTGTATTGATCGGACTGGTTGCAAAAAATGCTATTTTATTGGTCGATTTTACTAATCACATGAAGCGTGATAAGAACATGGATACATTTATCGCCTTGATTGAAGCCGGAAAAGAACGGTTGCGTCCCATTTTGATGACTACGTTTGCCATGATATTCGGAATGCTACCCATTGCGCTGGCATCGGGTGACGGAGCAGAAATGAAAAACGGTATGGCCTGGGTGATCATCGGAGGATTGACCAGTTCCATGATATTAACATTGATTGTGGTCCCGGTTATATATTATATTTTTGATCGTATGTCGGTCCGCTTCCGCCACTACAGAGCAAATAAACTCGTAAAAAAGGTAAAAGAAACTTTGCTGGATGAGGAAGAACTCGTGGTAATTCGATAAAACTGAAAGGTAATAATTTGTATTTCTGAATAAAATCGAAATGTTATGAAAAACGTTGAAGGTGTAGAAATAAAGACATGGCACATACTTGTCGTAATTCTTTTATTTACGGTTTTTACAAATGTACTTGGAGATCGGGAGTTAAAAAGAACGCCATTGACCCAGGTTGATGATTGCCTGATTGAGTTAAACAATGAAACTTTTACAGACAGTATATCCTCCCGGCAGTGCTTTGTGTTGTTTTATATCGAAGATTCGGATTTATGTGATAAGATGGAACAAAATCTCAATCAAATTGCAAAAGACAGACAGGATGAAATGAGTTTTTTCAAACTGAATCTGGATAAATATCCCACACATAATGAAAAATACAACATTTCAGGAGTTCCCAATACACTAGTATTCAACAATGGAGAAGAAATCAAACGAATTATGGGTATTGTTCCTGTATACAACCTGGAAATGATTTATAACAAAGTATGTAATTAAGGAGGTTATTTCATGAAATTACGATTATTTATAAAAAAGAACCGATTCACAATACTAAGTATGATTATCGGAGTTATTGTTGCCTATTTTTACTGGTTACATGTTGGAATGTATTGGGGAACTTATCCCTTGTCTTCCGAATGCTGGGTGAATTGCGTGTATGGTTGTTTGTTTGGAGGACTGATATATTGTATATTTTTAAAAAAAAATATTCAGGATGAGGGATAGTTTTTCTTATGAGTTGTATATTCCTTAATTAAAAATCCGGTTATTTTTGTTTCTATTCAAAAATAACCGGATTTTTAATTTATTAGTTAACCGTAATAAGGATTATTTATCTTTTTCCTCCTTTTTGTTGTTGTGCCCGTTGTTTGGCCAATGCCTGTTGTTGCTGGCGTTGCGCTTCTTCAAGTCTTGCCATGAATCCGGATTTCTTTTTAGCCGGTTTCTTTTTGTTTTGCTCCAGTTGTTTCAACAGTTTATCCTCATTCAGGAAATAACGGAACAAAAGTGTTTGGATGACCGTAATCAACGTGGAGATAAAGTAATAATAGTTCAGACCGGCAGGGTAGGAGTTCAGGAAAACCAGCATGAAGACAGGCATCCCGTACATCATCAGTTTCATACCCGGCATTTGTTGCTGGCCGGTATTGGTTTGTTCCATGTTGTACTTAGTGTAGATCATGTTAGTCGCGGTCATCAACAAGCAGAATAAACTGATGTGATTACCAAAGTACGGCGTAATAAAAGGAATGTATGCATCCCAACTGATTATGGCATCAAAAGTAGAAAGGTCTTTCGCCCATAAAAAGCTTTCATGGCGCAACTCGATAGCCGAAGGAAAAAACATGAATAAAGCAAACAGGAAAGGCATTTGCAACAACATGGGCAAACATCCGCTCATGGGATTGACACCCACTTGCCTGTACACTTCCATTGTTTTTTGCTGACGGGTCATGGCATTATCCTGTCCGGGATATTTGGCGTTCACCTCTTCAATCTGAGGGCGTAACACCCTCATTTTAGCAGAAGACATAAATGACTTGTAAGTCAGCGGGAAAAGAGCCATCTTGATGATCAGGGTCAGTAAGAAAATCGCTAATCCGATGCTTCCGCAAAAACTTGTCAACCAATCAAAAATCGGAATAATAACCCATTTATTGATGTAACGGAACAAACTCCAACCCAGGGGAACCAATTTTTCAAGTTGAACATCCTGTTCTTTGAATATTTTTTTGTCATATCCTTTTAACAAGGGGTAATCATTGGGGCCGAAGTAAAAATAAAAACCGGAAACATTATTTTTCGGATCAAAAGCAATGCTGGTAGTTGTATTGTATTGTTTCAGATAGCCTCCGTCTTTGAGGTACCTGGAGTCCAGTTTTGTGGATTCCAGACTCTCATCCGCAATCAATACCGTTGAAAAGAATTGGTCTTTATAGCCGATCCATTTCAATTTATTGGATAAATTTTCGGACGCATCTTTCGAATCACTCATTTCTTCCACGTCATCTGCCAAGTATTTATACATCAAACGGGCATAGCGTTCCTCGAACTTCCGGCCTTTTTCCTGTTGACGAATTTTTTGCATCCACTGGATATCCAGGGAATTAAAGCTGGGAGCCAGGTGCTGCTCTAAGTTTTTCGATACGATTTCGAACCGGAGCATATAATCGTCCGGCTGCAAGGTGTATACAAAGTCCAAAGAGCCGTTTTCTCCGGCTTTCAGACGCATAGTTGCCTGGTCTGACGTTGCCTGTACCGGTTCGAAAAACATTTCAGACGTATTGATAACCCGGTTGTTGGCCGTCACTAAAGTAGTGTTGAATGAAGATTCCTCCGCATCAAAGAGAATTAACGGAAGGGAGTCATACGCCGTGTATTCTTTCAGGCGGGCTGAATAGACACGTCCTCCCTTAGTACTTATTTTAATTTCAACCAGGTTGTTTTCCAACGTGATGAAATTTTCTTCACCGGACGAAGATGTGGCAAAAGCTCCGTATGTGTTTTGCATTTGAGCCTGAACGACAGAATCCGGTTGAGCTTCGGAAGTTAGTGAGGTAGTATCGTTGGATATTTCCTGTTCCATAGCAGTTTGTTGACGTTGTATTTCTACTGCTGCGATGGAATCATTATACCTTTTTTGTACTTCAATTTGTTCTTGCGAGGGGCGGTTTAAATAAGAAAATCCGATGAAAACGGCAAATATCAGTATAAAACCAATGATTGTATTTCTATCCATGTTTGTTATTTTGTTGCTGCTTCAATAAAACTCATAAACAACGGGTTCGGGTTGACTACGGTACTGTTGTATTCCGGGTGGAATTGTACTCCGACAAACCATTTCAGGCTTGGAACTTCCACCACTTCCACCAACCCGGTCTCCGGATTAATACCTGTGCATTTCATTCCTGCAGCCTCAAAATGGTTCTTATATTCGTTGTTGAATTCAAACCGGTGACGGTGTCGTTCCTGTATCATTTCGTTTTTATAAGCATCGTATGCGATGGACCCCGGGGTAATTTTGCAATCGTAGGCTCCTAAACGCATTGATCCTCCCATATTCGTCAGGTTTTTTTGTTCTTCCATCAGGTCGATGACCTTATAAGGTGTTGTGGCTTCCATTTCCGTAGAGTTCGCTTCTTTTAACCCCATCACATTACGGGCATATTCAATGACCATACATTGCATTCCCAGGCAGATTCCGAAAGTAGGCTTATTGTTTTCCCTGGCGTATTTCAGAGCAGCAAATTTACCTTCGATTCCCCGTTGTCCGAATCCGGGAGCAACCAGAATACCATCCATTTCCGAAAGGATTTCGGCCGCATTTTCGTTGTTCAGTTTTTCCGAATGAACAAAACGCAGGTCTAATTTCCGTTTGTGATAAGTAGCTGCCTGCAGGAGTGATTCGTTAATGGATTTATAAGCATCCGGTAATTCCACGTATTTACCAACCAACGCGATTTTAACGGATTGCTTAGCCGTTTTCATATTACTGAGGAACTCCTTCCAGCGTTTCAATTCCGGTTTTTCACCGACTTCCATACCCATTTTCCGGAGAACGATCTCGTCCATTCCTTGTTTTTCAAGTACAATCGGTACCTCATAAATGGATGGAACATCATAGGATTGAATAACAGCGTTTTCTTCTACGTTACAGAACAACGCTACTTTGCGGCACAGGTCTTTTCCCAATTCGTTCTCCGTACGAAGAACCAATATTTCAGGTTGTATTCCCTGTTCCTGAAGTACTTTGACGGAGTGTTGGGTTGGCTTTGTTTTAACTTCTTTGGCAGCAGCAATATACGGAACGTAAGTTAAATGAACGCATAAGCAGTTTTTTCCCAGTTCCCAACGCAATTGACGAACACTTTCAATGAAAGGAAGCGATTCGATATCACCGACTGTTCCGCCTATTTCCGTAATTACAAAATCAAACTGATGTTTACTACCCAATAACATAATATTCCGCTTGATTTCATCGGTAATATGCGGGATGACTTGTACCGTTTTACCTAAGTAGTCTCCCCGACGTTCTTTATTGATCACATTCTGATAAATACGGCCGGTGGTAATATTATTGGATTTTGTTGTTTGTACGTTAAGAAAGCGTTCGTAATGTCCCAGATCCAGGTCTGCTTCATGACCATCAACGGTTACATAGCATTCGCCGTGTTCGTACGGATTGAGTGTTCCGGGATCTATATTGATGTAGGGGTCGAATTTCTGGTTGGTTACCTTATATCCTCTTGCTTGAAGTAACTTTCCCAATGATGCGGCGACGATTCCTTTTCCCAGCGATGAAACCACGCCTCCGGTAACGAAAATGTATTTTGTTTCTGCCACTTTATGAAGAAATTTTTATTGTGAGAGATTCTGTTATTAAGCGGGCAAAGTTACAATAATTTCGGATAGGATTCAATTATTTCACGGAATTTATTTGAGTCCCCGTTGTTTCCCGGGAGAATTTCAGGAAGTCAGTTTTTTTCTTAAAATATCCAGGCCAACACTTGCTTTTTCTTTTATAATTTCGACATTACGGACGCTTCTGACTTCATTCGGATCGATCAGGTAGACCGGAATTCCCGGTTGCGCATAATCGACTAATCCTGCAGCCGGATATACTTGCAGAGAGGTTCCTACAATAATCAGAATATCAGCGGAGGAGACAATTTTTGCGGCTTCTTCAATCATTGGAACCGGTTCGCCGAACCAGACAATAAACGGTCGGAGCTGGGCTCCATCCTCTGCTTTGTCACCGATCCGTATGTCTTTGTATTCAATATCATAAATCAATCGGGGGTTGTTGCAACTACAAGCTTTGGTCAACTCACCGTGTAGATGAAGCACCCGGGTACTACCGGCCCTTTCATGGAGGTTATCCACGTTTTGTGTGACCACAGATACCAGGAATGTTTTTTCCAATCCCGCAATAATCCGGTGGCCTTCATTGGGTTCCACTTCCTGTAATTGTCGTCTCCGGTCGTTGTAAAAATGCAGAACGAGTTCCCGGTCTTCGTACCAGCCTTCGATACTTGCTACTTTCATTACATCGTATTTTTCCCACAACCCGTTGGAGTCACGGAAGGTACTGATTCCGCTTTCGGCGCTCATTCCTGCACCGGAAAGAACGACTATGTGTTTTTTTATGCTGTCAGGTGATTCCATAATGCATTGAAAAAGTAGAATGTAATTATTCCCGAAACAATCAACTTGGATCCTGTTCCGACAATGAATCCGACAAAAGATCCGAATGCAGATTTCCAAGCCACATGGTGTTTTACACCTCCTACATATTCCCCAAGCAGGGCTCCCAGAAAAGGTCCCAGAATAACGCCCCAAGGGCCAAAAAACAGCATGCCGATAAGCAATCCGATCGTGGCTCCCCAGGTTCCATATTTAGTGCCTCCGAATTTTTTAGTCATCCAGATGGGGAGGAAGGTATCGGCAACCGTGATAATAATAGTTACCAATGCCAGTATCCACAACAATCTGGAAGAGTATTGTGCAAAAGAGGTCCAGTGTAACATCAGTAATCCTGTGTAACTGAGAGGAGGTCCCGGCAATCCCGGAGCTATGCAGCCTATAATTCCGACAATTATGCAAATAATTCCGATAATCAACAATATAATATCCATAAATAGAACAATTAATTCGTATCTGGAAAAGACAAAGATATTCTTTTTTATTGAATATTATTTGTAGCTTTGCGCCGAAATAAAGCAGATCATGAGAATTACACAAAGTATAACCATTGCTGGTCTTTTCTTCTTCTTGACTTTTTTTATTCCTCAATGGGGAAAAAATAGTGTCGGAGAATGTTTCGATCAGGGGCAAACGTTAGATTTTACCGGCCATCAATGTGTTCTCTCTGTATCTCCAAATACCGAAAAATCCACTCAATCATCCTGGAAGTTACAGAACAATGATTTTTTCACCTACACCATTTCTACCTGCTGCCAAAATCAAAAAAGAATTATACTTCCTTTAACAAAATACCTGGCTTTTTTTTCGCCATTATTTCAGGTGGAAAAAACGACCTGTTTTATACCTTCTTCCTTAACCCTTTACACTACCGGGCGGATTGTTCTGCTTAAAATGCGTATCCTGCGGATCTGAATCAAACACAAGTGAAGAAAAGAATACTTGGATTATTGAAAATTCTGAATCAAATGGATCACTTAAATTATTAATTGCCTAAGCGATCTTCGATTCTTCATTTTTCATTCTTAACTTTTTTATAATGTCCTTCCCTGTCCCCTCCAAAGCGGGATAAGGTTAGCATATATTATCTAATTTTATAACATCGAATATCAATGGAAATAAATAAAGTCATCTTGGAAACATTGGGAATGATGGGATTTACTTTTCTTGTCGGCATGGGTGTGGCCCTTATTATTAAAATGCTGGTGGAATTGTTTTACCTCAATGTGTCTAACGTAGTTCGGGATTACAGGGTCAGAATAGCCTACGGACGAAAAAGAAGAGCCCGGCTGAAAAAAGTACTGGCTATGGTCGGTAAAGATTCGGACGTAGAGCTACTCAGGTACATGTATGAAAATAAAAATAATTACAACGGAGAAGAAGAAGTGGATGCTTTATACGATTTATTCAATTTCTACAAAGGCATTTACAAAGACAATAAAGAAAACGACGGAATTAACGAATTAATCAAGTATTACAATGGAGAAGTATGATTTAAACAATATATTTCAGGGAATTTCAACCCTTTTGCAGTCCGATCCTGTCATTATGTATTCACGTATCGGACTGATTTTATTAGGAATTCTATTGGTTTACCTGGGTCGTAAGGAAATACTGGAGCCCCTGGTTATGATTCCTATGGGATTGGGTATGGCTGCCATCAATGCCGGTGTGTTATTTTTACCCGGAGGTGTTCAGGGAAATCTGTTCCTGGATCCGCTGGTAACGGATACGGACGAACTGATCAATATCATGCAGATCGATTTTCTTCAGCCGGTATACACCTACATGTTCAGTAACGGTCTGATTGCCTGTCTGATATTTATGGGAATCGGAACGATGATCGACATGAGTTTCCTGTTAGCCAAGCCTATGCAGAGTATGTTATTAGCTTTATTTGCAGAATTGGGAACATTCGCCACGGTTCCTATCGCTTATGCCATGGGATTGAACCTCAATGACAGTGCTTCTATTGCTATGGTCGGTGGTGCTGATGGTCCTATGGTTTTATTTACATCCCTGAACTTATCGAAGAACTTGTTTGTTCCTATTACTGTCGTTGCTTACCTGTATCTGGGTCTGACATACGGCGGATATCCATACCTGGTTAAGCTTATGGTTCCGAAAAAATTGCGTGCAATCAAAATGGATCGTTCCAAAGAAAACGTGAAGAAATTTACTCCGGCTACCAAATTGTCGCTGGCTGTCGTGATGTGTGTGCTTCTCTGTTTGCTGTTCCCGGTAGCCGCTCCCCTGTTTTTTTCTTTATTCATCGGAGTTGCGATCAAAGAGTCTGGTCTGACGCATGTGATCAATTTCATCAGTGGACCGATGTTGTACGGATCGACTTTCTTTCTGGGAATTTTGCTAGGAGTTTTGTGTGACGCTCATATTTTGTTGAATCCGGTTATCTTGAAACTGTTGATATTGGGAATTATTGCTTTGTTAGTTTCCGGAATCGGTGGAATCTTAGGAGGTTACGTCATGTATTTTATCAAGAAAGGTAATTTTAACCCTGTAATTGGCATTGCTGCGGTTAGTTGTGTTCCTACGACAGCCAAAGTGGCGCAAAAACTGGTTTCGAAAGAAAATCCGAATTCATTGATTTTACCGGAAGCATTAGGTGCTAACATTACAGGTGTAATCACTTCAGCGATCATTACGGGTATATTTATTACGATTATACCGATGTTGTAATTTGTAATTAAAAACAGTATGTTTTACTTAATGATAATAGCCTTTGTAATAGGCTATGCATGCATTGCATTGGAACATCCCCTGAGGGTGAACAAAACAGCGACAGCTTTGTTGCTGGGAACTATTTTGTGGGTGCTGGCCGCCCAGTTGAATCTTTCCCTGGTACAGGAGTCTTTGCTCGGACATTTGGGTGAAGTCTCGGAAATATTATTTTTCCTGTTGGGAGCCATGACTATTGTCGAACTAGTCGATACCCATGGTGGTTTCAGGGTGATTACGGATCGTATCGCCACAACAAAAAAGACCAGTTTGTTGTGGATCATCGGATTTATTACTTTTTTCATGTCGTCTGTACTGGATAACCTGACAACAGCCATTGTAATGGTTACCTTATTACGAAAACTGATCGACGACCGGCAGGACCGCTGGTTTTATGCCGGGATTGTTATTCTGGCCGCTAATGCGGGTGGAGCCTGGTCTCCTATTGGTGATGTAACTACGATTATGCTCTGGATCGGAGGGAAAGTCAGTGCTTTGCATATCATGACTTCTACCTTTCTTGCCAGTATCGTTTCTTTGTTGGTTCCTATCCTGATTTTATCGGTCACTATGAAAGGGCAGGTACAACGGCCGAAAACAGAAAGCGAGAATGGTAATCATATCCACATCCCGCTGTGGCAGCGCAACCTGATTTTTGGAATGGGAGTAGGGGCTCTTCTTTTTGTTCCTGTCTTCAAAACCATTACACACCTGCCACCTTATCTGGGCATGTTGGGAGGATTGGGCGTTTTATGGGTATTGACAGAATTTTTACATAAAAACAGTCCGGAAAAAGAAAGGAACACGCTTTCTGTGGCTTCTATTCTGCAACGGGTGGATACTCCCAGCATTTTGTTCTTCTTAGGCATATTAATGGCCGTTGCAGCACTGCAAACCTGTGGACATTTAACAATGTTGTCTGCTTCGTTGGATAAGATACCGGTAGAAGAACCCGGAAAATACTATTTCATTACGACCATTATCGGGTTTCTTTCCTCGATCGTCGATAATGTACCGCTGGTTGCCGGGGCTATGGGGATGTATGATTTCCCGATGGACCATTATTTCTGGGCCTTTTTGGCTTATGCTGCCGGAACCGGGGGAAGTATCCTGATCATCGGATCAGCAGCCGGAGTAGCCGTCATGGGAATGGAAAAGATCGATTTCATCTGGTATTTAAAGAAAATATCAGGGTTGGCACTGGTCGGATATCTGGCCGGATGTGCTGTGTATATTGTGCAGCATTTGTTGGTTTCATAAATTGGCTTAAAGAGGCTGTCTCACAATTATTTTTAACACTTTTTTCTTCAGATACCTATCTGAGATTAAACTCAAATATTCAATTCTCGAAGAGTTAATTTTAATTGTGAGACAGCCTCCTTAAAACCAAATGAGACTGCTGAGTTTCCGTCAACTCACGGGAGATAACTTTAGTTTTTGTTCCATTCCGGAGGATCTACTCCCAACAAGTGTTTTACAAAAAAATCCCGTCTTTTTCTTTCTCCGTATTTTTCACCGGAAGTATGACCGGCTCCGGGAATCATGACTAATTCAAATTCTTTATTCGCCTTGATCAATGCATTAGCCAATTGATAGGTAGAGGCAGGATCCACGTTGTCGTCCACTTCTCCGACGATCAGCATTAGCTTTCCTTTCAACCGGTCTGCATTGCATGTGTTGGATGATTCTTTGTATTGAGAACCGATGGGATAGCCCATCCATTGTTCGTTCCACCAGATTTTATCCATGCGGTTGTCATGACAACCACAGGAACTGACGGCTACTTTATAGAAATTAGGGTGAAAAAGAAGGGCGCCTGTCGAACTTTGTCCCCCGGCAGAAGTGCCGTAAATACCCACGTTATCAATATCCATTTCCGGATATTTTTGTGCTGCTGATTGAATCCAGGTGATCCGGTCAGGAAATCCGGCGTCTTTCAGGTTTTTCCAGCAAACATCATGAAAGGCTTTTGACCGGTTGGCTGTACCCATGCCATCACATTGAACGACAATAAAACCTAGTTCAGCCATTGCTGCAAGATAACGACTCCCGGCAAACGATTTAGGAACGAATGAGTCGTGCGGACCGGCATAAATATATTCCAGAACCGGATACTTTTTTTGAGGATCAAAGTCAGCAGGACGGATAATTATTCCCCAGATGTCGGTTTTTCCGTCCCGGCCTTTGGCAGAAAAAACTTCCGGCAGACGTACTCCCGACTTCAATAACTCCTCAATGGAACATTTTTCCAGACCCATCAGTACTTTTCCATCGTTTCCCGAACGGAGCACGGTTACCGGAGGAAGATCAGCTCTCGAATAAGCATCGATCATGTACTTGTAATCCGTACTGAATGTAACCTCGTGATTAGCATTTTCGGGGGTCATATCAACTATTTTTCCTGTATTGATATCGACCGAGTAATATTTTTCGAGATAAGGATCTGCTCCCGTGTCTTTTCCGCATCCCTTAAAAATGACTTTCCGCTGTTTCTCGTCCACGTACACTACGGATTTTACAATCCATTCTCCTTTGGTAATCTGTTTTTTGACCTGACCAGTAGCAATATCGTATAAATACAAATGCCTCCAACCGTCTCGTTCTGAAATCCAGAGCATTTCTTCAGATTCCGGGAGGTAATAGTTGTATAATGAACTATACCATACGAATGTAGGACTTTTTTCATGAACAAGGGCGGTAAGGTTTCCATCAGCGGCATTTACCTTGTAAATCAGGTATTCCTGATGTCCCCGTTTGTTAACGATAAATGTAAAATAATCGGAATTGGGACTCCAGCGTTCGAGTCTTAAATCGAACTGGTCCAGTACTTCCGCAAAATTAACCGATACAGAGGATTCTTTCTCCAGATCAAACAATACCGGACGGCGGATAGGTAACGCATCTCCCGGTTTGATGTAATCGACATCCCGCATTTTCGGTTGTAGTTGATCGTTGGGAGAAGACTCGATCAGTGTCAACTTCCGGATATTAGCCGGACGATACTTGCAACAGGCGATTTTTTTTGAATCCGGAGCCCAGTAAATATTGGAAGAGTAATATTCTGAGGGCGATCCATCGGTACTCAATTGCCTGGTTTTCCCGGTTCCCAGATCCCGGATCCATAAGTTTCCTTCAGAAATATAGGCCTCTTTCTTTTTATCGGGAGAAGCTACAGGATTCGTACTGTTTTCGGTAAATACCCTTCCCCAATATGAACGGTCCCCCCGTCTTGAATCTTCGATCTTTTTGATTTTATAAGCTGTCAGATCACATTCGTAGGGCTCGTTTTTCCACGTAAAACGAATGGATTTCAATCCTTCATTGAATTTAATGCTGTAAAAAGGAAGCTTATTCCGGTCCGTTTTTTCCTTGAAATAATCCGAAAGGCTTGTAGCCAAACGTTCGTGATCGAAAGCAATCTTTTTGGTTTTTTTTTCTGCATCTATCAGGAAAAAAGTTTTTCCTGACGGAGTATTCGTCAGGTAAGAAAAACAAGAGGTATTTCGGATGTATTCTGTCCGGGAAGCAATGTAATAACACTTATTTTCATAAGTGCCCGGGAAATTATCTGCCTTTTCATACAGGCTTTTTAAGTCCTGGCCGAAAAGGGATGAAATCATTGATAAAACGATAAGATTAACAAACAGGCGTTTTTTCATACGTATTTTTATTTTTTTACTTCGAGAAACATTTTATCAAAGTTAATAATCACCTGTTGGAACAATTGAATAAAACTCATACCCAATGAACCGTCTTCTTGTCTTTCAACATCGGTAGTAACATCGGTATAAGCGGAAATATTCTTCAACTCAAAATCCGTGGAGCCGACTTTAAAAGGAACCTGAGACAATCGATATCCTTCCATTTTACGGATTCCACCGTATCCACCTCCACTAATCGTATCTTTAACTCCTTCTGTTTCGATTTTTTCTTTATGTCTGAGGTAATAAGGAGTAAATAAATCGGAAGTTACATTTCCTGTGTCAAAGTGAAAAATAAGCCTTTCTCCGTTGGAATAAAGTTTGGCGTAAGGTTGATCCAACAGCATCAGGTTTCGACCGGTAGCGGGTAGGGGTGTTTGATTTTGGGGAAAGCATATCTTTCCTTCTTGTGGAAATAGCTGTGATTCACCTACCATCCGGATAAAGTCAATACCTAAAACGGCATCCACTTTGTATACGGTATCCACTTCCGGATTAGGTGGTGCGACGGTAATAACGGGGTGTTTGAAAATAATATCTCCGATACACAGGCTATCGATGGTTCCCTGTCTTCCGTATCCTGTTTTTACTCCGGTAATTTTGATGGAGTCAACGACCGTTCGTACGCCTACTTTATCTGCAAATTCCTGAGACATAAACGTAGTTCCAGCTCCCGTATCAAAGATGAATTTATATTCTTTTCCTTTGATAGTTACCGGAACAAACATCAATTCTCCCCGGCCTGCTTTTTCAATGGTCATGGGAATTACCACATCTTTGTCCGGACGAACGATTTCGAGTCCTGGCTGGTTGCGTAGTTTACCATAATAAGAGGCCATATCAACGAGACCCTGACAATCTTCTTTTTTGACAAATGCTGCAATCTGATCCAAGAAGCTGTTCAGGTTATCGACACTTTCTCCATAACGTCCTTGTTTAGCCAGGATCTGACTCTTAAAAGCAACCATACCGCATATATTTTCAAAGCCCAATTCCTGTCGATAATTCGTAAGTAAGGTATCGATCTGTTCCAGCGCTTTTTGAGGCGCATTAAAATACAACCCGATCATTACCTCGGAAAGACTCTTAATCAGAGGTGTCTGGATACTTTCTTTTGCCTTGGGATACTCTTCTTCCAGTGTAAACCAGTCTGAGCTATTTAATAATTCTCCGATTTTTTGATCGGCTTCCTGAGCCTTCAGACTTATCTGCTGAATAAAAAGCGACAACAGAACTAATGTAATTGTTTTTGTTTTCATCTTTATTTCTTTTTATTTTTTTCTTTAACAATTTCGGAATTATGAAGCTGTACCGGCTTCGATTTTTTCTTCTTTGACATTTTCAGGTTGATAAATTCGACAAACAGGGAGAAGAAAATAGCAAAGTACAAGTAACCTTTAGGAATAGCGCCGACTTCCGATTCGAATATTTTCAAATGAGACAAATGGGCGGCTTCTGTAATCAGCATTACACCAATCAGAATCAGGAAAGATAATCCTAAAATCTGGATACTCGGATGGGTATTGACAAAACGGCTGACCGGTTCGGCAAACAACATCATAATAATCACCGAGATAACAACAGCGCTGACCATGATACACATGGCTCCTCCATAGCCGAATTCATCAAAACTGACCAGTCCGATGGCGGTCAACACACTGTCAAAAGAGAAAACAATGTCCAGGGCAACGATCTGGATAATCGCCGAGATGAACTTACTCTTACCTTTTGCAGCATTTTCCTCATTCTCCGGTCCTTCCAGTTTATGGTGAATTTCTGTTACACTTTTGTACAACAGGAAAAGTCCTCCTATGAAGACGATAATACTTTGCCCCGAAATACTCCCGTCGATCCAGGACGAATCAAAAGTAAAAATAGGTTTGGTCAGGCTCATTACAATCGATATTCCGAAAAGCAATAAGATCCGGAACAACATGGCCAGAAACAAGCCGGTTTTTCGTGCCTTGGGTTGTTGATCAGGAGGTAATTTAGAGGTTACGATCGATAGAAAAACGATATTGTCGATTCCCAACACAATTTCCAGAAAAGTTAAAGTCAATAAAGCCATCCAGGCTGCAGGTAATAAAAACACTTCAATAAATTCCATAAACTAAAAATTTTAGCAAAAATAATAAAAGGATTACAGTTCACCGATATTTATCTGTATTTTCGTTGCAAAATAATAATGAAATAAACTTGGATCTTTTAACTCACATAGCTTCCGGTATTGCAGCCGCAACAGTCGTAACAACCTGGTCCGGAAATTTTCTCGGAGGTAAATCCTGGAAAATCTGGCTGTTTGGAGCTTTGGGCGGCGCCTTTCCTGATGTTGATGCAATCAGTATGTGGTCCCGTTTTGATTCGACATTCGGGCAGTTGTTTGGACTTTCACACAGCGGACGAGTTATTTATGGAGAAAAGTTCTGGTATTCACACCATGCTTTTTTTCATTCGTTGGCAGCTGTGATTTTAATCACCCTGTTTTTATTTTTGTTGAATTACATTTTTCATAGACTACAAAATAAAATGGATTTGTCCGTAACTAAATATGTGAGAGGAAATTCCCTGTTGATAATTGCATTTATGAGTGGATATCTGCTTCACCTGGCAGGAGATTTATCAACTCCGGCTTCCGTTTGGGGTGGAATTAATCTGTTTTGGCCCGGAACTATGTATATCGGAGGAAGTGGAAAAATATGGTGGTGGAACAACTACGATATTTTCCTGTTGCTCATCTTATGTATCTTTGCAAACAGTTTGATTTTTTTATCTTTCAAACCAAAAATAAAAAGAATGCTGACTTTGTGCATTGCCTTCGTTACATTCATTCTGGTTATTGTTCAGATCAATACTCGTCAGTATGATTATGCTTATAAAGGGAATACTACTCACTACACAGAAATGGAACAACATTCTAAGGAAGAACAGGAGCGCATTCTGGGTATATCTATTTATCGTTGTCTGGAGTGGATAGACAAACACTTACCTCTTCATTTTTGATAATAAAAAAATGAAGAAAATGAAAAAATCATTTTCTTCATTAGTCCCTTTTACAGGTCAATCTCTTTAAAAAAGAAAAGGCTGTCTCACGACAGCACAATCTTCATTGTTAACCTTAAATCTAATACCATGAAAAACACAGTGCAAAGATAAGAGGTTTTATGTTGTAAAACATAATTTTTAAACATGTTTTTTCTGTTGATTAACATTATTTAACTATTTTGAGTTATTCGACAAAAAGCACTAGTCCTTTAATATACTCTCCTTCAGGGTGATATATGTTAATCGGATGATCTGCCGGCTGAGTTAGCTGGTGAAGTATTCTTACATTTCTACCGGATTGAGCGGCAGCACTGAATACCGCTAACCGGAATTGGTCTTTAGTGACCACCTGTGAACAAGAGAATGTAAACAGAATTCCTCCCGGTTTTATTTTCTCAAAGGCAATTGCATTGAGTTTCCTGTATCCTTGCAAAGCATTTTTCAATACATTCCGGTGCTTGGCAAAAGCTGGAGGATCCAGAATAATCAGGTCGTACTGATCTCCCATTTTTTCCAGGTATTTGAAAGCATCCTCGGTAAATGACTGATGACGGTTGTCGTCCGGAAAATTCAAGGTAATGTTTTCATTGGTCAGGGCAACTGCTTTGGAGGAGCTGTCCACAGAATGAACCAAACCGGCACCCCCCCGCATGGCATAACAGGAAAAGCCTCCCGTATAGCAAAACATATTCAGAACGCTCCGGTTTCTGGAATATTTCTCTAATAACGCGCGATTATCCCGTTGGTCGACAAAGAATCCTGTTTTTTGACCTTTCACCCAATCTACATGGAACCGCATACCGTTTTCAACTGCAACCGATGAAACCTCTTTTCCTCCGGACAGGTATTCATTTTCGGCGCCCAGGTCGGCTTTGTAGGGCAGGGTAGACTCTGACTTATAATAAATATGTTGGATAGAATCTCCCATAACTTCTTTCAGGGCTTCAGCCAATTCCGTTCTCGCTACATGCATCCCGGGTGAATGCGCCTGCATAACTGCCGTACCGGCATAGATATCGACAATTAAGCCGGGCATATTATCTCCTTCGCCATGAATCAGGCGGTAGGTATCGTTGTCCGGGCGCCCTGCCAGTCCCAGTTGGAGGCGAACGTCATAGGCGGTCCGGAAACGTTTTTTCCAGAAATCCGTATCGATGGTTTCTTGTTTGAAACTCAGGATACGAACGGCAATCGAACCGATCTTACAATGTCCCAGGGCCAGGAAATTCTTTTTCGAATCATACACTTCCACGATTTCACCTTCTTCAGGAGTTCCGTCGATGTGATGAATCGCTCCGGAAAATACCCAGGGGTGAAACCGCAACACGGATTCTTCTTTTTTCGGATTTAAGTATACTTTTTTGTAAGGCATAATTCTTCGTAAATTTTTAAACAAGCCCAGGCATCCAGGGCGGCATATTTTTTTTGTGAGTCGGTCAGCACGTCGGCTTCCCAATTGGTCAAACGCTGATTTTTCGATATTTTTTTTCCAAAAACCAACGCATATACTTTCTGTAGGCTGATATCAGATATATCGTATTGATTAACAATTGATTGTAAATCGACAAATCCCTGAGGCGTAAACTTCATCCTTCGTCCCATGGAAGTAAAATCGTCCCGCAACGATAATCCTATTTTTTCTATTTCCGGATTAGCCAGCAATTGAATCAGGCATTCCGGAAATCCGATCATATTCAGCCGGAATAAAAAACAGGTATCATCAGTGGCCAACTGAATCAAAGCCACACCGTTGACGCTTCCTTTCTTAAATGCCGGACGGGTTTCCGTATCGAATCCTATCCGGGAAAAAGAAGAAAGGTAGGCAACCGCTTTTTCTGCTTCAGTCAGTGATTGTACGACAATAATCCTTCCGTTAAATTCCTCAACTTCTAAACCTGCTATCTCTTCTTTTGTAATACTCTTTCCCAACGCTACTTATAATTTTTAATTTTTCATTCTTAATTCTCTCCGTTCCACCGGATTTTATGTAATGCCCGCATGGCATTGACCAACCGTTGTCCCCAATACTCCCTGAAATTTTGAACACAGAAGGCCAGGGAATCGTTCATGGTCTCTTTCTGCCCGTTTTTGAAAACAGCGATAAAATTACCTAAATCCTGATAAATATCGGCCAGATCTTCAGAAAGTTTAACTGCAACCGGTGAATCACTCAGCTTGATATCCGGATGAAAAGTCTCTAAATACAGGTTATCATCGCCCAGTAATTCTTCGATCGCGTCCTGTACCTGCGAATACATACTTTCCGTCACTTTCACATCCAGTTCCGAATCGTATTGTTCCTCTATTTCGGGAACAACCGATATTTTCAGGTACAATAACGGCAATACTTTAATCATATTATCCACAAAGGTTTCCTTGTCGCTTTGACCGGTTTTTTCAAGCAGCGCACAATATTCCAGGGCAACTCTCGCAAAATCGATGGTTTGTTGAGAAAAAACAGTTGTTTCCATAGTTTCTTTAAATCAAGTCGCCAAAGTTACAAAAAACTAATCAAAAACCGAATATTGTGAAAAAAGGCTACCTCACCAAAGCGAAGTAACCTTTCCTCTCTCTAAAAAACAACGTCCGGCTATTTCAGCTTTCCGTATATGATGTAATTATTGTCATTATCGGTGATGGAATTTAACATCCTGGTCAATTTATCCCGCATGGACTTATCCATTTTCTTATTAGTAGCAAGGGTCTTTTCCAGTTCGTCCCGAAGATTTCCGGGATCGACATTGCATACATAATAGCCACTATGAAAAACGAGCCAATGTTTACTGGGAAGATCCATATTTCCCCAGGAATCATTCTTCAATTTATAAAAAGCGCCTTTCATTGTTTTCTTATCAACAAGAACAAAAACATTGTTGTGAGCTGAAGTTTCATTCGCACTGACTTGTAGTGGTTCTAAAATTTCAACCAGGTAATAGTTTGAAATGGAGTGATAAAAGTGCCAGGGTGTTTTTTTGTTTTCAAAATTAACCGTAAACTGTGGCTGCAGCCGGTTACCGACCGGATCATAATTATACAGGCTATCGATTCTCGAAGGAAAAGTACCTAAGAACAGGTCGAATGTATTCGTACTTTTTGCAGAAACAATTTCATTACTATAGTCCGGAGGAAATGCCAAGTGTCCGGGAGCTACGTTTTTGAGAATTTTTCCTTTCATATCCTGAACCCAGACAATGGATTTGGAGCCTTCAAACGGCAATATGGCAAATGTGATCGTGTTATCCGGATTGACATTGAAAATACCCTTGGGGGACCAATGGACCAGAGGAATCGGTTCTAATGCTTTTCCTTTCAGATCGTAAACCAGTAATTTTTTACTTTGCATAGGAAGAATATAGATGCGTCCGTTTTTTTCATCGATTTGTTGATCATAGACCTCACCATATTCATTCGGACCTTGTCCGACTTTACCTATATTGGCTATATAGTTTCCTTTTTTATCAAATAATTTATATGGATTATTGTTTTTTCCCTTTACTAAAATGTAATTTTCCGATACTACCGTAATTCCGGGAGCCACCAACGCTTCATCCTGAGAATCGAGTTTTACAATCTGAATATCCTTTACCAACTGGCTGATTGGTAGATCGATTGTGTCTTTGAGTAGCGAACGCTGACACACCACTACTTTATCCTTTCCCGATTGAACCACCTTAGCAGCTACATTACAATCACTTAATTTATCTTTTCTTCCGGCCATAACCGGCGAAACCGCAATAGCAGACAGAAGTATTCCTGCAATAATTTTTTTCGTTTTCATACGTGATTTGTTTTAATCATATCTTAAATTTAATAACAACGGAGCAAAAATAAGGATCAATTTTCAATCTTTCTTTAAAAACGAATGGACAACAATGTGCATTATTTTAATTGTAAGTGTTTGATTAATATGAAATTATATTCTTTAGTCCGAATTTTGAATTGGACAAGGCCGGTTAAAAGTATTGTAGAAAGTCATCCAACGAGGTATTTTCATCCGTAATTCCCAGTTTTTCCTTTTTCATCCGGATTTTTTTCTTGGATATTCCGGCTTTACTGATGCAATAGATATCAGATAGATCCTGCAGGCTGACATGAATTTTAACCAGGCAACAGAAGCAAAGGTCTTCTTTATTCAATTCCGGGTAACGGTTTTGAAGTTCCGGTATAAATTCCGGATAAGCTTCATCAACGGTTCGTATCAACTCGTTCCAGTCTTTTTCGGTCAGGGAAATTTTTTTACTGACAGAGCCATTTTCTTCATTCAGAGAATCCAGCGAGGGTATTTTTTCTGCAATGGACATTTTACGGAATACAGAGGCCCTGAGAATAGCTGCCTTTTCATGCAGTGCACTTAGTTCCTGGGCCTGCTGTAACAACATATTTTGTTTTTCCAGTATCAAGGCTTTGTCTTTCAAGGCCTGTTCTTCAGCCTGAAACTGAAGCCGCACTTTCTTCTTTTTGAAATGGGAGTAAAAAATAAAGAACAATACCAGTAAGAACAGGAGTATCATTCCCAGTATCAACAGGTAAATTTCCCTCTCATTTTTAGCCAGTTTCAGCAGGTTATTTTCGTTTTTTAGCTTTTCATCCTGGTATTGTTTTCTCAGCTCTTCTGAACTTAAATGAGAATACAAGCCAGAGAAAGACTCTTCTTCATTGATTTTACTCAGATAAAAATCATGGGAATTACCCAGGATGTTTTCCAGTTTTGTTAGCGTGGAATATCCCTGAACCGAAGCAAACGGATTCGGAGATTGAATGGCTTTCATCAGATAAATCCGGGCAGAATCGTATTGTTGAGTCTCCATAAACAGTTGTCCCTTGGTCAGGTTGTAAATAGGAGCCTCATTCCGGTTGGTACGATAATTCTTACTCAAACCGACATAATGAGATGCTCTTTTATAGTCCTCCTGCTTCATACACAAATCTGTCAGTTGAATATAAATCCGGGATGAATGAGTTTTAATAAAAATACTATCTGCCTGTTTCAATAGTTTTTCCAGGGACAAAATCGCATTTTCATACTCCTCATCTGCACGATAAGCAGATCCTATATCCCAATTGTATACCCAGTAGTTATTATAACCGGCCTGTTCGGAATACTGCATGGCTTGTTGAAAAGCATGAATGGCTTCTTTATGCCTTTTCGTGTCCATATAAATAAATCCTAACAGCCTCCAGATTCCCGCTAAATCCGGTACGGCATGATATTGAACAGCTAATGATTCTGCTTCCAATAAATCAGCCAGCGCTTTTTCTTCATTTCCTGAAATCCTTTTTTTCATAGCAGACCAGTATAAAGCAGATAATAAACGTGAGGTATCCGCAACAGACCGGTAATAATTGATGGCATAGGAGAGTAGAGTATCGGAACTTAATTCCACCTTTTTTATTATCTGACATTTAGTAAGAAGTAACCCATAATCGGCTCTGGATTTTGGATTTAGTTTTTGAGGAGATTGAATCTGTTTCAATTCCCAGAAACAGGAATCAATGGCTGTTTGTTCATACTGGATGGCTCTTTCCAGGTAAATCTCATCTTTCTTCCGGCTAGAGCAGGAAGATATAAAAATGAAAATCATCCATACAGTGAAATTTAGAATAAACCGGTGTCTCATCTGGATTTATAATTTGAGACAAAAGTACGGATTTTTTAATGGTTTATGAAGAAAACCATTGGACAAATATGAACCTTATTTATAATTTAACTATCTGTATTTTAAATAATTAAATTTTTACAATTAAAAAAATCGATGGACAAAACCGATCAACTCAAGAAACTGATCAGCAAACGAATATTCAGGTAGGTTACAATTCCACCGATAATCAGTAAAAGCGATTTGGTAAAAAGAGAATTGGCATATTTACCCATTAATTGTTTATTGGAAGTCAGGTAAATCTGGGTGAAAATCGTAATCGGTAACTGAATACTTAAAATCATCTGGGAGTAAATTAATCCCTGGAAAGGGTTGTTGATGAACATGATAATCAACAATCCGGTCAGCAACGAAATACCGACACCCCATTTCGAATGCTTATCGTTGATATCATAAGGTTCGCCGTAAATACCCGCAAAAATGGTTCCCCCGGCCATTCCGGAAGTTACACTGGAAGATATTCCCGCAAATAGCAGGGCAATAGCAAAAACAACTCCGGCTCCCTTACCCAATAAAGGCGTGAGCATGCTTTGCGCCTGCTGTAACTCATCAACGGGAATCGATTGGGTAAAAAAAGTAGAAGCAGCCAGCAAAATCATGGCGCTGTTGATTCCCCAGCCAATGATCATGGAGAAAATCGTATCCGCAAATTCGAATTTCAGTTGTTTTTTGATAACAGAATCGTCCTGCAGGTTCCACTGGCGGCTTTGTATGATTTCGGAGTGCAGAAACAGATTATGAGGCATCACAACGGCTCCCAATACGCTCATGATGATCAGGATCGATCCTTCCGGGATAGAAGGTGTAACCCAGGATTTAGCCGCAACATTCCATTCGATCGGAGCTAATATTAATTCGTACAAAAACGAAAAACCGATAATAGAAACAAACCCGATAATCCAACGCTCGATTTTCCGGTAGGAATTGGAGTAAATCATAAACAGGATTAAGGCTGTAGAAAAAATAGCACCGATTTTTATCGGTATATGAAAAAGCATTTCCAGCGCGATGGCAGCTCCCAGAATTTCTGCCAGCGAAGTGGAAACGGAAGCCAGCATGGCTGTACTCAGGATTCCCCGTCCCAGTTTTTTCGGAAACTTTTCCGTAACCGCTTCTGAAAGACATTTTCCTGTAACGATACCCAGGTGAGCTACATTGTGTTGCAGCAGGATCAGCATTACAGTCGACAGTGTAACCATCCACAACAACGAATATCCGAATTCACTTCCTGCAGCAATATTGGAAGCCCAGTTACCCGGATCTATAAAGCCTACCGTTACCAATAAGCCCGGACCTAAGTATTTGAAAAATTCCAGTGATGGTTTATCTCCTCTTTTATCAAAGCTTTTTTTAATGTATTCAATCCATTTCATTCCGGAATAGGTAATTGGGGGTTGAGTGTTCTTTTCATTGCAGGCTTAACGCTTAAGATAGTGTAAATGTTTAGTTTGTTTTTGAGACTTCCTGTTCCAGGGCTTTCCATAAAGCATCGTCCGGTATTGGTGCTGTAATTTCCACAGATTCTTTTGAAACAGGATGAATAAAATTTGCTTTCCGGGAATGGAGGCTGATTCCTCCGTCTTTGTTGGAACGATCGAACCCGTATTTCAGATCTCCTTTGATCGGACAACCCATTTGTGCCAACTGGCAGCGGATCTGATGGTGCCGCCCGGTTTTCAGGTCTATTTCCAGTAAATAATAATGATTCGAACGGGCAATCACTTTGTAGAAAAGTATGGCTTTTTTGGAATCCGGTTTTTCAGTGGAGTAGGCGTATGACTTATTTTGTTTTTCGTTCCGTACCAGGTAATGTACCAGTTCTCCTTCGGGAGCCTTGGGTGGTTTTTTAACAATCGCCCAATACGTTTTTTTTACTTCTCCAAGGCGGAAGAGTTCATTCATCCGGCTCAGCGCCTTGCTTGTTTTTGCAAAAAGAACCAGCCCGGAAACCGGACGGTCCAACCGGTGTGTAACACCGACAAACACATTTCCCGGCTTGTTGTATTTCTTTTTCAACCACTCCTTAATAATATCAGAAAGGGGAGTATCTCCGGTCTTATCTCCCTGCACGATTTCCGAGCAAGTCTTGTTGACGGCAATAAGGTGATTGTCTTCGTAAATAACGTTCATAGAATGGAGAATTGAGAATGGAGAGTTGAGAATGATTTAGCATGATGAATTCATTTTCCATTCTCAACTCTCCGTTCTCAATTATTTATTTTACATGTTCATTCCGCCACAGACCGTAATTACTTGTCCTGTTACGTAAGAAGAAAGATCGGAAGCGAGGAACAGGGCTACATTAGCTACATCCTCCGGAGTACCGCCTCTTTTCAACGGAATCTGGCTGGCCCACTGTGCACGGACTTCATCCGAAAGCTGGTGAGTCATTTCTGTAATAATGAATCCCGGAGCGATGGCATTGGCTCTGACACCGCGTGAGCCCAATTCTTTGGCTACCGATTTGGCCAATCCGATCATACCGGCTTTAGAGGCAGAGTAATTGGTTTGTCCGGCATTACCGGAAACACCAACGACTGAACTCATATTGATAATGCTTCCGGATTTCTGTTTCATCATGACCGGAGTCAGTGCATGTACAAAATTGAATGCGGATTTCAGGTTTACATTAATCACCATATCCCATTGTTGCTCAGACATACGCATCATCAAACCATCGCGGGTAATACCTGCATTATTAACCAGTACATCCACACGTCCGAAATCTTTTACGATTGCGTCTACCACCTGATGTGTATCTTCAAAATTGGCCGCATTGGAAGCATATCCTTTCACTTTTACTCCATAAGAAGCGATTTCAGCTTCCGTTGCTTTTGCATTTTCATCAATATTCAGATCGGTGAATGCAATGTTACACCCTTCCTGAGCAAAACGAATGGCAATCGCTTTACCGATGCCGCGGGCAGCACCTGTAACGACTGCCGTTTTTCCTTCTAATAATTTCATATATACATAATTTGTTTTTAAAGGTCATATGGAACTCGCAACATGTTCTTGCTCTTTGACGCAACTTTTACATGCCCGTTTCATACGTAAATTTTATTTATTAAATCGATCAAACCCAACTCTTAATTCTTAACTCTTATTTGTTTTCAGTCCCTTAAACAGCAACTCTTTAACCGCGTTAAGACTGCCTTCTTTTCCGGTTGAAAATCCGATCAGTGTTCCTCGGATATAGGGAACTTCCAGCCCCTTGAAAGCATGATGCAGAATTTCAGCAGTGACATCCGCGTCTTTGATATCAAAAATACCGGCTTTGACTCCGTCTTTCAGAATGTTCCGGATGATTTTTATTTCACGCATGTCAAAGTCCTTCCGGACATTTTCCACGCGCCAGATATCACGAAAAAAATTAGCTCTCAGTGTCCCGTTCCGGGTAACCACATCCTTAACGGCATCCAGTCGGACATAAACAAATTCCACCAATTTTTCATCGGCAGGCAGTTCACGGCTTTCAGCCACAGCCTGTAACGATTTATATAATTTGTCCAGTTCAGATTCTATAACTGCATGATATATTTCTTTTTTGCTTTTAAAATAGGTATACAACGTCCGTCTTCCTTTTTTGGAAGTTACCGCGATATCGTTCATAGTTGTGTTTTCTACCCCTGTCTTAGCAAACAGCTGCCTGGCTACCTCAATCAATCTCTCTCTCGTTTTTGCCATTATAAAAGAAATAAAATTAATTGCACATTCGTTGTAAGAATGTGCGAAAGTACAATAAAAAGCAGTCCATTCAAAAATAATTTGAAAAAAGTTTGAAATAATTTTGTTTTTGAAAAAAAATATCTACCTTTGCACCTCGATATCGCGGAGTGGAGCAGTTGGTAGCTCGTTGGGCTCATAACCCAAAGGCCACAGGTTCGAGTCCTGTCTCCGCAACTAAAGGGAAAGAGTCGCTGAAAAGTGGCTCTTTTTTGTTTTGTATCAAGTGGTTTTTTTGTATCAAGTGGATGGAGGTTCGATAGGAGAAAAAACTTTTTTGATAAAAATAGAAAGTTTTTCAACCTTATTGTCTTAAATATTGTTATTATTTCATAAGTATTCTTTGCAAACCAAAACTTGCGGTTGTGTAAAAATAGATGCAGGGGATAAATATAGATTGTTAATTTTATAAAACCAATGTCTTATGAAAAGAAATTTACTTTTTTTCGTTGTTTTACTGACAACTACATCCGCTTTTTCTCAATGGTCTTTAACTGGGAACTCAGGGACAACGTCTTCTAATTTTATGGGTACAACCGATGATAATCCTGTAATTTTCAGAGTAAAAAACGAACCTTCCGGGTTTACAGGGTACTCCGGAAACTACAATGTGTCCTTTGGTTGGAAAGCTTTAGTGAATTTTACAACAGGGTCCGGAAATACTGCGGTAGGAGCTCAAGCCCTCCAATATAGCAGAGGGATAGATAATACTGCTGTCGGACATTGGGCAATGTTGTATAATAAAGGTAATTATAATGTTGGGGTCGGATCGAGCGTATTGAATACCGGAGGTACTGCAAGTTATAATGTAGCTATCGGACATGCTGTACTGTCCAAGAATACAAAGGATGGGAATGTTGGAGTCGGATATGAATCCGCTGTCAACAATAGTACTGGAGAAGGGATAACTGCAGTGGGGTTCAAAGCCCTCAGGCACAATACGTCTGGTTCCCGGAATTCTGCATTCGGCCAACATGCTCTGATAAATAATACAACCGGAGTGTGGAATACTGCTATTGGGGCAGAAACGTTGATAAACAATACTACAGGTCCTTATAACACTGCCATTGGAGGAAAAGCTTTGTACCATAATACTACAGGAGAATATAACACGGCTATCGGTCTACATTCTTTGAAAAATAATAATATAGGAGGATGGAATGTAGCCTTTGGAGCAGGTTCTCTCCAGCACAATACCACGGGTTATCTTAATACGGGTTTGGGAACTTCAGCTATGCATTTCAATACAATTGGAAAGGACAATGTTGCCGTGGGAACAGAAGCTCTGAGTGGTAATGTTAGCGGTAATTATAATACGGCTGTCGGTTCTCGCGCATTATGGTCTGTGGAAAATCCTTCTCCGGAAAACGGATTACAGGAAGCAAGAATATTACCCGGAGCAGGAGGTGCTTCAAATAATACGGCTGTTGGCTATGAAGCCTTGCGGGACCTTATTTCCGGTCAAGCGAATACAGCAGTTGGGGTACATGCTTTACGAGTGAATAGCACTGGAAATTCAAACATCGCAATTGGAAATTATGCATTGACTAATAACACGAAAGGACATTATAACATTGCATTGGGAAATAATACGTTAAATAAAAACATAACCGGATCATTCAATATGGTATTGGGCTATGATGCAAATGTAACCGGGAATAATCTGATAAATACAGTTGTTATCGGATACGGTGCCCGGGGCACGGCAAATAATCAGATAGCGATCGGAAACAGTAGTATTACCAGTATTCGCGGTTTTACCAATTGGACTACAATTTCCGATAGTCGTGTAATAAAAAATATTAATCAGAATGTTCCGGGGCTTTCTTTCATCAACGAACTGGTTCCTGTTTGTTATAGCATGGATCTGGATGCTATAGATAAAAAATTACAGAAGACGGGAGTAACCTACTCAGAAAAGGAAATTGCAGCGAGGAAAAGTAAAGAACAGATCGTATATACCGGGTTTGTTGCCCAGGATGTAGACAAAACTGCAAAAAGTCTTGGATATAATTTCAGTGGAGTGGATGCAGATGGTACGGATGACGGTTTATACGGGTTAAGGTATGCGGAATTTGTAACTCCGACGGTAAAAGCGATACAGGAACTGAGTGCTAAGAATGATGAATTACAAAGCCAAATTGATAAGTTAAAAGAAGCCATTGATCTATTGAGTTCAGGTGGAACTCTTTCTGGCGATGAAGCTATTTCGGACCCAAATGCTTCTTCAACTTCTCTGCAGCAAAATTATCCGAATCCGTTTTCTCAGATCTCTATCATTCGGTATAGATTACCTGATTCTTTATCTTCTGCAAAAATTGTGATCATGGATAATAATGGAAGATTGATGAGACAGATATTCCTTGATTCCGTCCCGGGTGAAAGCAGTATCGATTTCGATGCCGCCCTTCTGAGAACGGGAATCTATTTTTATTCGTTGTATGTAGATAATAAATTGATTGATACCAAGAAAATGATACTAACAAAATAATCAGGAATATAGAATAAAAAATTACATATAACGTGTGTAATCTGCTAACAGATCGAAATAAGCTTCATGAATTTTTTGGATCACCATATATAGATGTGATATAAAATTTACGAATCAGTAATTGAATGAAAAACAGATGGTTATAAAATTATTCGCATGTATCATATTGTTTTTTAATTTTTAAAAATAAATTTTAACTTTATTTTTTCTTAATTTTACATCCGACACAAATAATTACATATACACACTAACTGTGGTAACTTGCGAATGACTCGGATTATATTGATTTTATTTGGTTTGCTGTTATTCTCTTTTTCGGTATCAGCCTGGAACGGAACAGGAACGCTTGAAAATCCTTATCAGATTGTTACTGCTCAAGATTTGACAGAACTTAAAAACAACGTTTCGGGGGGAAATATATACGAAGGAGTTTATTTTATTGTTAAGCAAAATATTACGGTTGATATAAATTCTTTTTGTATAGGTTCTCCTTCTAATCCTTTTAGCGGCATCTTCGACGGTAATAACAAAATCATCACAGGTACTTCATTAATAACAACCAACTATTTCGGGCTTTTCGGATATACTTCAGGAGCTACCATTCAAAATATTGATCTACGCGAAATTTCACTGAATAATACTTCTGTTCCCAATAATTATATAGGTGTAATCGCCGGTTATAGCCGGGATACGAAATTTATCAATTGCAAGGTTTCCGGAACAATCACTGCTAATCAGTATATAGGAGGTATTTGTGGATATGCCTTCAATTGCAGTTTGGAGAATTGTTCTTCCTCCTGTAACATAACATCAAAAGTATCGGGATGGAATGCGATTTCCTGCACGGGAGGATTGGTCGGTTATCTGGAAACATCACAAACGGTTAACTATTGTACTGCGACAGGTTCGGTCTCCGGATCTGGAGGATTTCGCATCGGTGGTTTGATCGGATTTCTGGATGGAGGAGGAAATCTGTCCGGATGTATCGTCGAAAATATGACAGTTGCCGGAAACAGCCAGGGTTCCTGTATCGGAGGATTGATTGGTTCTGTTAATAACAACGCTGGAAATTCTGCAACAATCACCGGTTGCTCCGTAAGTAACAGTTCCATTATTTCTGCCAAAGATTCCGTTGGCGGACTAATCGGAAGAATAATCGGACCTCATCTTATTTCGGGTTGTACCACTTCTGTTACCATCAACTCTGGGACCAGCTATATCGGAGGATTGATCGGATATGCCATGGATAATAACATAACGATTTCTGGTTGCCATTCAACGACCGATGAATCTTCATCCAAAGTCAGTTATTGTACGGGCGGATTAATTGGGTACCTGGAAACCTATGGAACAATTACCAACTGCTTCTCTACCGGAACCCTTTCCGAAGGAAATAGTGCTGGCGGGCTAATCGGAATTGGTAAAAATTTTACTATGAATAATTGCTATTCCGATATTGAAATGACATTAAGTAATTCAAGTGTTCCTATCGGAGGATTGATTGGTTATCTGTCTGATGTAAAAAGTATTACCAACTGTTACAGTCAGGGTCTTTTTATCTGTGTGGGTACCTATGATAAGGCCGGAGGAGTAGGAGGGCTGATCGGACAGATAAGCAATACAGGCATAAATTCGAATACCGAAATAAAACGATGTTTTTCTACTGTTTATGAAGGATATAATACCAATGATCTGGCTGGATGTTCCATGTTCGGAGGATTGATCGGAAGGATCAGTGCCAGTATATCCAATCCGGTCAACGTGGTTTCTTGCTACTATCCGGGATTATATGCGCTCAGAATCGTAGAAAAGAATAATGTTGGTGGCTTGATCGGTAATATATCCGGACTCAGCGGAAGTGTATCGATTGAAGGATGCCTGACTTCCGGAAATTACATTTCTACCGTTAGTGGAGGATATATCGGAGGTATTGTCGGTTCGGGATCAGGAATAATAAACTATTCGGTTGCTGCCTGTGATTCGTTAGGAAGCAACGCTTCGACATACATCGCCCGGATCAACTCTACATCATCCACTCTTATCGGTAACCTGGCTTATCGTGATATGCAGGTGAACGGACAACCGGTAGCCGATTCTGACAAAAACGGAAACGGAAAATCGTGGACAGAACTAACTGATCCGGCAATTTATTCCACAGGAATGGGAAATACCTGGACGTTTTACCCTGGTGATCTACAGGGCAACTGGCGGAGTGGTTTGAATATAAGTCTTCCGTATTCTCCCTTACAGGCTTCACCGGTTAGAATCAATCCATATATCAACAATGGAACTATAAATGGAAATTACAACACAGAAGACATTCCGGACAAAATAGAATTGTATAATTATCAAACCAATACGCTGCTTGGAGAGGTAACCATGGATGGTCAGGGTAATTGGAATTTTGCATCTGACAACCTGTATTTAGGAGATTATATCATTGCCAAATCCTATAAAACCGGAAGAGCGGTCGCTCTGACCGGTGCGTATCTGAAAGAGAGTCGTTACTGTGGAGGCGATGGAACTCCGGATAATCCTTACCTGATTTGTGATTATCTATCCCTGAAAAAAATGCGTGATAACGTGAATTCGGGGATCGATTCCGACAAGTATTTCAAGGTTATCAGTAACATTCAAATACCAGAAGATGTTAATTGGATTCCCATTGGATACAATTCTTCCGGAATCTCATTCCAGGGTTCTTTTGATGGAAATAATAAAACGATCGACGGATTACGGATTGACGGAGCTTCACTGAACAAGGATACCATCGGATTTTTTGGTAAGTTACAGGGAGCAACCATCAAAAACCTTATACTCAAAACAAGAGGAGAAGGAATTACGGTTTCAAACAAAAGAGTTATCGGAACATTGGCTGCTTTCCAAAGGGCTGGAATTATTGAAAAATGTATTGTGTGGTCCAATATCAATGCTACTACATCTACAGGAAACTCTTTTATAGGAGGCCTGGTTGGTTACCAATCAAACGGATCACTCGGAAAACCCGTTATTACCCAATCATATACTTTCTCTTTTATCCATAATAACAGTACCGGAAATACCCGGGTAGGAGGTATTGCCGGTTTGCTTGGCGGAGAAATCAATGACAGCTATGGGCGGGTTTATATTTCGTCTTACAGAAACTACGCCGGAGGCTTGGCTGGAGAATTGTATTCCTGGAGTAATTACTATGCAAAGATTACTAATTCTTATGTAGAAGGATCGGTTTCAGCTTTGAATACTGCTTCAAATTATTATGCCGGAGGGATTGCCGGGTACTTATCAGTGAATTCGCAGGTCAGTAATTCGGTTTCCATACTGGATACAATTTCTAATGCCTATAATGACAGGAGTCGCACGGGGCGCGTTATCGGAGGCACTGCAGCCACTTCCGCCTCCAATTATGCAAGGAAAAGCATGACAATCGATATAGCAGGAAATAATACTCCTGCGGTTTCGAGTGCAACTGGTACTGATGGTCTGGACGCCGAACCCGAAACGCTCCGGAATTTATCATTTTACCAACCCGTTGCCCAATGGAATATCGCTTCTTCCGGCAATACTACTGATAAATGGAATATATGGGACGGATATACGCATCCTTACATCCAGGGTCAAAGTGCACCGGTTACAATCACCCGGTCGGCTGTTTCGGTAGAAGGTATGTTCCGTCCGGCAGACAGTACGATTGAAAATGACAGTATCGTTATTTACCAGTTAAAAAACGGAGAACTTCGATCAGCCGGCAGAGCAATACTTGCCGGATCTCCCGGTACTTTTTCATGGACCTTTATTCCATCGCAAAATATCAGTGATGAGGATGAACTGTTTGTGGTATATTATGAAAACGGAAAATTACCATCGGCTCTGATTCCGGTTCCTTCCCGGAGAGTAGATTATAAATATTATAAATCTGTTCAGGACGGAGGCTGGGAAGATGCAATCTGGCAGGCCAGCGTTGACGGAATCGATTTTACAGACTCTTCTGCTCCTGTCTCAATAGCCCCGGAGTCAGACGGAATTGAAAAAATCATGATATTCCATACTATTAATGGTACAAATTCACCGGACAATTATACGACAAAGATACTCCGGATTGAAAGTACAGGAAAATTGGATCTGACTACAGGAACTCTGACCGCAGACACAATAGAGATTGTTTCGATTGGGGAAAGCGGGTCCGGTCAATTGAAAAATTCCGGATGTAACCTGAATGCACAATGCATGAAAGCGGAAAGAAAATTCAATGCTTCCGACGGATGGACTTTTTATTCAGTACCTTATGCTGTAAAAAAGATCACCAACAACAAAGGAAAAGAGATGACGAGAGGCAATGTAAACATTACAAATGCTCATTATTATCTTAAGTATTATGACGGACAACAACGGGCAACAAATAAAGATGTCAATTATTCCGGTTCAGGTAAAAATTGGATATATTGCGATCTTTTAACTGAAATGCAACCGAATACAGGCTATGTTCTTTATTCGGGAAATACCTTGCATTTTATTTCGGAAATTCCGGCTTCTCCGACGGAGTCTACAGACGCTGTTTCGGCTTGCAACTATGAACCAAAGACGGTTCCGACAGAGGCTTATAATAGCGATCTTCCGGAGCATTCGGGGTGGAATCTGTTGGGTAATCCTTATACGACAGCATTTAATCTGAAGTATATTTCTCCTCAGCATGTGTGCTATGTTTACAATAAAACAAACAATAATTATGATACTTATTTCAACCAGGACTACCGGATACAACCTTTTGTTCCCTTCTTCATACAAGCAACCGGAACATACCTGAACTTTGATCCGGAGGGAGTTGAATCTCGTAGCCGGGGAACAGAAAAACCTTTCGACGAAATCGGACTACAGTTATCCGATGGAAATTATTCGGATTTATTTCGCATCCACTTCAGAAAGGATGCCACCACCGGATATGACCTGAATAAAGACGGACAAAAATTATTCACTTCTGAAACCCAGGTTCCGCAATTATTCGGTTCAACGGAAAATATCCGTCTGGCAATCCAGGCAATTCCTCACGTAACGAGAACCCTGACACGTATTCCTTTATCCTGTTATGTCCCGCAAGGAGGAAGTTATACCATTTCATTGGCTTCAAATACATTACCTCCGGATATACAATCAGTCTTTTTACAGGATAATGCAGTTGGTATTTCAACTGAACTGACCTCTGAAACGTATCATTTTACATTTTCCGGAAAAGAAATCAATACCTCACGATTTATGTTGATTTTAGTTAAAAAGACTACTTCCGGTACAGACAACATACAAAATGATCCGGTCAATATTCATGTGGAAAATGATCAGCTTGTTATCTCTGGCCTGGAAAGAGAATCGGAAGTAATACTCTATGAACCATCCGGACGAAATGTAAAAACATACTCTCGTGTCGTCGATGGACAACGCATTTACCCCGGATTAAAGGGTGTCTACCTGGTGAAAATAATATCTGCTTCGCAACAAACCGTAAAAAAGGTAATTCTTGGAAAATAATAAAACACTGACGAATAAGGGGGTAAATCTCATTCTGACTTTTATTATCTGGTTGTTATTCAATTATCCTATATATGCAAACCAATTCTCTCTGAATGAAAAAAAAGAGTCTTTTTTGCAGGAAAACAGTTATAACTCCACCTACAATCCGTCAGAGAGAAAAAATGTACAGGATATGAATAGTTTCCTGTTAAGAGGAGACATCCTGTTCCAGGAAAATAACGAAGAGGAAGAGGATGAATGGACAGGACCACCACCAGGCGATGACCTTCCTGATCCCGGAAATACTCCGGTTCAGGATTCATTTTCAATGATCATCGCTTTATCTCTCACTTACCTGTTTTATCTTTTTTGCCGAACAAATAAACAGCAGAAAAAAGGTAACTCCCCAGGCAGATTCAATAAGAACTAGTTACTATTTTTTCTGTTTTCTGAGAGTGGTCTGTAGTTACACTCACAATGATCAGACTGACATTTTCCGGTATATCGAATTTATACTCAGACTCGTTTATTTTCGTTTTTTTCAGCAACGCCCTTCCGGTTATATCGACCATTTGTACAGATTGAATCGGATCTTCCGAATTGGATGTTACAGACACCTTCCGGTCATGAGCAGTTATCAGAATAGAATTTGCTTTTACATCTTCCAGGCCTGTTCCTCCCGGAGAATGGCTGATATGCAAGTAAAATCGTTTATTGACATCTTTTCCCTCGCTTGAAAAAACATAATTGGAAGTATTCATGTCATTTGTTTTTTTCAAAACCGCATCTTCCAGTTTCACTTTGAATTGTGATCCGACCTGGTTTAATTTTAATTCCAGCGGACCGGAATATGTCGTACGAATATTCAGGAGAATGACTTCATCCAGATTTCCTATTGTTCGGATAGATGCTGCATTTCCGTCAATGGGAGAATAAATAATCGCAGTGCTTGTCACCGTATTGGAGAAAAGGGTACGGGCATCTTTTGCCGGATTGTAATTGTTAGTAGCATTTTCATCCCATGCAAAAGTCACGATACTTTCTTTCCGGCTGTTCTTCTGTACTTCTATTTGAAACAGGTTGGGTTTATCCACAATATTTCTCAGGGTATTGCCAGGCGAGGTTACGGACATCTCCGGAGTAATATTTAAAGATTCAATTTTGGTCGTGCTGCTTTTTTCGACTACAAAAGATTGCATGGGTGCAACCGGTACTTCCGTTTCTTCGAAGTTGAGCGTGCTAACCTGATTGAATGTCATGATGGCATCGAAAGCAACTCCCGACCATACATAGTAAGTGCCACTGATCTCCGGGTTATTTGCCGCCAATGCTGCAACATCCAGATGAGACATAAACGGATTGCCGATCAGTACTGTAGGTATGGTTTCTATGTCATTGTATATGGCCATACGGGCAGGAGCATCTTTGTCGTAAGCTAATTTATGGGAATGGTAAATGCCGTTCTTTTTAGTCAACTCAGGTGTCCATATATTCGTAGGGGCATCCGAGCTGCCATCAGAGACAAAATATTCATATCTGGTTTCCGGACGTGGAAAATAAAGCGTTCTGGTGTCGGCTGCGGCAACAGATACCCAGGTTGAATATCCTTTTCCGGCCTGTAATTCAATATCCATATCGTTGTACGCGGTTGTCCAGTTGTTTGCAGTAACCTGTATCCCGTCCAACAGGATGGATGCAGGCTGGTATTGCCGCATAAAGACCTTGGGATTCACTCGGGTATATTCCGGGCTGCCTTCCTGAACTCCAAAAGGCGCTATCCAGAAATCGCCGCTATACATATAATATAATGGAGAAGCCAGCATGTGCCATTGTTGACCGTGTAACGTCAGTTCGACTTTAGCTCCGTTATAGGCAAGGTAATTTGTTTTTGCGACTTCTCCTCCAAACTGAAACAGGATCGAATCACAAGTTGCGTTTATATCCTGTGTCAGTTCCGGATAATTGGGAGCACCGGCAGGAATAGTTACAAAAGTACACTTTCCGGGTACCAGTAAGTTATCCCAGTTGGCAGGATCATTCCAGGCTCCTGAAGTTGTCCCGACCCATGTACTCTTGTCAGGGGTTATTTGTATGTTTTTCTGGTAAGAAAAATTACATCCGCTTTTGGTTAAGATATTGACTTTATATAGATACGTCCCCGGAGAGGAATGAAGGACCGGTACTGTCGGACCTGTCTTGGTACTCTGGTCCGGCAAGGTCCAGGTAATGGAGTTTACAGGTCCTACGGGAATAGTTGCCAGCAATCCGGCTTCATTTGTACATAACGCATCAGGACCAATAATAATATTTCCTTCTGCCACACTGATTACTTCCAGCTCCTGTTCGACAATATTACAACCATCATTTACCCTTACCATATATTTTCCGGCAGGCAATCCCGTAAATTGGTTGGATGTTTGTTCCGGCCCATAAGTAGATGATCCGGATTGTTTTATTGCATATTTTTTTTGATTGGCAGACCCTCCGGTTACCGTTACAACCAAGGTCCCGGTTGTATTTCCCTGGCAGATGGTTCCTCCGGAATTTGCCATATCGATAGTGGGAATCTGATTCTCAATTATCCTTGTTATTGGGCTGCTTAATAAAGGAATATAACTAAGACCTGAAACATAATCCTGATAATAAAGTTGAAAAACATAAGTTCCCGAAGGTTGATTCAACGTGCTGTTTATATTTGAACTGAAAGAACGGCTGGTTGAGTTATAGTTCAACAGCGTATAGTTCCCCCTGATAATACTCGAGCCTGTCGGGACTTGTGAAAAAGCAACATTTACAAAATTTGTATTAAAAGTCAATGGTTGAGGTGAGTTTGCAAAAGAACTCACAACCTGCAGATTGAAACTGTTGCAAATAGTAGATGGATTAGCGTTTAACAATGTATTATCGGGTAGAGGAATGTAATTGTTCAATGTAACGGAAACAACTTCGTCCCGGCAACTTCCGGCAGTAATTCTTATCTGGTAATCACCCATAGGTTGATTGGTGGTGAGTATAACATTGGCTGTCGGTTTTTGGTTGACTGTTACCGAGAATGGCGTATATCCGGTTGGGCCTGAAATGGACTGAATCGTTACGGGATAAGGTCCGGAAGCCAGAAAATCCGTAGGTACAATGTAGAAGCGACCTTTTCCCAGGTTTCTCGGATCTTCTACCGGAATAACTGTAATTTTAGGCTTCACACCATATTGGGAAGGATTAATAAACCTTGTTGATGTGGCAGTTTGCGGATAAACCGCTTTATTGTCTTTGAATACACATTGATAATTATAGCCGGCTGTCACAACAATACCTTTGAGAGAAGGATCCGTAGTGCTGACCGACGGGTAATCGTTTTGATTGAAGCTTGTCCAGGTGTATATTTTAGGTCCTCCGAAATTCGGATCGTCGGACGATGTAACAGTTACCGTTACAGGAAAACAAGTTCTTGTATTATTGGATTGACTCATAAATGGTAAAATGTAAGCCCTGCCGGAAACATCACACATATCCCTGTCGGGCAACTCCCTGATCAAAACATCTACAGGAAGAACATCCGGGTAAGTGCCGGTTGATCCCGGCGTATACAGTCTCATGGTATATGGACCGATTGTGTTTGATGGGTCACAGGGATTTTTGAAATATATTTTCAATGTCGTGTCCCATGTTGTATAATCCAAAGGAAGGGAAAGCTGTATCCTGTCGTTATAGCCTCTATACTCTGTAAATGTATTGGCCGGCCATTCTATTGAATACTGCAGGGTGGAGGAGCTAAAACCGGTTGTATTTATATTCATATTTTGAAGAGGATCCAACAGATAATTTTGACAATTGGTATCCACCTTTAAAAAAGCTTGCACTGAAGAGGCATTGCTTACTGAAATACTATATGAGATATTTTGAGCACTGATCGTTATATTATTTTGTATAACAGAACGATTACAGGCATCTGTCAGAACAATGCAATAACTTCCGGAAGCCAGGCCGGAAAAGTTTGCATTCGATCTGCCTGACGGAATAGGGGTCTGGTTAATAAGGATATTACTGCCGTTGTAGGTACTCCCACTGTACAAATAAACCTGTAAGGGAAAACTACCCTCAGATACCGATACATTGAGAGAAACCGATCCGGTATTTCCGGCCGGTTGACCGGAACAAGAATAGGCAGGGGTTTGGGATATACTGGTAATCCGGGGTGGGGTAGCTACGTATTGGGCTTTGACTTCTACCGATTCTTCGTATATAATCAGCGTACTCAGGTATACACGGGCTGTGTAAATACCGGCTTGCAGGTCAGAAAAAGAATTGGACACTTGTGCCGGTGTCTCTTCTCCTGCCGGATTAACCAATGTATAGGTAATTGATCCGGGGGGAGGATCGGTCACCTGGATTGTCACAGATCCGTTTGCCGGACAGGTAGCCGGAGTAACGGTAACTGTATAGGTCTGAGCATATATTGTGAAACAGAAAAAGACAAAAAAAACGAAAAATAAAAATGATTTCATGGACTTTCAATTTGATTGGGGTTTACTGTTATACTTTTTCCACCGATTCTTTTTAAATTTAGATATCAAATAAGCAGTTACTGCTATAATCCAAAAAGACAGACTATCGTCAACCGGAATTACACCAACCGGATCACCACCTTCTTCCGGATCATAGGGACCCAGCAATGCATATTCATCGAAACTATCATAAAGTCTGGAAAAGGGTTTATAAATTACCGGACCGTTTTTTTCTCCTACTTCTATATAAGTAAAAGTCTGATTTAAAACATTATAATCTGACTCTCTTTGAATCATAATATCGTATGGTGTGATGATATTATATGGTTCTGCATAAGTCAGAGGATATGCCTTAAAATAAACACTGGTATACAGGAATATAAGCAATATATATTTAAAGTATAAATTCATATTCCCAAGAATATTATTTTATGATAACCTACTATGAGATAAAACATGTTTAGATATGGAAAGTTCTTAAAATAAAGAATATTAAGAAATATTTTAACATTTTTTTAATTGTTATTCTTTCTGTTATTCTCCAAGCAATCTTTTTGGGATGAATGCCATGTGATCGAAGAGGGTGAAATATTCTATTTTGCTATCATACAATCACATAATAACCAAATAAATTGCGAGTTTTTAATCAGGACGCAAAAGTAGACCCGTTCAGAACTGCAAACTGTAACCAATATTACATTTTAAGAATTATTTACAAAATATAGTAAATCGTTTTATCAGATTCAATGTATCGCCTGTATGATGTAATTTCCTTTTTTACAATAAATTTTGTCGATGAAATGTGATTTTTTAATAACTTTGTGACTCAATTTGTAAAATCAGATTTATCATGAAACAAAAAAAGTTTGCCGTTTTATTTTTTATGTCAAGTGCATTGATTCTTTCGGGATGTAATCCTTCATCCGAAAACAAAGGATTTTCCGGAAAAGAAGGTGAAGTGAAACTGATCACATTGGATCCCGGACACTTCCACGCCGCATTAGTACAAAAACAATCTTATCCTCAAATCAGTAACGATGTTTACGTGTACGCACCCGCAGGTGAAGAATTACAGGAACACCTTAAAAAAATCGACCAGTATAACCAACGTGCTGACATGCCTACCCATTGGAACGAAATTGTTTATACAGGAACTGATTTCCTGGAAAAAATGATTTCCGAGAAAAAAGGAAATGTGATGGTTACTGCAGGTAACAACCTGAAAAAAACAGAATATATTCTCAAAACCCTGGAAGCCGGTATCAATGTATTGGCAGACAAACCTATGGTTATTGTCCCCGAAAACTTTGAGATGCTGAAAAAATGTTTTGAAGTTGCGGCTCAGAAGAATATTCTTCTCTATGACATCATGACCGAACGTTATGAAATTACAACCATGTTGCAACGGGAATTATCCACTATTCCTGATATATTCGGCCAACTGGAAAAAGGGACACCCGATAATCCTGCTGTAACCAAGGAAAGTGTTCACCATTTCTTTAAAACTGTTTCCGGTAATCCGGTAAAACGTCCGGCATGGTTTTTTGACACCGACCAGCAGGGAGAAGGTATCGTTGATGTTAATACCCACCTGGTCGATCTGGTACAATGGGAATGTTTCCCCGAACAGGTACTCGACTATACAAAAGATATTAAGTTGATTAGTGCCAAACGCTGGACTACACCTATTTCTCACGAACAATTTACCCAGGCAACTACTTTTGCCGAATATCCCGAATACCTGAAGAAGAGTATATCCAACGACTCATTATTCGTGTATGCGAATGGAGAAATCATTTATGAGTTGAAAAATGTATGTGCTAAAGTTTCTGTAATCTGGAACTATCAGGCTCCGGAAGGAGGAGGTGATACTCACTTCTCCGTAATGCGTGGAACCAAAGCAAACCTGGTGATCCGTCAGGGTGCCGAACAAGGTTATAAGCCTTCACTGTCTATCGAAGCTGTTGCCGGAACCGATGCTGCGGCTTATTCTCAAGCCCTGGAAAAAGCGTTTGCTGCTGTAACAAAACAATACCCGGGCGTTACCCTGAATAAACTTTCGGATACAACCTGGGAAGTACAGATCCCGGCTTCTTTCCGGAACGGTCACGAAGCTCATTTCGGACAAGTGACAGAAAAATACCTGCAGTTTTTGAAAGATGGAAAATTACCCGAATGGGAAGTTCCCAATATGATTGCCAAGTATTATACAACCACTGAAGCGTTGAAAATGGCGAGAACTGCCCAATAAGCCTGTTTTTATGAAACATATCGCATCCATACTTTTCGTTCTTTTTGCCTGTATTCATTGTTCGTATGCGGACAAATGGGACAACCGGACCGGAAAGCTGAAAGGAAAAAAAATACTGGTTTTTACCAAAAACGGGAAAGGTTTTGTCCACGATAATATTCCGGCCAGTATCGATATGTTTTTCAAGATAGCTAAAACAGAAGGGTTTGTGGTAGATACTACCACAAATTCTTCTGTTTTCGTTTCTGCATCGTTGAGTCAATATGATGCGGTTATTTTCTCCAATACCAATAATCAGGTCTTCGAAAATCAAAAAGAAAAAGATGGTTTTGTACGGTTTATCCGTTCGGGAAAAGGATTCATGGGAATTCACTCCGCTTGTGGAACCGAACGGGAATGGAACTGGTTCAAACAAATGCTGGGTGCTACTTTTGATTTTCACCCTCCTTTCCAGCAATTTTTTGTCAACAGGATTGATTCACTTCATCCTTCTACTTCATCTCTTCCTTCAACCTGGGAAGTAAAAGACGAACTCTATTTTATGAAAGAGATGAATCCGGAAATCCGCATCTTGATGGTTTCCGATTTTTCCCTGCCGGATTTTCATTCCTCCAAACCCTTACCTGAAACTTTCGGGAACGTTTTTCCCTGTGTCTGGTGCAATGAATTTGACGGAGGACGGCAGTGGTTCACAGCTCTTGGACATGATAAATCAGACTACAACAACCCGTTGTTTATAAATCACATAATGGGTGGTTTGAAATGGATTGTCCGGTAATTTATTAAGAAATATCCTGTAATAATTCCAACATACTTTTCTTGCGGAGAGGATGAATGAGATCCGGAGCGATTTCAGCCAAAGGCTCCAGTACAAAACGACGCTTATGAAAAAGCGGGTGGGGGACCTGAAGGTTTTCCGATTCAACAATCAGGTTGTCGTAAAGAATAATATCGATATCGATCAGGCGGTCCTGGTAAGACATTCCGGACTTCTGTGTCCTTCCCATTTCTATTTCGATACCCTGTGTTTCGGATAACACCTGATATGGAGTCAGAGAAGTTTTTATCATAACAACCTGATTCAAAAAAGAATGAGTCGATTCAAAGCCCCATGGTTCGGTTTCAATTACAGAAGAAACAGCCGAAAGAAATCCAATTCTTTCGGCTATCTGTTGTCTGGCCTGTTCCAGGTTTTTCTCCTTGTGGCCGAGATTCGTTCCCAAAGCAAGAAAAACGGTGTGTTTCATCAGAGAATCAGCATGGCGTCTCCGTAGGCTCCAAAGCGATATTTATCTTTGATCGCCTGTTGGTAAATATCCATAATCATATCATAATCACCAAAAGCTGCAGTTTGCATCAGCATGGTAGAAAGTGGCATGTGAAAATTGGTAATCAGGGACGTGGCTACCGAAAAATCATAAGGAGGAAAGATAAATTTATTGGTCCATCCGTCGAATTCTTTTAAGTAACCCTGGGTCGTAACTGTACTTTCTACGGCCCGCATGACAGAGGTACCCACAGCACAAACCTGTTTATTCCGGTCTTTGGCCTGATTGACAATCCGTACAGCTTCTGCACCGATAAAGGCTTGTTCGGAATCCATTTTATGCTTAGTCAGGTCTTCTACATCAATTTCCCTGAAATTACCCAGTCCGGAGTGAATCGTAATAAATGCAAATTCACAACCTTTAATCTCCAGGCGTTTCATAAGTTCACGGCTAAAATGCAATCCTGCTGCCGGAGCGATTACCGCACCTTCATATTTAGCATAAATAGTTTGATACCGCTCAGCATCTTCCGGAATTACTGTCCGTTCAATATACTTGGGTATAGGTGTTTCTCCCAGGGCATATAATGCTTTTTTGAATTCTTCGTGCGGGCCATCGTACAAAAAACGCAGGGTACGCCCACGAGAAGTCGTATTATCGATAACTTCAGCCACCATGGAATCATCTTCTCCGAAATAAAGTTTATTCCCGATCCGGATTTTGCGTGCCGGATCAACCAGAACATCCCATAAACGTAATTCCTCGTTCAGTTCACGAAGCAGAAAAACCTCTATTTTAGCTCCGGTTTTTTCCTTGTTCCCGTATAAACGGGCGGGAAAAACCTGCGTGTCGTTAAAGATAAAAATATCTTTATCCGAGAAATAATTGAGGATATCCTTGAACACCTTATGTTCCACTTTTCCCGTTTTGCGATGTACTACCATCATCCGGGATTCATCCCTGTTTTTTTCCGGATGAAGTGCTACCAGTTCCTGAGGAAGATTGAACTTGAATTTGGATAGTTTCATGTTAAATTTATGTTTTTATTGATGATTATTCTGCATTTCCTAACCACTCATCCGGGTTTTCAATATCGAAACACTTTTCCAGTGTTATATCCCCGATACGTGTTCGTTGCAGAGCGGTCAGGTGCGCTCCCGACTGAAGCGCTTGTCCGATGTCACGGGCCAATGCCCGGATGTATGTACCCTTGCTGCACACTACCCGGATCCTGATTTCCTGAGGCTGGCAGGACAAGAGTTCAATTTCATCTATTACCAACAGCTTGGGTTTCAATTCCACTTCAATTCCTTTTCTGGCCAGTTCGTAAGCCCGGTCTCCATTGATTTTACAGGCCGAAAATACAGGAGGAATCTGCTCGATACTACCTACAAAGCGGGGTAAAATTTCTTCCACCAGTGATTGCGTAATGTGTTCGGTCTCATAGGTTGCGTCCACCTGGGTCTCCAGATCGAAAGAGGGAGTCGTTGCTCCCAACCGCAGGGTTGCAATGTATTCTTTATCCTGATACTGGAATTCTTCTATCCGTTTTGTCGCTTTCCCGGTACAGACAATCATTACTCCGGTAGCTAAAGGATCCAAGGTTCCTGCATGTCCCACTTTAATTTTCTTTACCTTAAGGTGCCGGGAAATTTTATACCTTGCTCTGGCTACCAGGTCGAACGAAGTCCAGAGCAACGGCTTGTTGAAATACAAGATTTCCCCTTCCTGAAAATTTCTCTGCATATCTTTTTAAATAATGCTTAAGTCGTATCCAAGCAGAATTAAAACAAGTAAAGTACCTCCTAAAATAATCCGGTAGTAACCAAATGCCTTAAAGCCATATTTAGTAATAAAACCGATGAAAAACTTAATCGCTAAAACGGCTACAACAAACGCAACAATATTACTAACGATGAGGATATCTATATTATCCGCCAGAACAGCCTGTCCTTCGGGATTCATAATCAACTTCAGCAACTTGTAAGCCGAAGCGGCAAACATGGTAGGAACAGCTAAGAAAAAAGAAAATTCCGCCGCATTTTTTCGTGTCATTTTCTGGGTCAACCCACCCACAATCGTTGCCATCGAACGGGAAACTCCCGGAATCATGGCGATGCATTGAGCCAGCCCGATTATCAGTGCTTTCTTCGGGGTAACAGTCTGGTCCTCCGACGGTTTATTAAACCATTTATCGACAAAAAGCATTAAAATACCGCCTAATATCAACATGACGGCCACGACAGTAACACTTTCCATCAATTCATCGATCTTATCATTGAATAAAAGTCCGAAAATACCTGCCGGAATAAAAGCAATCAGTAGTTTCCAATAAAAATCGAAACTCTGAAAAAAACGCTTGTAGTATAGCACTATAACCGAAAGAATAGCTCCAAACTGGATAATAACGGTAAATGCTTTGACAAAATCCGTACTGGCAACGTTTAATAATTTCTGGGCGATAATCATGTGCCCGGTTGAAGAAATGGGGAGAAACTCCGTCAAACCTTCCACGATAGCAATCAAAATCGCCTGCAACCACGACATTTCTTCCATCTTTATTGATTCAGTGTTTGGTCTTCTTTATCCTTACTTTTTTTAAGAATAGCAACGATAACCAACAAAAATCCCGCCATCGTCACGATGGGAGCGATCACAATACGCCGGGTATCAAAAATGCGCGGGTCAAAGCCGGTTTCTTCGGTTGTTTTACCTCCTGACATCAACCAAAAGCCTATAATAACAATTGCCACAGAAATGGCTAAAATAATAAAATTCTCTTTGCCGAATGCAAATTTTTTCTTGTCCATTTATATTTAAATTAAAATGTTGTAATCAAATATAATACAAATCGTCTCCCCGCATTCTCAGGTATTTGTTTACGGCAAAATAAGTCGCCGTCACAGATATGAGAATACCCAGGACAATGACGCTTCCAAAAACAATACAAAGGGTTTGTAAATCGATGAGAGCCATAAGGCCGGTAATGTCGTTGGAAGCATAATGAATCAGCCACCAGATCATACCGATGGCTACCAGGGCAGCAATAATCCCTGAAACAATATGAGCCCGGATGAATGGTTTCCGTATGAATCCATTTGTAGCACCCACCAACTTCATGGTATGTATCAGGAAACGTTTGGAATAAATCATCAGCCGGATGGTATTGTTGATCAATGCAAAAGAAATAAGCAACAATAAAATAGCCAATCCGAAAATAATGAAATTGACTTTTTTCATGTTGTCATTGACAATTTGCACCAGTTCCTTTCGGAATTCAATGTTTTTTATATTGGTCGATAACGATTTTACCTTTTTCTGAATGGATGCAATACTATCGTTATTGGCATATTCGGAATGCACCTTTACTTCGATCAAGGCAGGGAGAGGATTATACCCTAAAAATTCCACGGGATCCTGTCCGAGGTCGGCTTCCAACTGCTTAGCTGCATCTTCTTTTGAAATATAATTCGTAGACTTAACAAAAACAATTGTATTTATCTGTTTTTGTAACCGCTGTATCTGCGTCTCACTCATTTCATCGTCCAGCACAACATCAAATGTGATGTTTTCCTTTACATACACAGATAGATTTTTTGCGACTAACGATAACAAAACGATAACTCCCAACAGAAAGAGAACTAAGGAAATACTGATAGTAGCCGTTACCCTGGAGTTAAAAAAAGTAGAAGAAGTTATTGTTTTTTTACCTTTCATTACCTGATCCTGTTATTTTACCATTAGAATGTAAAATGCCTAAATTCGCCGCAAAATAACAAATTAATTATGAAAGTTGATGTGATTTATTTTTTTTTAACAATTTAAATCCATCCGTAAATGACATGATTGTAAACCTGTACGTTCATGTCATTTACGAAATAGCTGTTCAGACCGGTGTCCCAAATAAGGTTGCAGATGAAGCATCCGTTATTTTTACCATTACTTTATCTCCGACCCGGTAACCGGATTTGTCGAATATAACGACTTTATTCTGAGGAGTCCGACCGAAAAGTTGTTCCCTGGAACGCTTGGAAAATCCTTCGACCAGTACTTCGGCCACTTGTCCGATGTCTTTTTTATTTTGCATGAGAGAAAGTTCCAGTTGCAAGGCAATGATTTCTTCCAGTCTCCTGACTTTTTCTTCTTCGGGAACATCATCCGTCAGATGCTTGGAAGCATAGGTTCCCGGTCGTTCCGAATATTTGAACATGAATGCAGCATCAAATCCGACCTCTCTCATCAGGGAGAGAGTTTCCCGGTGATCTTCTTCTGTTTCGGAATGAAATCCGCAGAACAAATCGGTTGAAATGGAAGCATCGGGAATGATCCGGCGGATCGCAGCGATACGTTCCAGGTAATCTTCCCTGGTATATTTCCGGTTCATGGCTTTCAGGATCCGGGAACTGCCCGATTGGGCCGGCAGGTGTATCTGGTTGCAGATGTTATCATGACGGGCAATGGTCATCAGGGTCTCATCGCTCATATCCTTGGGATGGGAGGTGGTAAAACGGATTCTCATTCCGGGAGCTTCCTCCGCTACCATGGTCAGCAAGGCCGGAAAATCGATCTTTTCCTCTCCATCTGTATAGAGGTAAGAGTTGACGTTTTGTCCGAGCAGGGTAACTTCCTTGTATCCCTGTTCCCTCAGTACCCTTAATTCGTTCAGGATGCTTTGAGGCTCCCGGCTTCTTTCCCGTCCCCGGGTATAAGGAACAATGCAATACGTACAAAAATTATTACATCCCCGCATAATCGATATGAAACCGGATATCTTAACACCGGTAATTTTTAACGGGATAACGTCTTTGTAAGTTTCGGTCGTGGAAAGTTCGACATTGATTGCTTTTTCTCCTTTTTCCACAGCTCCGATCAGGTGAGGTAAATCCAGGTAAGAATCCGGACCGACAACCAGATCAGCATGATGAAAACTGATCAACTCATCTTTGACCCGCTCTGCCATACATCCCAATACACCTACGATCAGGCCTTTTTTCTTTTTCTTAAGGGACTGGAAATACTGCAACCGGGAGATCACTTTCTGCTCGGCATTGTCCCGGATCGAACAGGTATTCACTAAAATCGTGTCGGCTTCCCGAATGTTGGTTGTGGATTCGAATCCATCCATTTGCATGATGGAAGCGACCACTTCACTATCGGCAACATTCATTTGACAGCCATAAGTCTCAATAAATAATTTTTTAATTTTGTCATTAGTCACAGATTTAAAGTCTGTTTCTACTTCTTTTTTCATTTTCTACCCTTGTTTTTTATTAATAATTTATTATTTAACGTCTTTTAACGAATAATTGATTGTAAATTATTTGCCAGTTAAAAAAATGTCTCTACCTTTGTTCGTGAAAAACGTAAAATTTTTTCATAGTTAAGGTTTTGGTTAAATGGGTTAGGGGTGGCTGCGAAGTCATCCCTAATATTTTTTAAATCGTTTTTGTATTGTATATTCATAATTTGTGCCTATATTTGAACGGCAAAAATAGTTATATTTTATGAAAAATTTATCGGATTATATTCCTTTAATAATAATTATAGCCTCCTTTATTTTTTCTGCGATAACGAATTCAAAGAAAAAAGGAAAGAAAGTTACTGAAAAAACACTGCTTCCCGGAGAGAGTAGCCGGCAGAACCCTCCACAGGAAACCAGCAGTCCGGTTTTTGCTCCGGTAGAAAAACTACAACCCAACAAGAAAAAAATACAACAATTACTATCCGAACAAACCAGGCAGCCCATTGAAAAGAAGCAGGAAACACCTCTATCCAAAACAGATTCTCTCCTAGTCGAGATCATGGAAGAACCGAACCTATTGCAGTTGGATATTTCCGACAGAGAAGAGTTGAAACGGGCTGTCATTTATTCCGAGATACTTCAGCGAAAAGAATATTGACACCGTAGTAATTCCTTGCGTTTCGTTGTAAAAGTACAAGATAAAGTACTACCTTTGCGGGCAAAATAAAAAATGCCGATTGAAATATTAATATCTTTAATTATATACAGTAATCATGAGTTATAAATTTATTACTGCCGATGAAGCTGCCTGTATTATTCAGAATAATGATGTAATAGGCTTCAGCGGTTTTACTGCGGCCGGATGCCCGAAGGCCGTAACCGGAGCATTAGCTCAACGAGCAGAAGCCGAGCATGCCAAGGGTAATCCTTTCAAAGTAGGTTTATTTACCGGAGCATCTACCGGAGACTCCATCGATGGAGTGTTGGCGCGTGCACATGCCGTTAAATTCCGCTCTCCCTATCAATCCAATAAGGATATGCGATCCGAATTGAATGCTCAGGGAGCTCATTACTTTGATCTTCATCTTTCTGAATTAGCTCAATACCTGCGCTACGGATTTTTGCCCAAACCGGATGTTGCCATCCTGGAAGCGTGTGACATCAACGAAAAAGGAGAAATAATACTTACCTCCGGAGTGGGTATCGCACCTACCGTAGCTCGTCTGGCAGATAAAATTATCATCGAGTTGAACCACTATCATCCGAAAGGATTAGCGGGGATGCATGATATATATGAACCCGCAGACCCACCTGTCCGCAGGGAAATTCCGGTTTATTCACCCAGCGACCGGATCGGGGTACCTTATATAAAAATAGATCCGAAAAAAGTAGTTGGTATCGTAGAAACCAATCTTCCGAATGAAGTAGGAGAGTTCTCTCCCACAGACGAAATTACGGATCAGATTGGGAAGAATGTTGCGGATTTTCTAACCAAAGAAATTAAATCCGGTCGTATTCCGGCATCTTTCCTTCCTGTACAATCAGGGGTGGGTAATGTTGCGAATGCGGTTCTGGGAGCTATGGGGCTGAATAAAGAGATCCCTGCATTCGAAATTTACACGGAGGTTATACAAGATGCCGTTATCGGTTTAATGAAAGAAGGACGGGTTAAATTTGCCAGTGGCTGTTCGCTGACCGTAAGTACTCCTGCATTGGAAGACATGTATGCAAACCTCGATTTCTTCAAACAAAAAATATTACTTCGTCCTCAGGAAATTTCCAATAATCCGGAAGTTGTACGCCGACTGGGACTGATCTCAATTAACACGGCCCTGGAGGCTGATATTTTCGGGAACATCAATTCCACACACGTTACAGGCTCTAAAATGATGAATGGCATCGGTGGATCGGGAGATTTCTGCAGGAATGCTTACCTGTCTATCTTTACGACTCCTGCCACTGCTAAAGGAGGTAAAATCAGCGCCATCGTGCCGATGGTTTCCCACATGGATCACAGCGAGCACTCTGTAAAGATCCTGATCACCGAATACGGGGTTGCAGACCTGAGGGGCTTATCTCCGGTTCAACGTGCAGAATCGATTATTAAAAATTGCGTAGGTCCGGAGTATAAAACTTTACTGACCGAATACCTGAAACTCGGCGTAAAAGGACACACTTCCCAACACCTGGAGGCTTGTTTTGCATTGCACAATGCTTTCATTAAAACAGGTGATATGCGGAATGTAGACTGGAGTGTATATAAATAAACAACATTTATAAGATCGGCATCCACTAAGCGGCCTCAAAAGATTATCATTTTAGGATTAATTCCCGGATGATGGTTTTTTGAGGCCGTTTTTTGCAAATACTCCATGTTAATGCTAAGAATAGTCAAAACCAAAACTTTTTTACTTGTTTTCTGTTGTCAAATTATCCTATTTATTTAATTATAAACAAATTAAAACTTAATGTATTATGTCACAGACATCCATTATGTTAAAGCTTCGACCTTCTGTTGTCAAAGACAGAATGAGTAGTCTTTACATTCAGTTTATTAAAGATAGAAAGGTTATGACGATAACTACTCCTCATAAAATTTATAAGGAGGAGTGGAATTCAAAAAAATCAGCTATCTGCATGGACGTTTCGGATTCAGACAGACAAAAATATCTGTCGGATATTTCTCTTAGTCTGAGAAAAGAAATGGAAGATCTCAAAATCCGGGTTAAACAATTGGAAGATACCCGTGATTGCTCTCTGGAGGAAATCGTCAGATTGTATGGACGTAAAAGCAATTTTCGTATGCTTTCTTCATACGTAGATAAGTTAAAGGCGGAATTACAGGAAAATTTTCAGGAACGTACGTCCGATGCTTACCAGACGGTTGTGAATAATATTATCTGTTTTAACTTAGGAAAAGACATTTCGTTGGATCAGATCAATGCTCTTCTGGTTAAAAGGTTTGAAACCTACATGAAAAAAAAGGGAAACTCGTTGAATACGATTTCTTTCTACATGCGAAACCTGAGAGCTATCTACAACAAGGCTATCCGGGAGCGGATCATTGATCGGAAAACGGAAAATCCTTTCGAGGATGTATACACCAGTGTCTATAAAACCAGAAAACGAGCGGTAAAGAAAGAGGTATTCAATGCCTTATTCAACCTGGATTTATCGGTTGACATAAATGGTATAAGACGGAAAAAAAGTAAAGAACAGGCAGATGAGTGGAAAGAATCACTGAATTTTTCCCGCGATTTATTTTTTCTTAGCTTTTACCTTCGGGGAATATCGTTTATCGATCTGGCTTATCTGAAGAAAAGCGATGTGTCTGACGATGTAATTGTTTATATGCGTCGTAAAACCAGGCAAAAACTGGAAATTGCAATGACCGATGAGATCAGGGATATTGTCGATCGTTATTCGAAAAAGTGTAAGTCTTCGGATTATTTACTTCCGATTCTACATGAGAAAGATGGCAGGAAGGATTTCTTGAATGCACTTCGTCGTCAGAATAACTACCTCAAAATTCTTTCCCGGATGATCGGACTGGAACACAAGTTGACTACTTATGTCGCTCGTCACTCCTGGGCTTCAATCGCCTGGTCGAAAGGCTATTCTGTTTCCGTGATAAGTATGGGACTGGGACATGACTCGGAAAAAACAACCCGGATCTACCTGGATTCCTTTGATTATTCAAGTTTACACAAGGTAAATAAAGAAATTATTAATTATACAAAAAAAGCTTCCTGAAGAAAACGGAATAAAAAAATTGGTTTTAGCATATCAAAACACAAACATACATACACAAAAAAACTGTCACTTCCTAAGTTATGGATATTGATCAGAGACCCATGTAATTATACATGATATAACAGATAGAAACAAAGATCGTGCCATTTTTGTTTTTTTATAGGAATTGTTTCGCAATCAGCTTATAATTAATCAATTAATCTAATATTGGATCAGTTATT
>JAVBKV010000055.1:0-104198 GCA_031553885.1 Bacteroidales bacterium
GTTGACGCAGCCGTAACCCGTAAAGTCAATCATTACAGGCTTTTTATTCCTTCTGGCAAACTCCATACCCGATTCGTAGTCGAAGTACTTCGGAGTCACCTCGCCGTGATACAACTTGAAATCCTGGGTATAAAGAGGTGGTGAAAAGGCACTGATCGCCTTCAGGGGAGCTCCCCATAAGCCCGGGACCATGTAAACGGCAAATGCAAAGGAGATAATGGCCATAAACAACCGCGGTACCGAAACATACGAAAGGTCACTGTCGTGTGAAAATTTCAGCTTACCAATCAGGTAAAAGCCCAACAGGACAAATATGATGATCCACAACACCAGGAACACTTCACGATCCAGAATTCCCCAACCGTAAGCCAGGTCGGCCACAGAAAGGAACTTCAAAGCCAAAGCCAGTTCCAGGAAGCCAAGAACAACTTTCACCGCATTGAGCCATCCCCCCGATTTGGGCATGCTCTGCAACCACGAAGGGAAGATAGCAAACAAGGCAAAAGGAATAGCAAGGGCAAGGGAAAAACCGAACATACCGATAGCTGGTCCCGAAATACTACCCATACCTGCTGCCTCAACCAGCAAGGTTCCAATAATTGGACCCGTACACGAAAATGACACCAACACCAGGGTAAAGGCCATGAAGAATATGCTGACCAGACCCGTAGTAGATTCGGCCTTACTGTCCATCCGGGTAGTCCAGGAAGAAGGCAATGTCAATTCGAAAGCACCAAAGAAGGAAACTGCAAAAACAACCAGCAAGGCGAAGAACAACAGGTTGAAAATGGCGCTGGTTGAAAGCTCGTTCAACGCGCTGGCGCCGAATAGAATCGTAATCAGTAACCCAAGTAACAAATATATAAAAACGATAGACAAGCCGTAAGTCAGGGCATCGGAAATCGCTTTCTTTCGATCCTGTTTAGAACGTTTCAGGAAAAAACTGACAGTCATCGGAATGATCGGCCAGACGCAAGGAGTTAGCAATGCAATCAAACCACCGCCAAAACCCAGGACAAAAATCAACCACCAGGATTTAGAGCCGGAAGTTCCCTGCTCCCCGTAAGTCTGAAGCTCTTCGACTACCGGTTTCCACCAGTCGGAAACGGCACTGTCCGTTCCTTCTACGGCAGTAACGGTAGTTTGAACAGAATCAGGGACAGCAGAGGCTAGTTGTGAATCCGGTTCCGGCTGCTGAGTCTGCTGGGATGGTTGAGTAACAGCTGGGGCTGCTTTTTCCTGAGATTGAGGTTGTACCTCCTGAGGCTGACCGGTCAACAGAGCGGCCGGAAGGTCTTTTTTGGTAAATTCAAATTCCGCCGTATTGGGAATGCAATTCTCATCGTTACAGGACATGTAATCGATCATCCCACTGATCTTGAATTTTTCAGGATCGATAATCCGGATCTTTTGTGTAAAAGTAGGATTCTCTCCGAACCAGCGAACCTCCATATCAAACATCGGGTCGAATTGCTTGACAATTTTGGAAGAAGTAGTTACTTTACCGCTTATCTGAGCCCCTTCCACCTTCTCAAAAACAAAGGAAGTTGAAATCGGACCGCCTTCAGGAAGGTTCATGTCATAAAGATGCCAGCCCTTTTCTACTGTAGCTTTAAATACAATCTCGCTCTGGTCATTAATGCGAATATCCCACTTTACCGGCTGATGGATCTGGGAATGTACAGAATGAACCGTTAATAATAAAAAGAGGATAACGGAATAAACTAATTTATTCATCATATTATTTTTAAGGATATTTATTTACTCGATTGGTAATTCAGATCGTTTATTTTCAACAAAATGAATCTCCTTTTCCAGAAGATTGATTGTAAAATTATACCTGGAAATAAAGCGTACACCTAGTGATCCGTCTGTTTTTGATTCCCAGTTTTCACCCGCCTGAAGTGATACAGGCATCTCTTTCAAATGAAAATGATCGATTTTAAAATCGACACATTTTCCGTTAAAGGTAGGAGTCGCCTTCCCGAAACTAACTGTACTGGTCTGAGATTCGGGAACAAATCCGCTTACCAGGAGTTTATTTTTCCGGACAAAAGAACTGAATCCGATCAAATAGTAATTCGCCCCCGTATCAAAGGCAAAATGTCCGTCTACATATCCATTTCCGGTCAGATCTATCGAACCGGGAATTACAGGAACACTGGCCGGGACAATAATATCGACAATTTCACCTTCTTTACCATAATCGTACCTGCCAAAATTATACAGTAAAAGAAAATTTTCATCCAGATCAAACCGGGCAATATACATTTTAAGAATGTTCAATCCAATTATCCCGTCAACACCCGCCCGTACCCGTTCGAACAGAGCAATATTCTGATTGGTCAGTCTGAGCGTATCCAGATATACAATATTACCGGAAGAAATGGAAACCGCCATATTACCTCCGACAACAGAAGCTTGTTGATTTCCGGTGACCTTTAATCCCAGGGAATCAGACAGATTCCGGGAGGTCGCCATTCCATCCGCACCACTATCAAACAAAAAATGAAGTTCCCTTGGATAATTATTGATCCGGATAGTAAGCAATATAGAACCAGTTTCGGTTACCGTAAGCGGAATCCTGGCCTGCAATCGTGATTCCTGATAGCGATTTCGTCCGAAGAGCCAGTCGAAATAATCCACATAAACAATCCTGTTCGTTTTATCTAAAAAAACGCCGGTTTCTTTCTGTTCTTTTCCGGTTTCTTTGATGAACACAATTACCTTCCGATAACCGTTGGGCATTTCTGCCGGTGTTTCCGAAATTAACCGGATGTATTCGAAATTCTTCCTGTTGAAAATTGTTTGCATCAGGTTTTCGGATGCAGGCCAGGTAGTCGTGCTGACGGCAAAATTATCCGCAACAACACCCTGCAACAAAGAAATGTCTTCGGCAACGATTGCCTCTTCCAGTTTTTTTATCGCCTCTCCTATCGTAAGATTACTACTCTGTCCGCATACCCCGGCTGAATAAGATAAAATACTAATGAAAATAATCCGGATTATTTTGGTTTTCATGCAGGTTAATCTATGTTTGTTTTTGCAATGTTTACTTTTTCAATTGCTCTTCAACCATTATCCGGAGGGAAGGATTGGTAGGCAAAGGGGCATTGTCGGTTACGATATTTCCGTTTTTACCGAATACCATAAACCGGGGAATGCCTTTTATGTTATACAATTTAGCCACTTCGCTGGACAACCCGTTTCCACCGAATAACTGAACTCCGGTGAGCCCTTCCTGTTTGATAAAGTCCAGCCATTTTTGCTTATCCTTGACATTATCCAGGGAAATACTCAGAAAAACAATATCTGTATTCGTATGGTATTCTTTTTCCAGCGCCTTCAATGCCGGAATTTCTTTTCGACAGGGACCGCACCAGGTTGCCCAAACATCTACAACGACTACTTTTCCTTTGAAATCGGAAAGCGAAACTTTCTTATCATTAACATCCGTCCCGGAAAAATCCAGGGTTTTCAATCCGGAATCACCCTGGTCCAGTTTAACCAGCAGTTCGTTGATCCGATCCTTTTGATCAGACGTCTGAATGTATTTCCCATACTCGCTGTTGAATTGTTGTAATTCGGTATAGGTTTTCATTTTTTCAGCAAGAGCAAGTGTCCATTCTCCTTTCAACTGATTATTTTTAACGGCGTCTACCGTTTGTTTGTTATCGATCGGTTTTCCTGAAAATATTCCCTGAACATTAAATATACTTTGAAGAAGTTGTATCCCGAAAGGGTAACGTAATAAATCGTCGGTAGCGGTCAATTGTGCGATATCGGTTTTTGTATAAAAATCGACCAGATCGTCTTTGACCGGTTGAACCATTCTTGGAGTCAGTATAAACCAATAAGCATAGCGCAAGAGATCATAATTCCTGAACATCCTGAAAACCGCATCAAATTTCGGATTACCGGTATTGGATCGAAAAGAACCTGCTTTTTCTGCACAACCAGACAGCAGCGGAAAGAAATCAACATACGTACTGGGTTGACCGTTTATATAACCGGCTTTCATTGTCGGATAAAGTGATTTGTATTCCAATAGAGCAACCTCGTTATGCCATTGAGCCATAGCCGTATTCTCCGGCGAGTTCTTGCCAATCAGGACATAACTGCTGTCATTTACCGAGATATTGAGGCGATCTCCCGGCTTAAAATAAAAAACATATTTACCTTGTATCGATTTGTTCGTTCCGCTTCCAATCACATAAAATCCATCTCCCTGGGATTCAAATGCAAAACCAAAATATTTATTATCCGATATTTTGCAGGAAGCGATTTCATCCAGGCGTCCGGAAAGTACCCGGTACAATTTCACTTCAGAATCTTTTATTTTAACGCCCCGGTCCCACGTTCCAAAAACGACCGCCGGATCTGAAGCATGAGTACTTACAAGACCCAGCAAAAAGAACATTACTAATAACCCTTTTTTCATCTTCTCTGTTATTATTTAAATTTTGTCACGTTAACAATGGTTTTAACCGGAAAATGATCCGATATATTAGGGGTCGGAGTGTCTGTAATAACCCCGTAACTTACGCAGCTATTCTGAAGGCCGGGAGATACCAGTATGTGATCGTACCGGTAATTACCGGATGTAACGTTCGTGGTATTTTCTCCTGCCGGAGTTCCGAGCAGTTGATAGATTCCCTTGTAATTATTATTGTTGAAGTTATCCATGGTTTGGTAATTTTTGCCATCGCCATATACACTTTTATCGTAAGAAGAAAGAGCATGTAAATCCCCGCAAACCATTGTTCCGTCCAATAAGCGGGAATTTCCGTATGATTTCAGGTTTGAAGTGATTACATCCGATTCCTGGATGCGTTTAGTTTCATCTGCCTCTTCATTGAGTTGGGTAATCCCGATTCCCACATTGCAACAGTTCGCAATCAGTAGTCCATTCGTCAAGCCGGATTGTATTTTAACGGCATCAGTAATCGGATATTTAGATGAAATTCCCAGGTTATATCCGGAAGAAACCTGAAAAAATTCAGTATATGAATGTCCGATCTGCAGGTTCTCCGCAAAAGACTTCAGCATATCGGCTGAGTATTCCTTCAACTCCTGATAACAAATAATATCCGGATTCTGAGCTTTGGCAAAATCCCTGAACCGGTTAATAACGGCTGAATTGTTTGGAGAAGTTCCGGTTTTCCCTGCAAAACCATCTTTTATGTTATAGGTTATAATAGAAATTTCATCTTTAGGTCGATTTATGGGAAGTACCTTGACAGGGTAAAGGACCGGATCCAGTCCGGGTCTTGAGAAAACCAGGTTGGTTACCAGAGTCTCCGATGTTTCATTGGGTTGAGCATTCAATGTTATTAAACCTTTATCTGAAGTAACTGTCAGCCAACTCACTGAGTTTTCGGAAGACACAGACCATCCGGTATTGGCTGTGATCTGAATTTTCTTTTCAAACACTTCATAAGCAAATGTTACTCCGCCGGAAGGGGAAACGACAAAAGCATCGTAGCGTAACTTATCAGCCTCATCCTGCGTACAGCCCATACCTAAACCCAAAAGGGTGCAGATAACCAATATCATCTTATTTTTTCCTGAGATTCTCATATTTGTTTTTTATGTGGCAGGGACCAGTCGGGCCCCTGCCTGTTTAATTATAATGCTTTTCAGAATCAGCGAACAATAACTTTCCGGGAGCTTGTATTCGAACGCACGATATAAACTCCTTTGGGCAATTGTTTTTTTGCATCCAGCTTCTGTCCGCTGATTGTATATACGTTCAGATTTGCGTTGGGATCGGTACTCTTCACATAGCCGTTCTCCACGTATACTGTGAAAGAATCATTCCCTACGTTATGAATGCCGGAAGGGGATCCATTGACCAAGGTAAATTTATAAGTACTCACATAATTCCATGCAGTAGTCTGCTCCGCATTTACAGTTCCGATCCCCATAAAAGAATTAACGGTCGCTGTTGTAAAGGTAATACCATCTTTACCTCCGTGGTTCCAGTTTTTATCAGCAGCCATAATACCCAACTCTCCGTTTCGGATGTCTTTCAGTAAAAAGGGTTTGGCATCTGAGTACAATCCATAGGACTCGTTGTGTCCCAAGTATAGGTTCGGATATCGTTTATTGACAATGTATACCTGAGCATTTTCTCCCGGTACAGGCAAAAATTTCCATAAAGAAGAATCTGCAGATGCCGGATTCGCATCTTTAGCAATACGGGAAATTATTGAATTAGCTCCGCTTGTTTTGGCAAACAAGACCCGTCCATTATAATTCGCATTGGTCGAAATCATATCGATTGTATACCATTTCTCGTTTCCGGCTGTGCTCAGCTGCGGATAAGGACGTGCAGCCATATCTGCTTCCGAAACGAATATCCATGCTTTTTCGCTTTTCATGATCACCTCATTGGTGGGGAGATCGTATTCATCTTCAATATCGGCTTCAAGCACTGCAAACTTCTTTAGGGAGTCAGCTACTGCAAGCAGCTTGTTTGTTGATCCGACGCGCTTGATAATTGCAAAGTTGGATTTATCTCCGATTACTTTTATTTCAAACGAAGCATTCCCATCTGTATTGGTATAAAAAAGGTCCTTGCAGTTTACTCCATCCTCACCCTGGCAAGTAGTTGTACCTGTTCCTAAAGCCATTTTATTACCGGTTTTTTTATTGATCAGGGAGTAAGACCCACTACCGGCATCGACCACTTTCCAAAGTTGTAAATCCTTGTTTTGATTGATATTATAAACATATCCAAAAACCTGACTGGAACCATTTCCACCCCGCGAGGTCATAAACCAACCTGCTTTATTCAGACTCCCGTTATCCAAAAAGTTCGGAGTGACCCTATTCACCAGGGGATTAGCCCCATTTTGAATATAATACCAATATTCATTACTTCCATTACTCACCCTGACATTAGACGGTAACTGAGCCCATACATGTTGAGTTACAAACAAAACAAAAAAAACGGTTAACAGGTAAAAAAAATTCTTCATGATATAATCAATTAAATTATTAATAAAAAGTCATTCATTACTAACGTTTGTTATACACCTCCGGAGTGTTATTTTTCAAATAGGTATCCTGCTCCAGTACCACCCAGGAAATTGGAGAGATCAACAGGTAAGAGGTCGGATCCAGTATGTACTCCTTCTGTGAACCATAAGCAGAATTAGGGTTGGCCGGATAGGTTTTCTTCGGTATGATGGCATATTTCGGATCTTTGCTTAAACGGCGAATATCAAAGTACCGGTTATAGCCGAACAACAGTTCCTTCCTGCGTTCTTCCAGGATAATCTCCATGGCATCTTTTTCGGCTGCAGGATTGGGTTTTTCTTTCGAATTGTAATTCCTGATCCGTTTTCCCCTTAATGTGTTGATGTAAGACATCGCTTCCTGCAAATTTCCTTCCCGGGCATAACACTCCGCCAGCATCAGCATTACTTCTGAGGTTCTCAATCCGGTTGTATTCATGGCAAACTGCGTTCCCTGCAACTGATAACGTGTTGTATAGGCATTGTCATCCACATTTCCGGGTTTCGCATCATCCGGTTTGAAAAAATACGGGTCAAATCTACAGTCATCCGGCTCCTTCTCAAACAATAGTTTCAATGGAGGAGACAATGACGGACGGTCTACACTGGAAACCAGACCGTATAATAAATTCTCCGGTTGTTCGGCAGTCACTACTTTACCCTTGTTTCTGGCACAATATTCAACCAGATCAAACAACTGGCTGTTCAATTTATAAGACTCCAATGCAGCCGCTTTTGCCAACGCATATTCCTGCTTCTGGAAATGGACTTTCGCTTTCAGGGCCCAGCCGGCAGCCTGGGACGGGTGATATGGGTTAACCGGCGTGTTGGATAATCCCGGCAAAGCCTCATCGATCGTTCTTTCAACAAAGTCATATACCTCCTTAACAGTTGCCTGTGTCATCTGTTTTTCTACATCAAAAGCGTCCCGGATCGGAACAGCAAGATCGGTAGCAGCCGTGGCAGGATCATACGGTTTTGCATACGTATTAACCAGGTAAAAATGCCTGAAAGCCACTAATAATTTAGCCTCGGCTTTTGTCCTTTCTTTCAATTCAGCATCTCCTTTGGCCTCATCGATATAGGTCAATATGATATTGTAACGGGCTATTGCATTATAATGAGACACATAGTCTCCTGTCCCGACCATATAGTCAATCCGGTTGTATTTTACAGGATCATTCAAATACAGGTAATTAATTTTGGAATAATTCAATGCTGTAGACTGAAGCATGAATTCCGGATTTACCCAGGTTTCATCCGTCAGTCCATCGATCGATCCCGCCGAATAAACCGTGTATGTTTCAAGATTCAGCATATCGGCGTAGTCCTGCACATTTTCAAGAACCAATTCTCCCTTGGGAACCACATCCAGGTAATCATCAAACAAACTGCATGAGCTCAGTGTCAACAAAATGATGATTCCGGTAACTATATTAATTCTGTTTTTTTTCATTGCTCTATTTTTTATTTGTTAAAAACTGACATCCAATCTGAAAACATATGAATCTTGCCTCGGAAGCGTCCTTGAAACGGTACTTGCACTACGGCTTTCCGGGTCGATTCCATCTCCGGCATAACTCCAGAGCCAGGGATTGTTTACCTGGAATGAAAGTTTCAGGTACTGCATATACAATGATTTTGTTATTTTTGACGGAAGCGTATACGAGAATGTCAGGTTACTGAGCCGGATGAAATTTCCGCTCACAATATGTTTGTCAGAAAGTTGCCAGTATTTATTCACGTATGTATCCAGGTTGCTGATCTGATTGGCCTCGTAATCCGGATAAAGCTTGGGAACATCCGTGTTTGGATTGTCAGGAGTCCAAGCCCGGATTATCTCTTCCGGTAAACTTCCGGAATCTCCACTGGTCATAACGCTTACCGACGGGCGACGAATTTTATGTCCTCCATAAAACATAAACAGTGCATTCAGTTCGAAATCTTTATACTTAATCCCCTGATTGAAGTTGACTGATACAGGAGGAACAGCCGGACCGGTATAATAAATATCCTGTGTTGAATTCAGTTGGGAATAAGTCACGGTACCATCGGGGTTAAGCACCACATTGGTTTTACCGTTCGCTCCTATTACGTAAGGAATACCGTTTTGTGCATCCGTACCTCCGCTTGTAAATCCGGCATAACGATAAGCATAAACCGCATTTCTGGGATAATTTTCATAAAAATAGTCGCCTCCCGAAAGAACCTGTTCCGCAGTAGAAGGAAGAATGCCTACTTTTTCAACCGTATTTTCGTTGTATGAAACAATCAATGTAGAATTAAGTGTCCAGTCGTTCTTCCTGAACCAAGGAGATTTGAGAGTGGCCTCAAATCCTGTATTCGACATGGCACCGTTGTTAATCCGGGTCCTGTTCCTCGAATCCGTAGACGGTCCGTATCCGGAAGAATAGTCATTGGCTTTGTAGCACAACAGGTCATCGCTGTATTTATAGTAAAAGTCAACACTTCCGTACAACCTTGAACTCCACAATGAATAGTCAAATCCAACGTCATAAGTAGTTGTTTTTTCCCATCTCAGCAAAGGATTAGGCGCCTTATCCACTGACACATAACGCGTAGGAGTGATCCGGTAACCTGCAACCATGGAAGTCCCAACCAGGTAAGGTGTACTGTTGGGATCGACATTCCCGTTCACTCCATACGTAGCACGTAATTTCAAGACATCCAGCCAGCTGATATCTTTCATGAAAGACTCCTTTTTCATGTTCCAGGTAGCTCCCAACGACCACAACGGACGGTACCGGTATTTCGGATCTTTGGTAAACAAATTGGTTTCATCCACACGAATACTCCCGGATATACCATATTTGTTATCAAACATATAAGAAGCATTACCATAAAAAGAAACAAAGCGGTTCAGGGTCTCACTCAGCAATGACTTATTTATTTTAACCATATTACTACTTGTTCCGGAATAGATATAAGACGGATAACCCGTAATATCCCAGGTTCTTTCATCCAGCAACTGGTAACTCAGGGTCTGTTTATCGTATCCATAAAGCGTCCGGGAGGTTCCCATCGGACTTTTTTGTTCGCGTAATTCCAGCCCTGCCAAGGCAACAATTGCATGCTTGTCCTTCAATGTCAGGCTATAATCCAATTGATTTCTGAACGTATAGTTCGTATTTCCGGATTGACTCCGGGTATATCTTGCCCCGTCCGGTACCGGTTGTGTCAATGATGCATTCGGATTGATCGTTTGGTTTTGAAAAAAGCGCAAATCATAAGCTCCGGATTCCAGGAAAGCATCCGAACGGCTTTTATTCATTTCGTAGCTGAAACTGGAGGTATAGCTCAATTCTTTCCAGATTTTAAACTTCAGGTCAAAAAAACTGCGAATGGAAAAACCTTCGGAAGAAGTATAATTTTTATCGATCTCATCCAGTATATTGTAACGGAAAGACTTGAATAAGCTGCCTTTAGGATCCGCAGCCAGGGATTCCAATACCAGCGGATTGATGGCATAAACTCCGGAGCCTTTTCCATAATCCCTGTAGATCAGGGATCCATCTTCATTCCTGATTTTTGTATAGGGTTCCATATCAAGGCCTAATGTCTGAGAAGTGGTATTAGTTACTTCTGATGTACTGTAGCGGGTATCCATACCCACGTTAGCCGTCAGCCAATCGGTCAGTTTCATTCCGACTTTCAGATAAGCTTTCAGGCTTTCACTTCCGTTGTACTTGATTTGCTGTGTATTATTGTTGGTATATCCGACCGACAAGTAAGTATTCAAACCTCCCGATTCTTTTGCAACCGACAGGTTGTAATTTTGTCCGACCGGTGTTTGTGTAGACAGGTCCTGATATTCCTTTCTGTAATCATTTGTTTTCCATGTATTTATTTGTTGATCGAACTGATCCCGGGTAATATTTCCGAGATATAATTGCCGGTGAAGTTCTTCGAAAGGAGAAAAATAAGAGATGTTATTGCTGCCGATCGTTCCTTTTGCGGTAAAATATCCACCTTCACCGTTTGCCTGCCTGCGGATATTTCCCTGGTATGATTTTTCTGCAAACTCCAGTATCTCAGGAACAGAAGCATACCGGTAATCACTCAGATCCCACTGAGGGGTAACCGTAAACGTAGAAGAAAAGTTAACCTGAAGTTTCCCTTTATCTGCTTTTTTTGTTGTCAGAACAATAACACCGTTTGCCGCACGAACCCCGTAAATGGAAGTGGCAGAAGCATCCTTCAGTATGGTAAGGCTTTCAATATCATCGGTAGAGAAATCACTCAGGCTTCTTTCTGTCGGCAACCCGTCAACCACCAGCAAGGGGTTTGTCCCGATATTGTCTGAGAATGTCGAATTACCCCGGATCACCACATTGCCATTGTAGGTATTTACACCGGCAGCTTTTCCCTGCAAAGCCGAAAGTGCATTAACCGTAATGTTTTTAGTCAATTCCTTGTTATCCAGAATAACATAAGAGGCGGTAGACCGTTCCCGTGAAATTGTCTGGTAACCCGTAACCACAACTTCATCCAGCATCTGGACATTTTCTTCCAGGGTAATGTTAATAATCCCTTTACTATTTACAAGAACCTCCCTGGTCTTGAACCCGAGGTAAGAAAAAACCAGTACGGCACTCTCCGGCTTATCCACAGGGAGGGAAAATTTCCCATCGGCGTCTGTAATCGCCGTATTTTCTGTAGTTCCATTTTTCACCCACACCGATACCCCGGCGAGAGTTTCTCCGGCAGCATCTTTTACAATGCCTTCAACTGTTGTTTTTTTTTGTTGTGGATTCGCCTGGCCGGAAGTACCGGACCCTCCGTTCAACCTGGAAATAATGATGTGCTGTTCTTTTATTTCATATTTCAGGTTTCTGGCATTCAATACCTGATTCAACACTTCTGAGATTGTTTTATCCGTCACCTTTATGGAAAGCTTCTCATTGATATCGATATCATTATTCCTATACCAGAAAGAATAGCTGCTTTGCTTTTTTATTTCATCAAACACCTGAATCAGATTGACATTTTTCAGATTCAACGATATTTTTTTCTCCTGAAGAGGATTTTCCGCAGCGAAGAGCGATATGCCCGGACAATTCAACGAACAGCCAAACAAAGCAATAACAGATAATGCTTTTAAAAGAAATCCTCTCAGGGGAAAAACAGTGAGGCCCGTTTTGTTTTTCATTATTTCAAGTTTTTATTAGTAGTGATTATTTCTCCTTTACGGTAATAGTATTTCCTTCTATTTTGTATTCAATCCGGCTATCGGCAGACATAATATCCAGTATTTCCTTCAGATTTTCATTCCGGACAAAATCTCCGGTATAAACGGAATTTTTCAAATTATCCCCTTCAATGAGGATTGTAACATTAAAAGCATGCTCCAACTGCCGGCATATCGCCTGAAACGTTTTTTCCCTGAAATAAAATTTATTGTCCTTCCATGACACTTCCGTTACCGGATCCACTTCTTTTATATTCAGTTGACCTTCGTCATAAACGGCCTGCTGACCGGGAACCAGGAATAACTCACGGTTGTCGGCATCCAGGTTGGACGTTAGCTTGATTGATCCTTCCAGAAGGGTAAACGTTTTTTCCGAATACTCCTTATACGCAGACACGTTGAACGACGTTCCATAAACCCTAATATCAAATTCGTTTGTATGTACGATGAATTGTTTTTTCAGATCTTTGGCAACTTCAAAGTAAGCTTCTCCTTCAAGCCAGACTTCACGGGTATTACCTTCGAATTTCTCCGGAAATTTCAGTTTAGACTGAGAATTTATCCAAACCCTTGTATGGTCCGGTAAGCGTAATTCCCTCTTGGTCCCCTTAACCACCTGTACTTCTTTACACTCTTCCGGGGCTGTAGCAACACGTGAGCGGGTATCCTGCGGTACTGAAAGCTCCGTATTCTGAGAAACAACACCTTCCTGCGGATTTCTTTCCTGCAAAAATTCTTTCAGAAGAAAAATACAACAGATGATAATTGCGGCATAAGAAACTGCTTGTCTGAAGTACTTAATCCGTAAAGATCGTTTTTCTACAGATCGTTTTTCGGCATCGAGCTTTTTGTTATCTGCGATGAACTTCTTTATTTTTTCATATTCTTTCTCAATATCGACAGGAACTGTAAGCCGATCATTCGAAACCAGTTCGAGATCGTAGTTTCTTCTTTCATGAAAAAACTCCTGGACGTTAGCAAAGTCTTCTGCCATCCATTGAAAAAGGGTTTCCTCTTCTTCCACAGACGTTTGCCCTTCAAAAAAACGAATCATTAATTGTTTTTGGAACATATAATTATGTATAAAGAATACCTGATATTTCTACGGCTTTAGAAATAATACACTTAAAAACCCGACATCCCCTATCGGAAACATAAAAAAATTTGATTTTTCTAAAAAATCAGGCAAACTAAAAAATAATGGTAGTCATTAAATTTGGTTCTCAAAATCCGAAGTGCTTTGGTTATTTGGTTTTCAACTGTTTTAGGAGAGATACTCAGCTGGGCACTGATTTCTTTATGCGAAAGGCCTTCTTCCCGACTCAGAAGGTATATCTTACGGCATTGCTCGGGCATTTCAAGCAATGCATCATTAACGAGTTCCCGTAATTCGGTCAAATTAATCGATTCCGGAACAAACGATTGTAACGATTGAGTCTGCCAGCGAAGCCTCTCACTCTCATGCAGTTCTATTTTAGATTGAATACGCAGGCGTAATTCTTTATCCCGAATGTAATTAAGGCATTGATTTCTAACCACTGTAAACAACCAGGAGTGAATGTGTGAATCATTATCCGATAAGGTCATCCGATTGTTCCAGAGGGAAATGAATGTATTCTGTATTACATCTTTAATCTCTTCTGGCTCCCTCAGATAACCTTTTAAATAATGAAACAGGCGGGCATAATACTCCTTATACACCTGCTCAAATACACGTTCATCTCCGTTTTTTATCTGTGTAATTATATCCGGCATTTTTTAAAAACCTCTATTTCATGCATACACATCTCATCAAGCACAGTCGTACGAAACTCAGATACTCACTCCCTGATTTACGGCACATGTACAGACTTTATTCCGCCGGCAAATATACATGTTTTATTTGACAATTCTTGTACACATTCATCAACTGTTCACCGCAGTAACAATCTCTTCCACAGTTATCGGCAGGCGTTTTCCGTAAACCGGCCGGCAACCCTGAGGTGTTACCACGACATCGTCTTCTAAGCGGATTCCTCCGAAATCATAGTATTTTTTCAATTCGGAAAAACAGATGAAATCAGCGTTGATTTTCTCTCGTTCCCACTTGTCTATCAATTGCGGGATAAAATAAATACCCGGTTCCACGGTAAGCACATGACCGGGTTCCAGACGTTTGCCAAAACGAAGGCTCTTGTATCCGAACATCGTACTCCTCTTGATTTCATCGTCATATCCGACCAACGTTTCTCCCAGGTCTTCCATGTCATGTACATCCATACCCATAGCATGACCCAATCCATGAGGCATAAACAATGCCGGAGCTCCGCATTCCAGAGCGTCTTCCGTATTCCCTTTAGCCAGCCCCAGGGCCTTCATTCCTTCAAAAATAATACGATAGGCTCCCCGATGTACCTCCTGATAGGTAATTCCCGGCCGGATCGATGCGATCGAGTCATTGATGGCTTTCAGGACTATGTTGTGAATGTCTTTTTGTTTTTGCGAATATTCGCCTCCCACTGCCGTTGTCCGGGTAAAATCGGAAGCATAATAATTCACGTTTTCGGCTCCGGCATCCGTCAGCATCAACCTTCCGGTTTTCAAAATACCACTATGGTCATGATTATGCAATGTCTGCCCGTTCTGTGACAAAATCGTAGGAAATGAAACCCGGTTACCGTAAGCAATGGCAATCCCCTCTATCTTTCCTGCAATTTCCCGTTCGCTGACTCCCGGCTTGCATAACTGCATCGCAGTTAAATGCATCCGATAACCGATTTCTCCGGCTTTTTCCAATTCGATCAGTTCATCAGTCTCTTTTATCAGGCGCATCTTAATCACAGCCTTAGTCAATCCGACGGAAAAACCATCGACGATCTCACTCACCGGTTTATGAACCAATTCGGCCAATAACAATTGATTACGATACCGGTAAGGTTTCAGGTAATGTAAGATTTGTCCTGAAGTCACCGCTTTATCCACAAAACCAGCCAGTTCGTTCCAGGGCAATACAACCCCCATGCCTGTTTTTTCAGCCCGTTCCTTCAGCGAAGGCAAATGACCCATCCAGATGACATCGTCGATTGTCAGCTCATTACCAAACAAATATTCCTGATCATTATCGATGTCTATGATACAAAACAAATCAGGAGTATCCATACCTACATAATAAAGGAAAGAACTATCCTGACGAAAAGCATAGCAGTTGTCCGGGTAATTCAAAGGAGCTTCTCCATTTCCGGAAAGTAGAATCATTCCCGATCCGACTGATTTTTTTAATTGCTCGCGCCTGCGAACATACACTTCTTTTGCAAACATAGCGGCAGAATTTATAGTTATATAATACGGTAAAGTTATGAAAATACCTTGAAAAGTCGTACCTTTGTGTGAAAATTAATTTTAAGAAATGCAAAATATCAAGAATATAGTATTTGATCTCGGAGGCGTGATCATTACCTTAAACCAACGCGAAGCTGTCCGAAGATTCAAAGAAGTAGGGCTGGAAAATGCAGAAGATTGGTTGGATCCTTATCATCAAAAAGGTATCTTTTTAGAACTGGAAGAAGGAAAATTATCCCAACAAGCATTTTATGATGCATTACGAAAAGAATCCGGTAAAAATATTTCCGACCGGGATATTGATTACGGCTGGTTCGGATTTATCCAGGAAGTCCCTGAATACAAACTGGAGATGTTGGAAGAATTAAAGAAAAAATACAAGTTGTATCTGTTAAGTAATACCAACCCGGTAGTCATGTCCTGGGCCCGTACCCCTCAATTTTCACCGAAAGGAAAAAGCCTGGACGAATATTTCGACAGATTATATCTTTCTTATGAAGTCGGATACACCAAACCACATCCCCGGATTTATGAATGCATGATCGAGGATTCCGGATTAGATCCTTCCGAAACACTGTTTGTCGACGACAGCCAGGCGAACATTGAAACAGGAGAAAAATTCGGACTGAAAACCTATTTACCGAAAAACGGAGAAGATTTCCGGCATATTTTTCCTTCGCTTTCCTGAAGCAAAATGGTTCTCAAATAAAAAGATGACTGTTTCCCCTTAAAAAATCGGTCACCGGCATACGTTTCTTTCCGGCTTGTTGAATATTCTGCAAGCGGATGAAACCATTTGTGGCAGCCACATCGATGTAATTCTTTCCATCGCTGACTACTGTCCCTGCCGGAAGACTATGGGATTGCAGCCGTTTTTCCGATTCAAAAACCTTCAGAGACAGGATTTCTCCTTTTTCCGTCGTCAATTCCGTCCACGCTGCCGGATAAGGAGACAACCCCCGAATGAAGTCATAAATCTCCCGGACCTCCTGATTCCAATGGATCTGACAGGTTTCTTTGAAGATTTTGGGCGCAGGTTTCAAGTCTTTAGCGGCTTCAGACATTTCTTCCTGAGCAATCGGCTGTACCGCATCATTTAAAATATCATTTACCGTTTTTATCACTAAGGAAGCTCCCAGGTGCATCAACCGGTCATGAATAATTTCAGCATTATCCGCTTCACAAATAGGAATGCGTTCCTGGGAAATTACTTTCCCGGTATCGATTTCATGAGTTAAAAAGAATGTAGTTATACCCGTTTCCGTTTCACCGTTGATAATAGCCCAGTTAATCGGAGCTGCGCCCCGGTATTGAGGAAGAAGTGAAGCATGTAAGTTAAATGTTCCCAAACGCGGCATGTTCCAGACCACTTCAGGCAACATCCGGAAAGCCACCACAATCTGAAGGTCGGCATTCCAACCCTTCAGAGCCTCCAGGAATTCCGGATCTTTCAGTTTTTCCGGCTGTAACAAAGGAAGGTTATGAGCCAGGGCATACTTCTTTACCGGCGATTGAGAAAGTACGCTATGGCTTTTCCCCACCGGTTTGTCAGGCACGGTAATGACACCAACTACGTTATATCCACCTTCCACCAACGCTTTCAGGCTTTCCACCGCAAAATCGGGAGTGCCCATGTAAACGATTCGCAAGTCTTTCTTATCCATAGCTCATTTACTCTTCATCAGAAAAATTCTCTACTAAAACATCCCGGTAAGCATTGAATATCTTGGATTTGGAAACAAATCCCAGGTACTTTCCATCATCATCGACTACCGGCAGGTTCCAGGCCTTCGTATCATCAAAAATCTGCATGATTTTTTCCATCGGAAGATTTATATTGATCTTAGCCGGAGGAGAAACCATGAATTTCTGGACGGTAAACCGGTCGTACAGTTCAGGCCGGAACATAATATTACGAATATCATCCAACAGGACAACCCCTTTCAAAAGACCTTTTTGATCCACTACGGGAAATACATTCCGTTTTGATTTGGCAATCACCTTGACCAGGTCACCCAGTGTCATCTGAGGAGAAACCGCTTTCAGATCGGTTTCCACAACGGTATTGACATTCAACAGCGTAAGAACCGCCTTGTCTTTATGGTGCGTCAGTAACTCTCCTTTCTGTGCCAGACGAATGGAATAAATACTATGCCGTTCGAAACACAGAATGGTTATGTATGCACTGATTGCAACAATCATCAGGGGAAGGAACAAATCGAATCCTCCGGTCAATTCCGCAATAAGGAAGACTGCCGTCAACGGGGAATGCATTACCCCGGCCATCATCCCGGCCATGCCCATCAGAGCAAAATTCTCTTCCGGCAGGTGTGTGGTGGAAAAAAAGTAATTACCTGAATGCGAAAATATAAAACCGGTAATACAACCCAGGAACAAAGAAGGAGCAAAAATTCCCCCGCAACCACCTCCTCCATTGGTGGCACTCGAGGCAAAAACTTTTAACAGGACAATCAGGAGCATAAAAAAGATAAGGCCCCAATAGTTTTCCTTCAGGTTATAAAAAAGACTGCCGTCGAGTAATTGGTCGTACTGGTTACTGATCAGGTTTCCGATCGTATCGTATCCTTCACCGTACAACGGAGGAAGTAAGAAAATCAGGATACTCAACATCGTGGCCCCCAACATGAATTTTTTCCAGAACGTTTTCAATTTCCGGAAAATTCCTTCTATCCAGATCATGGCCCGGGTAAAATAGAGGGAAACCAACCCACAGATCACACCCAACAGGAGAACATAAGGAATCCGTTCCATTTGGAAAGCTTCTACCTGGCTGAACTTAAACATGGCCTCTGATCCGGTAAAAATATAAGAAACCGTGGCTGCCGTTACGGAAGTAATCAATAAAGGAAGGACCGAAGTCATAGTCAGGTCGAGCATCAGCACTTCGATCGTAAAAAGCAATCCGGCAATAGGCGCCTTGAAAATTCCGGCAATTGCACCTGCAGCTCCGCAACCGACCAGGAGCATCAGGGTTTTCTGCTCCATTTTAAACATCCGTCCCAGGTTGGAACCGATCGCAGCCCCTGTCAGGACGATCGGAGCCTCCGCCCCCACCGATCCCCCAAAACCAATCGTTATCGAACTGGCTACCAGGGAGGACCAGGTATTATGCGCTTTAATCCGGCTTTTTCGCTGAGAAATGGCATATAATATTTTGGTTACTCCATGCCCGATGTCATCTTTCACAATATACTTTACAAATAACCCGGAAAGCAGAATCCCTATAATCGGATAAACCAGGTACAGGTAATTGGCATTCGTAACATCCATACGTTCCGTGAGAAAGTGCTGAATGAGATGGATTGTTCCTTTCAGCAGAATAGCTGCCGTTGCCGTACAAATACCGACAAGAAAACTGACTATCAAAATAAAATGCTTTTCTTTGATATACTTTTCCCTCCAGGAAAGCAGAACATCGAACCAGTCTTTTAGTATCATTTTATATACCTTTTCCGGTACAAATCGTTTGTACCGTGTAAATCAAAATTTTAACATCCAACGAAAGAGACATGTTCTCGTAATACAAAATATCGTACTGCATGCGTTCAATCATCTGCTCTATCGTAGATGCATATCCATATTTAACCATTCCCCATGAAGTAATCCCCGGTCTTACATTGTGTAGCAGGTAATAATAAGGAGCCTGCTTCACAATCTGGTCAATGTAAAATTTTCGTTCGGGGCGGGGTCCAACCAACGACATCTCCCCTTTCAGCACATTCCAGAACTGAGGAAGCTCATCCAGCCGGTACTTGCGCATAACCTGCCCGTAAGAGGTAATCCGGGTATCGCTCGCAGAGGAAAGCAGGGGACCGCTTTCTTCCGCATTCTGCCTCATTGTCCGGAACTTATAAATCATAAACGGTTTCCCCAAGTACCCGATGCGTTCCTGCTTAAGAAATACGGGACCGGGAGAATCCATTCGAACCCGGATAGCCAGGTAGAGATAAACCGGGGACAAAAGTAATAAAACCAACAGAGAAACAATCCGGTCGAGCGCCTGTTTAATGTTTTTTTCTCCTTCCGGAAAATTATTATCCGTAATATCAACCAGCGGAACACCAGTTATTGTTTTAATTTTCACCCCTCCCGTCAGCATCTTGGTATTACTGAGGGGCAGCTTAATCGGTAATTTATACTGGTAAAGGGAATACAACAAATTCAGTAATTGTTCATCGTCTTCGGTATCCAGCGCCACAATCAGAGCTTCGATTTTTTTCTCCCTGATTACTGGTCCCAGATCATAATCAGGATCCGGAGCAATAGACCCCTGAACCGTATAACCCAGAGCCCCTGTGGTTTTCTCCAGTAACTCCCTGATGAATGCGGCTTTTTTCCCATCACCCAGAATCAGGGCGCTGATTGTCCACTCCCGTTTTTTTATTTTTTTTGAAGCCTGACGCGTAATAAAAAATCGACAGGTATACGTAAAAACAAAGGACAATAGAAATAAATACGAGAATTGTTCATAATAAATATGAAAAGAATCCGGGAGCGTATTCAGCAGAATGCCAAAGAAAATAATAACCGTTCCAACAAAAATGGTTTGAAACGTAGTAAATAATTCGGTTACACGGGACTTCTCAAGAGGCTTGTTGTAGTATCCGGAAAAGTAATGAAGAATCATCCAGAAAAAAGGGACAAACAACTGACCCAACACCACCTGCCTGTATTTCAGGAATACAGCCAGTGTTTGAAAACCTTCGTATTGGGCTACTTCATAGTAACGGACGATATTAAACACAAACCAAGCCACTGCTGCAGCGATGAAATCTGCAACCAGGTACTTATAAAGCTGTGTTTTCTTTCTCATTATTCCCTGATTATTTTAACCAGGCCTCCTGTTCCCAATTGAATAATCGACGAAGGCCGTGATTGAGCTGTTTCGTTTCTCCGGTAATCCACTACATAATCTACAGAACGGATAATTTCATCATTTATTTCGGAAAAATTAGATGGAGCCGGTTGGCCGCTGATGTTGGCCGATGTCGACACGACCGGTTTACGGAATTGCCGGCACAACTCCCGGGAGAAAGCTTCCTGAGTTACACGGATACCTACCGATCCGTCCTGAGCGACCAGGTTAGGCGCGAGGTTCCTTGCTCCGGAATAAATAATCGTCAAGGGTTTATCAGATAATTCGATAAGATCCAATGCAATTTCAGGCAGGTCCTCCACATAAAAATCCAGTTTAGCCGTAGAATCGATCAGGACCAGCATTGATTTGGAATCCTGCCGCTGCTTAATCGCATAGACCCGCTTAACAGCCTCTTCATTAGTGGCATCACAGCCAATTCCCCAAATCGTATCAGTAGGATACAGAATAACTCCTCCCTTTCGAAGTATCTCACTTGCTTTTTTAATTTCTTCGTTCATTGCTGATCATTTTTCAATGCAAATATAAAAGATAAAAATGATCCGGCCTCACAAGAAGGTCTAAATCATGGCAAATAGATCCGGAGACCAGATTCTGATAAAAATATTCAATAAAAATAAAATATATTCATTATAAATACGTATTTTTACGGATTGAATCTGCTACAACCATTGAGAAACAAGCTATCTTGCTGATACATGCCTGTTCAGAGAAGGAGATTCATTCCCGTGAGAAAAAGAAAAAATAACAATATATAATGACAAACGAATGGAATTATCAACCCCCAACACGAGAACAGATACTTAGACGGGACGTACTTTCGGAAAAGTTCGGACTAAGTCCTGCGGTCTGCCTCCTGATGATACAAAGAGGCATTTCGAACGAAGGGGAAGTCCAACGATTTCTGAGTCCCAATCTGAAAGATTTATACGATCCTTTCCTGTACCCGGATATGCAAAAGGCGGTTGACCGCCTGAACCGGGCCCTGGGCAACAAAGAAAGGATTATGATTTATGGGGATTATGATGTTGATGGAACGACTGCAGTGTCGTTGGTTTATAAATTTCTGGAACAAAACAGTTGGAAATCCAACCTGGATTTCTATATCCCGGACCGGTATGACGAAGGATACGGAATATCGGAAAAAGGAATTACTTATGCAAAGGAAACCGGTGTCACCCTGATCATTGCACTGGATTGCGGAATCAAAGCCATTGAAAAAATCGCTTATGCAAAAACATTAGGCATTGATTTCATCATCTGTGATCATCACATGCCCGACGAAACACTTCCTGATGCAGTCGCTATTTTAGATGCCAAAAGAGTTGATTCGACTTATCCCTACGAACACCTTTCCGGGTGTGGTGTCGGGTTCAAATTCATGCAGGCTTTCGCTCTCAGTAACGGAATCGAGTTTTCCCGGCTGAAGAACCTGCTGGATCTTGTTGCCGTCAGTATTGCTTCCGATATCGTTCCCATTACCGGAGAAAACCGGATCATGGCGGCTTACGGACTCAAGCAACTGAACCTCAATCCCAGCAAAGGACTAAAAGGCATCATCGATATTTGCGGCCTGTCGGGAAAAGACATTACCATCAGCGATATCGTTTTTAAGATAGGCCCCCGGATCAACGCTTCCGGACGCATGATGAACGGGAGGGAAGCCGTAGACCTGCTTTTATCTAAGGATTTTGCTTCGGCCAAAGAAAAAAGTGAAAATATCGACCAGTACAACGACGACCGCCGGGAACTGGACAAGAAAACCACGGATGAAGCCCTGGCCCTGCTGGAAGAAATACCCAACCTTACGGAAGGAAAAATTATCGTAGTATTCCATCCCGAATGGCACAAGGGAGTCATCGGAATCGTCGCCTCCCGGTTAACGGAAAAATTCTACAAACCAGCTATCGTATTGACCCGCTCCAATGGATTTATCACCGGATCTGCCCGCTCGGTTACCGGTTTCGATATTTATAAGGCTATTGAATCCTGCAAAGACATCCTGGTGAATTTCGGCGGACATACTTTTGCTGCGGGAATGACTTTAGAAGAAGAAAAACTCAATGTTTTCAAGTCCCGGCTGGAAGCGTTTGCAGATAAACACATGATCGAGGAGCAAATGACTCAGACCCTCGATATCGATATGGCTCTGAAATTTTCAGAAATCAACCAAAAACTGGTCAACAGTCTCAGGCTGATGAATCCCTTCGGTCCGGACAACCAAAAACCGGTATTCTGTTCGTTTGGAGTAAAAGATTCCGGCGCCAGCAAACTGGTCGGAAAAGAACTGGAACACATCAAACTGGATCTGGTTGATGATTCATCGGAAAACGTCGTACAGGCAATTGCTTTCGGCATGCACCGGTTTATCGATCATATCAAATCAGAAAAGCCTTTCGATATTTGCTATACCATTGAAGAGAATACATACAACAATGTTACCAGCATCCAATTGATGATCAAGGATATTCGTATCAGTAAATAATCCAGAAACCTGACCGGCGTGAGCATCTTTCACAACATTCTCAAACAATACTGGGGATATGATTCATTCCGTTCTCTACAGGAAGATATTATCAACTCCGTAGCAGAAGGTAAAGATACCCTGGGCCTGATGCCTACCGGAGGTGGAAAATCGCTGACATTTCAGGTGCCAACACTCAGCATGGAGGGTATTTGTATTGTCGTGACCCCTCTCATCGCCCTTATGAAAGACCAGGTAGACAACCTGAAACAAAAAGGGATCAAGGCAACCTCCATCCATTCGGGAATGAGCCGCCAGGAAATTATCGTCGCCCTGGAAAACTGCATTTTCGGAGATTACAAATTCCTGTACGTTTCTCCCGAACGATTAAACACCGAGTTGTTTCTGAATAAGTTACAACACATGAATGTTTGCCTGCTGGCCATTGACGAATCCCACTGTATTTCCCAATGGGGGTATGATTTTCGGCCGTCTTACCTCCGTATCGCCGAAATCAGGCAACACCTGCCCGGGGTACCTCTTTTGGCGCTTACCGCAACAGCCACCTCGGAAGTAATCGACGACATTCAGGATAAGTTGCTCTTCAGGCAGAAAAACGTATTCCGCAAAAGTTTTGAAAGAAAAAACATCGCCTATGTCGTCCGCGAAACAGAAGATAAATTATCCGAAATCATCAATATCCTGAATAAAGTACCGGGTACAGGCCTGGTTTATGTCAGAAGCCGCAAACGGACCAGGGAAATCGCTAAAGAACTCCGGTTACAGGGAATCAATGCGGATTTTTTTCACGCCGGATTAAACATCGATGAGAAAACAGACAGGCAAAACCGATGGAAATCCGGCGAATGCAGGATCATGGTCTGTACCAATGCATTTGGTATGGGCATCGATAAACCGGACGTCCGGGTTGTCATCCATTTTGAAATTCCAAGCTCACTGGAAGAATATTTCCAGGAAGCTGGCCGGGCCGGAAGGGATGAAAAAAAAGCATACGCCATTGCGCTTTATTCTTCGCGGGATCAGACACAACTCAAAAAAAGGATCAAAGACGAATTTCCCGAAAGGGACTTTATCAAGGATGTGTACGAAAAGCTGGCCTATTTCTTTCAGGTAGGAATAAACTCCGGCTTTCAGACCGCACACAATTTCAGTATCGAACAATTCTGCTCCGTGTACCGGTACAACATGACCCAAACCCATAGCGCACTGAAGCTCCTGGAACTGTCCGGCTACATCGAATATATGGAAGAGCTGGACAAGCAATCGAAAGTCATTTTTACAACCAACCGCGATGACCTGTACAAGTATTCAGGATTCAATCCTCAGATAGAAAACCTGCTCCAGGTACTTCTCCGCTCCTATACCGGTTTATTTGCCGATTATGTATATATCAGCGAAAACCTGCTTGCTTCCCGAACCGGAATGACACATCACCAGGTATACGAAGGGCTCAAATTGCTTTCCTCCCAGCAAATCATCCATTACGTACCGGCACAAAAAGTACCTATGGTTATTTATTCTCAAAACAGAGAAGATATAAGGCACCTTGCCATACCCCGGCAGGTTTACGAAGAAAGAAAAGAAAGACTTTCGTACCGTATCCAACATGTTATTCATTACGGCAACTCTAAAAGCATTTGCAGAAGCCGTTTATTGCTTGAATACTTCGGAGAGAAAGAATCAGAAGACTGCGGACAATGCGATATTTGCTTATGCAAAAAGAAGAAGTATCTGAATAAAGAAGATTTTAATACTATAAAACAAACTATACTGTCAGAAATTGCATACTCTACTGTTTCTTTGGAAGAACTTATAAATAAAATAAACTTTACTGAGAAACAGATCGTTGATGTTGTCAGAAATCTTTCAGATCATAAAATTATTGCCATTGAAAACAACATGCTGAAAAAAATATAACGTTCTGTTTGCGCATACAAACAGTTTTTTATTATCTTTGTCAAAATAAATAACACAATCAGCAATAACATGGCTTTACTGGAAAATGAAATCCTTCAATTGAGAGCCCTCGAACCAGAAGATTTAGATGCTCTTTACCGTTGGGAAAATGATTCCGAACTTTGGCAATATGGCTCCACACTGACTCCCTATTCCAAATTTGCACTCCGGGATTACCTTACCAATTCCAGGTTGGATCTCTTCCAAACACGCCAGCTACGCCTGATGGTGATATACAAAGAAACAGAAGTCGCTATCGGCACCATCGATCTGTACGATTTCGACCCGAGGAACCAGCGTGCCGGTGTGGGCATTCTACTTGACAAAAATTACAGAAATAAAGGATTAGGCGTTCAGGTTTTAGGCCTGATCGAAGAATACGCCTTCCGTTTCCTACTGCTTAATCAGCTTTACGCATATATTCCCGAGAGAAACCTGCCCAGCCTGAAGTTGTTCTCCCGTTGTGGTTACGAACAGACTGGACTTCTTCGCAATTGGATTAAAACCGACAACGAATTTGAAAGCGTTTTCTTTATGCAACTGACAAATCCAGGTTAACAAAAAAGCGTCTTCAAAGGAAAAATGATCCGGGAATATGGTTTGAGACCGAATAAAAACAATAATTGATGATCCTTTCCGTTTTTTAAGCATGAAAATCACTTTCATAACCCCTCCGTCCCTTGATTACGAAAAGCCAGCGGAACGAACCGCAGGATGTACCCGTGTCGTTTATAACATGCCTAACATCTACGAGCTGACCGTAGCAGCTATCCTGGAAAAGGAAGGTCATGAAGTCCGTTACCGGAATTTCGTGTTGGAAGATCTGTCTATTGACGACAGCCTGGATGTGGTAAAAGTGGATGATAGCGATATCTACATATTCTGGACGGTAAACCTATCCCTGTTTACAGATTATTCGACAGCAGAATATTTCAGAAGCTGGCACAGGGAATCGTCCTATTGTATATTTCTCGGTCCGGGTGCCACCTACAATTTCAAATATTTTCTGAAAAGGTATACCGACTTTATCATTGTCCGCGGAGAACCGGAAGATACATTAAAAGAACTTATGCGCCTGATTTCAGCAGGCGAAGACTGGACCGGATGCAAAGGAATTACTTACCTGGATAAAAAAACCGAGAAAATAGTTCACACTCCTACCCGTCCACTGATTACGAACCTGGACGAACTACCTTTTCCGGCTATCCATTTAATCAAGGACTATACGTTCTATAATCCGAAGCTGAAAGTTACTCCCTACATGGCAATGGTTACTTCCAGGAACTGTCCGTTCCACTGCATCTACTGCGTTCCCAGTTCCCTGACTTTTGCCCGTGAAATCGAATATAAGAATAATAACGATGGCAAAAAACCACCGATCGGATTCCGTTCCGTAGAAAATGTAATTGCGGAAATCGACTGGCTGGCCGGTCAGGGATTCAAAGCCATCGGATTCCTGGACGATAATTTCATCGTAAATAAAAAAAGGCTGAAAGCCATTGGTGAAGCGCTCTTGAAACACCAGATCGTTTGGGGTTGCCAGGCCCGGGTAGATGCTATCGATGAAGAAGTAGCATCCATGCTCAGCCAGTATAATTGTAAGTATGTCGATCTCGGCGTGGAATCGTTTGATGCCGAAATATTGAAATACATCAAAAAAGGCGTCACTCCGGAACAAAACAGGGAAGCGATCCTATTGCTGAAAAAACATAACGTTCCTGTCAAACTGAATATTCTGATCGGCACCAGCCCACTGGAAACAAAGAAAACAATAAAAAAGACCTACAAGGAAGCTAAAAAGCTGAAGGTAGACCAGATTATGTTCAATATTGTCTCTCCTTTCCCCGGAACCGAATTTTACGAAATGGCCAGGGAAAACGGATGGATCAGAGGAGGAATGTACATCCCGACAGACGTACAACGAAACTCGATACTGAATTACCCGGAACTTACTCATAAACAAATGGAAAAGTTATTATTCAGAAATAACCTGAAATTTTTCCTCTCTCCCGGGTTTATACGACGAAATCTGTTTGCTTTTTCTTCTTTCGATGAATTTAAGGCAAATCTCAAAGCATTGAAGATAAAACTTTTTGGTTAAATGCCCCTGCTTTCGGTTGTCATCATATCCTGGAATTCAGAGCGTCACGTAAAAGACTGCCTGGATTCTCTTTTGAAAAGCACAGAACACCTTTCTACAGAAATTTTTATCATTGACAATGGGTCGACGGACGCTACCCTGCCGATCATCGAATCATATCCGGAAAATACGTTTACATTGATCCGGAATGCTGAGAATACGGGTGTTTCCAAAGCCAGAAATATCGGCTTAAGCCGGTCCTCGGGTCAATTTATATGGATACTCGACATCGATACGATCGTAAACAGAGAGGCCGTATCCGGATTGCTGGATTTCATAAAAGAAAATCCGGATTGTGGAATTTGCGCCTGCAAACTGACCGATAAACAAGGAAATATCCAGGATAGTTGTCGCAAGCATCCTTCTTTCCGGTTCAAAATCAACAACATGCTGGAATCACTTTTGGGAAGGTCCCGGATAGCACACCCCTTGCGGAATCGGATCCATCGCAGCAATGAAACCCAGTTTTACAGGAAACAAATGTTGCAAAAAGATCCATTCGAAGTTGATTACGTAATCGGAGCCTGCCAGCTGATACGAGCCGAAGCGTTGAAAAAAACAGGATTACTGGACGAGAAGATATTTTATGGACCGGAAGATACCGATTTATGCATACGGATGCAGAAAAATAATTATTCAATCTGTTACCTGCCTGCTTTTTCAATCATCCATGACTATCAGCAAATCACCAATAAAAAAATAATTTCTTCCCTCAGCCTGATCCATCTGAAGGCATTATTCTATTATTTCAGGAAACACAAGCGTTTTTAATTTCAATTCAGGAAAGGTTTTCGGGGAAAGTTAGCCCAGGAGCGATAATGTCCGCCCATACAGATCAATGATTTTCTCCAGCAGCTTTCCACCTCTGTAATCATCGTCCCTTTGTCATCCAGTTTACTGACCAGCCATGAATTACGGGAAATCTCATCATCCAGCTGATTTTGCTCCCATCCGGAATATCCTAAGAAAAACTTGATTTTTCCTTCCACCGGATTTCCCTGGTTAATGTACGATTTAACCACATTAAAATCACCATCGAAATAAATTCCGTTTTCTACCGGATGGGAACCCGGAATCAAATCGCCCAAGGTATGGATAAAAAACAATTTGTTCATCGCTACCGGCCCTCCCTGGAAAAGAGGTATATCCACGATACTCTTCAAATCCGGAAAGAAATCGCCCATTGTCTCTTTCATCGGCTTATTAAGAACAAAGCCCATTGTCCCGTTGATGTCATTATGTTCGACCAAAAAGACCACACTCCTGCCGAAGTACTTATCATCCAAAAACGGTTCAGAAATCAAAACTCGTCCCTTTTCAGGTAATATATTATTTTTCTCTATCCGAAATATATTATAATTCTGAGACATAGCCTATAGGTATTTTTGTTTTCGGAGGGCAATTTATAACATTCATTTTAGACCTCCAAATTTAAACCGTTTTTTTAACTTATGTTATTACCCTCATTTCACAAACACGACAATCGAAGCTCAGTTCCAGCCGCTTACCTCCTGTCAATAAGTACAAAGGTTCTTTCGGAAGCTCCTTTCCCCGGTTAAAACGGGGGCAATACCCCAATTGATAACGGAGGCAATACCTGGAAAACATCAGAGGAACGGACGAAGGAGAATACTGCTCGTAAGCAGGTGAAACAGTGCTTACACCGTGTTGTGTATAGAACAACCGGGCCTGCTCATTGAAAACATTCCCCAGGTAATTAAGAGATTCCTGAGGATAAGGATGGAAAGTCGGCTTTATTCGAATCCGGGAACGCAACCGTGTAATGGAACGGACCAACATCAACGTCTCGACAACACGCCTCTTCAGATCGCTCAATACCGACGACGGGATAAACCAATTATCCGACAAACGAATCTCCAACCGGTCTAACTCAAAAGGTGTATTTCCCAGTTTGGAAAGCTGAGTCCGGATATTGTCCTCTACCATTTCCTTTCGGGATATTTCCCTGGAAAACCGTGCCGTCACACAAGCCTGACAGCCATCTTCATCCACGACATCCAATGTAAATCCGACATTATTATCGCTCAGAACAAAATCAACCTTCATTTTTCGCTCGGCCGATTTTCCCGACAGGAGCTTCTCAAATTCATGATCGTAGTTCCGGAACAAGGTAACTCCGGGAGTCAAACGAGGCATATCGGCCGGATAGATTTTATTGCCCTCCACGCGATTGACGCGGAAACCCTGTAACTCTTTCCGTTCGTTCAGGAAACACAAACCATCTCCGTTGTTTACCTGTTTACTTCCGGAATAAGTAAAGAAACGGCTGCTCAGGTCCTTTACATTTCCAACCGGCTCTCCCATCGACTTGGGAGTATCAGGAGATGCTAACGAGGCATTTCTTCCGGAAAGAAAATAAGAAGTGAATCCCCGGTTAAAACTTTTGTTCGGGTCCGGGAGAAAATAATGCAGGCTGGTACCCGAAGAAGCTGGTCTGTACTCTGGTCTTTTCAGGAAAATTTCATCTAATTTTTTCCGGTAATAAGCCGTGATATTTTTTACATACGATACGTCTTTCAGGCGGCCTTCTATTTTCAGGGACGAAACTCCCGCATCCAGTAGTTTTTCGAGGTGTTCCGACTGATTGAGATCTTTCAGGGAAAGCAAATGCTTGTCGGCAACCAGCGTTTTCCCTGCCGCATCCTGTAATGTATACGACATCCGGCAATACTGGGCACATTCTCCGCGATTCGCGCTTCTACCCGATAACGCCTGGCTGATGTAACATTGTCCGCTGTAAGAAACACACAGAGCTCCATGAACAAAAACTTCCAGCGGGACCTGGGTATGATCGGCAATATCATTGATTTCTCCCAGAGAAAGTTCCCGGGCCAGAACCACCTGCGAAAATCCGGCTTTTTCCAGAAACTGAACTTTTTCTATGGTCCGGTTATCGCATTGCGTACTTGCATGAAGCGGAAGCGGGGGAAGGTCCAGGTTCAAAATTCCCATATCCTGAATAATCAAGGCATCTGCTCCCGCACGATAAATATCGTGAATCAGTTTCTCTGCCGTTTTCAGTTCGGAATCTTTCAGAATGGTATTAAGTGCCACATATACCCTGGCGCGATAAAGATGTGCATAGTCCGTCAGTTTCCGGATATCATCGATCGGATTACCGGCAGCTGCGCGTGCACTGAAAGCCGGAGCACCGATATACACTGCATCTGCTCCGTGATTGATCGCTTCAATCCCGCATTCCAGGTTTTTGGCAGGAGCCAGCAACTCTATTTGACGGGCCAGTTTCATTTCCCGGGATTTTTATCCATATCATTCAGGTAAATTTCCAGTGCTTTGACGGAAATAACCAGTTCCCAGATACACAGACCCATGGAAACAATGAACAAGAGAAGAGCCATACCGAATATCCATACGGCCCATTGAAAATACCCAACGTAAATAAAAAACATACTGACCACACAGAAGAACAGGCTGCCAATACCGAAAATCTGCATATTCCGCGTAAGGTACAGCCGCTTCCTCAGGTTGGCAATCTGTCCTTTGGTTACAGAAGTCGGCTCAAGCATATACTTGTCTTTCAACGTACGGATCAACTGTGCGTACGATAAAAAACGGTTGGTATAAGCGAGCATGATCAACGATACTGCAGAAAACAGTAAGGTGGGTGTTATGAGATTCAATTCCTCCATGGTTATACTTTTAATTCGCCCAAGTGTTCAATTTCTTTCGGATCGAACGGCGTTGCCTGATACACATAATAATTCAGCCAGTTGGTAAACAACAGGTTGGCATGCCCTCTCCAGCGAACGGATATTCCTTTTCCAGGATCATCGTTCACATAATAATTCTCCGGAACGCGAATCGGCAGGCCTTTTCCAAGATCACGGACGTATTCATTGTGCAATGTTTCGGGAGCATACTCCGAATGCCCGGTAATGAAAAATTCCCGTCCTCCCCTCGACATAGCAATGTAAACTCCGGACTCTTCGGATTCGGACAATAAACTCAGTTGCGGCACTTTCAGGATATCTTCTTTCCTCACTTCCGTATGACGGCTGTGCGGAACAAAAAACTCATCATCAAATCCCCGAAAAAGGGAAACATTCGAATCGTTGAGCGTGTGCCTGAAAACCCCGAACATCTTACTTCCGAGAGGATATTTAGGAACATTGAAAAAATGATACAACCCGGCCTGTGCCGCCCAACAGATATAAAGCGTAGAAGTAACATGCCGGTGAGCCCAGTTGAAGATTTCCGTCAGTTCTTCCCAATACCTTACCTCTTTAAAATCAAGAAGTTCCACAGGAGCCCCGGTAATAATCATTCCATCATAATTTTCATCACGGATCTCATCGAAATTCTTATAAAAAGCCGTTAAATGCTCCGCCGGAGTATTTTTGCTGACATGCGTTTTTATTTTCAGGAAATCGACTTCAACCTGCAGCGGACTGTTGGAGAGAAGCCGTACGAAATCGGTTTCCGTCGTTATTTTAACCGGCATCAAATTTAAAATGACCACCTTCAACGGACGGATATCCTGAGTCGAGGCACGGAGATCGTCCATTACAAAGATGTTCTCCTGTTTCAGTATCTCGACAGCAGGTAATGTATGAGGGATATTTAAAGGCATAGCTTTGTGTTTTAAGACACAAAGCTATGCTTTTTCCTTCATTTCTCAAAATCCGTCCGGAGGATTATCCCCTGGTCGCATCTACACGTTCTTCCTGAGACAAGCCTGCCAGCCGTCTGACTTCGTTTTTATCCAGACCCAGCCCTTCTGCAATCCGCATTCCATAGTCTTCATGTGCTTTGTAAAACAAAGCCGTCTGACGAAGCTGGAGCCGTTTCTGTGCATTCTTCAAATGAGTCACAATATTTTTAACCAGATTCGACCTGTCATAATCCGACATTACTTTTCCATACAAATCTCCAGCCTGGACAAAGTCTATGTCGCCTAACGTATATTCATGACGGGCCGCCATCCCCTGAACATCGATGGGAGGAGCCGCATAACTTTTGTCAGGGGCTGCTCCGTCGAACGAATTCGGGTAATAATTAGGAGCCCCTTCGGAATGCATATTCATGTATCCATCACGTTGATTCGTATGTACGTTGGCTTTTGGTGCATTGATAGGTATCATGTGGAAATTTAATCGCATCCCGGATAAAAAATACCGGCGTATTATTTCCAACCATATCATAATTACCTTCTTCCGTATAAAATTTAACGGCAAAACCACGGGGATCACGGGCCGAATCAGCCGATCCTCGGGGTCCTCCTACTGTTGAAAAACGGACAAATACATCGGTTCGCTTACCTACTTCCGACAAAAAGGCAGCACGTGTGTATTTCGTCAGATCGTTGGTTACTTCAAAATAACCATGTGCTCCTGCACCTTTGGCGTGAACCACCCGTTCGGGAATCCGTTCCCGGTCAAAATGAGCTAGTTTTTCAATCAGGTGTGTATCCGACAAAAGAGTCAGATGTGGATTACTGGTAGTAATAGAAGCCTGGTCATTGTCGACCGGAGCCCCCTGATTCGTGGTCAGTACTTTTTTTTTGTTTTCCATGGTAATGTGCATTAAAAATGAATATCTGTAAACGTCATAACACAATCGACCCCGCCTATACCAGATAGACCGGATCGATTATGTTTAATTTTATAGTCTCTAAAATCAACGGAATACCTTGATCCGTTCAGAAAGCGGTTTGTGTTCTTTTTTCCCCGGCTCCTGAACAGGCACTCCGAAAGGCATCTGGGCGGTTAATTTCCATGATTCGGGTATGTTCCATGTTTTAGCAACTTCCGCATCGATCAGGGGATGATAATGTTGCAGGGAAGCTCCAAAGCCGGCATCCTCCAACATGACCCAGACAGCTAGCTGATGCATGGCGGCCGTATGCTCGGACCAGACGGGAAAATTATGAGCGTACAGGGGGAAAGCCTCCTGAAGTCCTTTCACAATAGGTTGATCTTCAAAAAACAATACCGTACCATATCCGGCTGCAAAACTGTTATCTACCTTAGCTTCGGTAGAAGGAAAATTATCTGGGGGTGTCACTTTCCGGAGCTCTTCCTTGACAATATTCCACAATTTTTTGTGCTGATCGCCCAACAACAACACCACACGGGTAGTTTGAGAATTAAATGCAGAAGGGACTAATGTGACAGCTGTTTGAAGGATTTCTTCGATTTCTTTGTCTGATATCAATGACCGGTTACTGATTGCATAATAAGTTCTGCGATTTTGCAGCGCTTCTTTAAATGTTCTGTTCATGATTGTTATTTAATTTTATATCAATTATTAGAATTCATTAGCTATATATAAATTTAACAATTCAGAGCAAAATTTGTTTTGAAAATTATTCTTTAAGAATTATTCAACGACGAAATTGGAAAAATGAAATATTTACCTTTACTTTGCAAACAATTTAAAATAAAAACAGCCGTATGACTAATAAAAAAATACTTTTAAGCGAAAACGATATACCTCGTGCCTGGTATAACATAACTGCGGACATGGTCAACAAGCCTCTTCCTCCGCTTAATCCGGCTACCAAGCAACCCTTAAACCCGCAGGACCTGGAAAATATTTTTGCTAAGGAACTGATCAATCAGGAGCTTTCCCAGGAAAGATGGATCGAAATTCCCGATGAAGTGCGGGAATTATATAAGATCTGGCGTCCGACTCCTCTGGTAAGGGCTACCGCACTGGAAAAAGCACTGGATACTCCGGCTCATATTTATTTCAAAAATGAAAGTGTCAGTCCGATCGGCTCACACAAATTAAATTCAGCTCTTCCCCAAGCTTATTACAATAAACAGCAGGGGATCAAGCGGATTACTACTGAAACCGGTGCCGGTCAGTGGGGGGCGGCCCTCAGTTTTGCCTGCAGCCTGTTCGGACTGGAACTGGATGTATTCATGGTAAAAGTCAGTTACGGACAAAAACCCTACCGCCGGATGATGATGCAGACCTGGGGAGCCGATGTCATCCCTTCTCCCAGCAACCTGACCGATTCGGGAAGAAAAATCCTGGCTAAAGATCCGAACAATTCGGGAAGTCTGGGTATCGCAATTTCTGAAGCGGTTGAAATGGCCGTTCGTGACCCGGAAGCCCGTTATACGCTGGGTAGCGTACTGAATCACGTTATCCTGCACCAAACCATTATCGGACTGGAGGCTGAAAAACAAATGGAAATTGCCGGGGCATTCCCGGATGTGGTAATCGGCTGCTTCGGAGGAGGTTCCAACTTCTCGGGCGTCGCTTTTCCTTTCCTGCGCCACAGGCTGACTGAAAACAAAGACGTACGTATCATCGCCGCCGAACCGGCCAGTTGTCCCAAACTCAGCCGGGGTAAATTCGAGTACGATTTCGGCGATACGGTCGGTCTCACACCGCTTCTCCCCATGTACACACTCGGTCACGATTTTCAGCCGGCCGATATCCATGCCGGAGGACTGCGTTATCACGGAGCCGGTACGCTGGTCAGTCAGTTACGCAAAGACGGATATGTCGAAGTTGAAGATATCCCCCAACTGGAAACGTTCGAAGCCGGTATGTTATTCGCCAATACCGAAGGAATCATCCCGGCTCCCGAATCCACGCACGCCATTGCATCGGCCATCCGGGAGGCTAAAAAGGCGAAAGAACAAGGTGTCCGGAAAAACATCTTATTCTGTCTTTCCGGACACGGATTGATTGATATGACCGCTTACGATCAATACCTCAGCGGTACCATGACTAATTATAAACTTTCAGACGAAGACATTTCCAAAACAGTCAACGCTCTGGAATCATTGGTTCATTAATTGCCTCATTTTCGACTCTCTATCGGCTGACCAGTAACCGCAGTCGAGTTCGATAAAAACAGAAGTATAAGGCATGACCTGTTCGGTCTTGATCACGACTACATTGAATAATTTCGAAGCAGTGTCCAAACGCTCAAAAACATCATTGTGAAGAAGCGTTTGGACATTGTTTCCTTCTAAAGACTGATACAACTGCTTTCTGAAATCCTCAATTCCGGGAACTAATTCTTCGTTTAGGACTTTCAATTCGGCATCCGTATAAAAAATTGCCTGAACATGCGAAGCCTGCCTGATTTTTTCCGACACCACATTCAATACCGGTAAAAGATCCGCCTGTGAATTGATGTAAGTCATACCGGCTGCGCTTTGCAGCGGAAACGCCTTATCCACGACAAGGACCCAATTACGGTGACCCAACAAAGGCAACACGTCATCGAGTTGTTGTTCCCAGCTTTTTTCTGGTCCTTTATCATTTACAACTGTTTTGTTGCCACATCCGGTCATCAGGACACACAACATCACTGTAAAAATAATTTTCTTCATACGCTTTCTGGCTATATTATTTATTCTGCTTCCAGTCGTCGGTACGGAAAGGAGACGCCGGCAATCCCGACCCGTTATACAGGTTACATACCGGATTATCAGCCCAGGCATAACGTACAGCTACCGGAAATTTCACATTCGGAGCACTGACAATAACATCGTTACCTTCAATTACTGCATCCGCCCAGTAAAACCGGTGATCCGAACCGGCAATGGAAAACCCCTTCAGTACCTGACCGTCTTTTATTTTCAAACCTCCGTCCGTATGATCGAATGAAATCCGGATCCGGCCTTCTTCCATCTGATACGAACGGTAAGACGGACCTGAAAATGCTATTTTCTGGCCGTATGTATTCGCCCTGGCAGCCAATGCTAGACGGATTCCCACATCCTGTTTGTTTTTCGGGTGAATATCTTTGGAATCGCCGATATCGATGGTTACTGCCATTCCTGTATTTTCCAGGTACAAGGTCCGGAGCTGAGCTTCACGAAGTTCGGCCCAGGCTGATTCCTGAGGTTCCGGTTTAGTTTCCATAAAATTAGCAAGCTGGACAAAATAGAATGGAAAATTCGTATTCCACTGTGTCCTCCAATCCCGGATCATCAACGGGAACAACTCCCGGTACTGATAGGCGCGGCTTGCATTCGATTCTCCCTGGTACCAGATCGCTCCACGAATGGCATAAGGGACAAGCGGACGAATCATGGCATTGAATAACACGGTAGGCCGGTTCGGATTGTTTGACGGGGATTGAGGAGGATTCCCGAACTGGGCCCAATTGGCTGTCGCCTGGTATTTCCAGTCACCACCAACAGGTATTTCTTTTCCATTGGGTCCTGTAACCCGCATCTTGCTTTTATCTCCATGAAATCCGCCATTACCTCCGGTGTCCGTTACCCTGACGGTAATTATGGCTTTTCCGCCTTTTACCAGTTTAGACGGGATTTTATAAGTCCGATCTTTGTTCCAGCCATCGGTACTACCCACCTGTACACCATTAAAAAACGTAATATCGTTATCATCGATTCCTCCCAGGCTCAGGCTCAACTCTTTGCCTTTCCAATCCGAAGGAATCTCTATTGTTTTCCGGAACCAGGCAATTCCGTCAAAATTAGCCAGCCCTTTTTCCTCCCAGAATCCGGGTAAATCCATTACCTGCCAGTTCGCATCATCCGCGTTCAATCCGGCCCAAACCGGCTGTCCGTTGGCATATCCCCGGTCGGCCGCCTGAATCCGCGTATTCCATTCGGTGAATTTCTGTTGATACGACTTCAACTGCTCATCATCCGAAAAAGAACGTATCGTTGCAACCGCATCTTTAAAATCCGGCATATTCTCCAGGCTTTCCCCGCTGGTCCAGGCTTCAGCAATGGTTCCACCCCACGAACTGTCAATCAGTCCGATGGGAACATTATTCAGGTTCTGATTCAGATTTCTACCGAAGAAATAGGCCACTGATGAAAATTCCGCAATCGTAGCAGGAGAACATACCTGCCAGCCTCCCGAAGTCACATTTATACTTCCTACCGGCTGGTTGCTCGTCGCTTTTTTCACCTGCAACAAACGAATGTTCGGATAATTGGCCTCAGCAATTTCCCGTTCGTAATTCAAGACCTTGCCCCAGCCGGCCAAAGGCATCTCCATATTCGACTGTCCGGAACAGATCCAGACTTCCCCGATCAATACATTATTCAGCCGGACCTCTTTTCCGTCAGAAAGAGAAATCGTATACGGACCGCCTGCCAGAGGCGTTTTCACGCTAATTTTCCATGAACCGTCAGTACCGGCCTGCACGCTGTACGTTTTATTGTCCCAGGAAGTAGTGATTTTAACAGTCTTCCCCGGAGTAGCTTTTCCCCAGATGGGAGCATTCATCTGCTGTTGCAAAACCATATTATCCGTAAACAGAGGAGGTAGCTCTATTGCTGCATGTAAAGACAAGGATATCAGTCCTAAAAAAAAGCACAGGCTTACAACCTTAAAAAAGTAAGTTTTTGTATTCATTTGTTATATAGTTTAGTTTGTTTGTAGTTCGGAAAGGCTGTCTGCCGAATTCTTTTTATAAAGATCCTGTTCCAGTCCTTCTATACTTCTTTTCAGAGAAGCCCGAAAGGACGGTATCGACATATCATTCTGATCAGTCAATTCTTTTTTCAGTTCTGCCGAGTCCAATCTGTCTAAAGATTTTCGGTAGTGGCCGAGCGCTTTTTCTTTTTCATTGATCCGGTAAAATAAATACGCAAGTTCATAATGGTCAATTGCTTTCTGAACGTTACCGGGAGAATGCTCCAGGGCCAACAGCCGGTTCTCAATTGCCTGATCGTGTTTTCCAAGACGCAGGAAGGCTTCTCCTAATTCTGTATAAGTCAGGGATAAAAAAGATTCATCAGGAAGAAGTTTATCCCGGACAAATTCAAGATGGCCGATGGCCTCTTTTTTATAATTGCCCTTCGAACAGGAAACCCCCATGGCAAACCGGGTATCCAGATTCATAGAGTCAACGGCAAGAGCCAAAGAAAGCATTTCCGGAGCAAGCTCATAATTCCGGTCCTTGTAATAACTGAGCCCGAGGTAACGTACCACCGGGTAGCTGCCATCTCCTTTTTCATACAAATCATTAAACAACGCAATTGCTTCTTTATACCGTTTGGTAAAAAATTTACTGATACCGTTCAGCTTAAGAATATCGACATTACCGGAATCCCCCCGGCTCAAAAATTTTTCAGACAACACGTAAGCATCCTCATACTGTTCCGTTTTGATCTGCAGGTTAACCAATCTCCTTGTTGCCGTCTGATTCAGGGAATCGATCGTTAAAACCTTTTTGTATAAGGACATTGCTGTAGAAAATTCTTTCAGGCTTTCCTTACAAAATCCCATCTGATTGAGAAACAGCAATGTACTATCCTGACGGTAAAGCGAATCATAGCAAATATAAGCCAAAGCATATTCCGACATGTCAAAAAACAGATTCGCTTCCCGTATTTTCAGAAAATTATTATCCGGATTCAGCAGCAACGCTTCCTGGCAAAAAGACAACGACCGGATCTGATCTCCGGCCATACTGCAACAATTCATCAACTCGACCAGGACCCGCAGAGAAGGATCGGCTTCCTTCTGCGCCAAGAGCACATCGATAGCCTCGTTATAACGGGATAAGGATTTAAGGATATTCGCATGCTGAAACTTCCATTCCGGATCAGTATTAACCGTATCACTCTGTACAATCGATAAGGCCAGCTTGTAATCGTAATTATTCAGAGCCTCCGTTAAGCGCTCTCCCGGTGTCTGAGCCGATATGCTCCACGCCATCAGCAAAAAAAAAGAAAAGATCAGTTTTCTCATGTATCTATCAAATTTAATGATTTTTTTACACAAAGCAATGTCAAATATAAGCCTTTTTCCACTAAAACCAATCTTCGTCCATTAAAATACACATTTTATTCTATTAATTAATGTAAAAAAGTCTGAATTATTTCTTTATGTTAAAAAAAGACAATAACTTTGAGACCGCTGTTTAAAAAATTCTCTTAATTTTAATAACAAAAGTATCATGTCTAACTCAATCTCAAGAAGATCTTTTCTTCAAAAAAGCGGAACGGCTGCACTGGGACTTACGATTATCCCGAGTACCGTTCTTGGTAAAAGCATCAGTGGTGTTACGGCCCCCAGTGATAAAATGAATCTTGCCGTTGTTGGTATCGGAGGTATGGGAAATTCCAACATCAAGAATGTAAAAGATACGGAAAACATTGTAGCTCTCTGTGACGTAGACTGGAAGTACAGTGCAAAAGTATTCGAAGCATTCCCCAAAGCTAAAAGGTATTGGGATTTCCGCAAAATGTATGAAGAAATGGGTAAATCCATTGACGGTGTTATCGTAGCTACCGCCGACCATACACACGCCATCATCGCTGCAGACGCTATGACCATGGGCAAGCACGTTTATGTTCAAAAACCCTTGACTCACACCGTTTATGAATCCCGTTTACTGACCCGTCTGGCCGACAAGCAAAAAATTGCCACTCAAATGGGTAACCAGGGATCTTCCGGTAAAGGAGTCCGTCTGGTATGTGACTGGATCTGGAACGGAGAAATCGGAGAAGTAACCAAAGTAGAAGCTTTCACCGACCGCCCTATCTGGCCGCAAGGATTGAACGCTCCTAAAAACGGACAATGGGTTCCCGACACGTTGAACTGGGATTTGTTTACCGGTCCGGCAAAATTGCGTCCTTACAACGAAATCTATCACCCGTGGAACTGGCGCGGATGGTGGGATTATGGAACAGGTGCCCTAGGTGATATGGCCTGCCACATCCTGCACCCCGTATTCAAAGGCTTAAAATTGGGTTACCCGACCAAAGTACAGGGAAATTCAACCCTGTTGCTGACAGATTGTGCTCCTACTGCTCAATCCGTACGCTTCACATTCCCGGAACGTAAGGCTCCGGATGTAAAGAAAGTAAAATTCCCCGAAGTGGAAGTTTTCTGGTACGACGGCGGTATCAAACCGATGATGCCGAAAGGCTGGCCGGCAGGAAAAGACATGAACGATTCCGGCGGTTGCGTTATTTTCCATGGAACAAAAGATACATTGATCTGCGGTTGCTATGGCGTTAACCCATGGTTATTGTCCGGACGCGTTCCGAATGCTCCTAAAACCCAACGTGAAGTAACGCTCAGCCACGAAATGGATTGGGTACGTGCTTGTAAAGAAAGCCCCGAAAACCGTGTTAAGACGGCTTCTGACTTCAGCGAAGCAGGTCCGTTCAACGAAATGGTGGTAATGGGTGTATTGGGCGTTCGTCTGCAACACTTACACAAAGAATTGTTGTGGGACGGCATTAACATGCAATTCACCAATATCAGCGACAAAGACGAATTCAACATGGTATTGTCAGATGACTTCAAGATCGTTGACGGACACCCGACCTTCAACAAACCGAGTATTAAAGTCAATGCCCAGTCTTTTGCTCAGGAATTGATCAAACATAATTACAGAGACGGCTGGAAATTACCGGCAATGCCTTAAATTCAATGAAGAATTAAGAATGAAAAATTAAGAATTAAGAGTTCAGTATTGATCATTTTTCATTCTTAATTCTTCATTCTTAATTTTTAATTTTTTATATCAGAGACTTATGAGAAAAATAGTTTATTCAATCAGCACATTGGTTATGTCTGCCTTGTTATTTTCTTGTGGAAACAAAGTAAAAACAGTGGCTGAAATGGAGGGTGAACTTTACGCTCCGGATCAGAAAACCGCTTATGTAGAAGTACCGGCAAAAGGTGTATCCGAAAAAGACACCATTCCTGCTTATACTATCGTTGAAAGTCCTCAGGTCAACCTGGCTGCCTTCCCGGTAGATAAAGACGGTTACATCATCCTGTTTGACGGCACATCCACCAAAGGATGGAGAGGCTATTGCAAAGAAACATTACCCGGAAAATGGAGTATCGAAGAAGGAACTCTGAAATTCTCAGGATCCGGTGGCGGTGAAGCTCAGGAAAAAGATGGCGGAGACATTATTTTCGCTCACAAATTCAAAAACTTCGAACTGTCCATCGATTGGAAGGTGGCTAAAGGATCTAACTCCGGAATCTTCTATCTGGCACAGGAAATCAAGGATCAACCTATTTACATTTCCTCTCCTGAAAGTCAGGTATTGGATAATGAAAACCATGTCGATGCAAAAATGGGTAAAGACAACAACCGTCAATCCACTTCCCTGTATGACATGATTCCTGCGAAACCTCAGAATGCAAAACCGTTCGGAGAATGGAACAACACCAAAATCACTGTTTTCAAGGGTACTGTTTTACACGCTCAAAACGGTGAAAACGTAGTTGAATACCATTTGTGGACTCCCCAATGGACGGAAATGCTTCAGGCCAGTAAATTCAGCCTGGAAAAATGGCCGTTGGCTTTCGAATTACTGAACAACTGTGGTGGAGACAAACGCGAAGGTTATATCGGTTTGCAAGACCATGGCGACGATGTCTGGTTTAAAAACATCAAGGTTAAAATACTTGAATAATTCAATTAAAAGAGGAGATTCCGGTTCCAACCGGACTCCTCTTTTTTGTTTTATACCATGAAAAAGAAAGTCCGACAGACGGCTCAAGATTGTGTGCAGCTACTCCGGGAAATCGACTTTGAGCACTTAGGTCTCAGTCCTTACAATCTTGAATACATACAACGTTTACTCCCGGAGTTGGAATATCACTTCAGAATCTATACCGATGCCATTAACATTATCTTCTACAAAGAAGAACTGAAAGGATGGGTCGTTGATTTCGGCGGAGGGCCGGGTTTCCTCTCTCTCCTGCTCAAAAAATTAGGATTAAAAGTCATTTATTGCGACCAGGATCCGCTTTCCATTCGAACCATTTCTATTCTCTCTGAAAAATTAGGACTTGCCCCCGACCACATCGTGGAAGGAACCAGTAATGAGTTACAGGCTTTCTGCTCCGTAAATAAACTGAAACCGGCACGTCTGATTGCGACCGATGTCATCGAACACATATATGACCTGAATGCCTTCTTTGCCAATCTTTACCAGATCAATCCGGCTTTTCAGATGATTCTCACCACCCGGTCAAACCCTTGTAATCCCTGGCGGGTAAAAAAATTACGTAATATAATGACAACGGTTGAAAACCAGTTTTTCTTTCCTATGCGGAAAGAGTACATCCAGAAAAATTTTTCGGAAATTTCGGAAAACGAAACCGAAACGTTGGCTAAACAGACCCGGGGACTTACGTATAAAGACATGGACGATGCCATCGACCTCTACCTTGAAAACGGAACATATCCGGAGGAATCCAACGATCCGTACAACACCTGCGACCCCGCCACCGGAAGCTGGATGGAACGCATCCTCCCCCTGAAGACCTACCGGGAAATCCTGAAAAAGAACAGTTTCCGGGTAACCTTCAAAAAAGGATATTACAACGAAAAAAGAAAAAGTGTATTCTTCGCATTTACCATCAAACAACTGAACCGATTCATCAAATATTCCGGAAGTTTCGGAAGGATCCCGGCTGCCTACCTGATCCTGAAAGTTAAAAATGCAAGATAACCCGAAACTTTTTTCGCTTTGAGTTTAAGTGTAATTTTTGATCGAATTTCTTGTTTATTAAAAAAAATCACTCTATCTTTGCAGCCCAATTCATTGTGGAATAATAAACAAAAAATAATATAAGTCATGAAACGGACATTTCAACCTTCAAACAGAAAAAGAAAAAACAAACACGGCTTCCGCAGCAGAATGGAAACAGCTAACGGTCGCAGAGTATTAGCTTCCCGCCGCGCAAAAGGCAGGAAAAAATTAACTGTATCTGACGAATACAACGGATAAAACCGAAGGTCAAATATACATAAAAAGCTGTCTTAAAGACAGCTTTTTTTTTATCCTGAGCTTATCTTTCGGCTATCGCTACCGTTATTTCCGTTTTATTTTGTATTTTTGAACCGTTAAATATTTAGTTGAATTATATACAAGCATTCTTAAAGCGCAGGAGATCATGGCAAAGATCTGGAATTTTATCAGAAAAAACAGTTATGTACGTACGCTCTTATTGGCCGCAGTCTTATTGACCGCACTGATATTGATCGTTCTGGCATGGCTCGACATATATACTCAACATGGAAAAGCAGTGGAAGTTCCGGATGTCAAAGGATTGCAGGTAGAAGACGCCGCTCCTTTTTTCGAAAATAAATCCCTGCACTACGTGGTGGTGGATTCCACTTATTTCAAAAATGTTGCTCCCGGGAGTATCGTGGAAGTAATTCCTCAACCCGGAACGAAAGTAAAATTAGGACGAACTATTTTCCTCACCATCAATTCATTTTCCTCTCAGATGTATATTGTCCCCGAGGTTCAGGACCTTTCCCAACGACAGGCTCTGGCTATGCTGCAGGCAATCGGATTCGAATCGGTACAGATCAGAAGTGTACCCGGAGCCTATCGCGATCTGGTTGTCGGATTGGAGTACAAAGGGCGGAACATCAATCCGGGCGAACGGATCCCGGCCAACAGCCGGCTAACCCTCCTGGTTAGTTCGGGACATGAAGAAATTATATTTTCAAACGACTCAATCATAGCAAACGATAATACCGAAGAATCCTGGTTTTAACTGGATATGAAAGATTTTCTGGACGATATAGATGACGATTTGGAAGATGATTTGACAAACTCCGGAATTTCGGAAAACCCGGAAGACGAGCGTTATGAACATTACCGCTTTGTCGCCGATAAAGGTCAAAGCCTGTTACGGGTGGATAAATTTCTGGTCGACCGGATCGAAAACGCTTCCCGCAACCGCGTTCAGAATGCGGCGGACGCGGGATTTATCCTGGCTAACGGACAACCGGTAAAATCGAATTACAAAGTAAAGCCCAACGACATCATTACGATTGTAATGGATCGTCCACGAAGGGAAATCGAAATAATCCCCGAAAATATACCCCTGCGCATCGTCTATGAAGACGATGATCTGATGGTTGTAGACAAACCTCCCGGCCTCGTTGTCCATCCGGGACACGGTAACTACACCGGCACTCTGGTCAATGCAATCGCCTGGTACCTGAAAGATCAGGCCGGCTTCGATATCAAAGACCCCCGGCTGGGACTGGTACACCGCATCGATAAAGACACCTCGGGATTACTGGTTATCGCCAAAAATCCGGATGCCAAGACAAACCTGGGAATGCAATTCTTCAACAAAACCACCCGGAGGCAATACCTGGCCCTGGTCTGGGGAAATGTAAAAGAAGACGAAGGTACCATCAAGGGAAATATCGGTCGCGATCCCCGTGATAAAATGCTGATGACTGTCTTTCCGGAAGGAGACCATGGTAAGACGGCTGTTACCCACTACCGGGTGATTGAACGGCTGGGTTACGTAACCTTAGTGGAATGCAGGCTGGAAACAGGTCGTACTCACCAGATCCGGGTACACATGAAGTACATCGGGCATACCCTGTTCAATGATATCCGGTACGGAGGAGATGAAATCCTGAAAGGGAATCACCATACCAAGTACAAACAGTTCATCCGGAACTGCTTCGAACTTTGCCCGCGCCAGGCCCTGCATGCCCGTACGCTGGGCTTTATACATCCCCGCACGGGCGAAGAGATTTTCCTGGAAAGTCCACTGCCTGAAGATATGAAAAGCCTCATCGAAAAATGGAGAACCTACCTGAAAACATTAAACGAACCCGAATAAATAGTATGGACAGCAAAAAAAACATAGCCATCGTAGCCGGAGGATATTCTTCCGAATATGTTGTTTCGATCAGAAGTGCGGCCGGAATCGAATCATTCCTGGATAAAGAAAAATACAATACATACAAAGTCATTATTCAACGGGACAAGTGGTTTGTCGATTGGGAAGGAAAAGAATTCGGTATTGATAAAAATGATTTCAGTTTCCGGACCGGAAACCGGATCGTCCGTTTCGATTTTGCGTACATTACCATACACGGAACTCCCGGAGAAGACGGCCGCCTGCAAGGATATTTCGATATGATCGGTTTGCCCTATTCCTGCTGTGGTGTACCGGCTGCTTCATTAACTTTTAATAAATATTTTTGCAACAACTACCTGAAAAGCAAAGGAATTCTTGTGGCTGATTCCATTCGTTTAGGCAAGAGGGGAACTATTTCCGACGAACAGGTGGTTTCCCGCCTCGGATTACCCGTCTTCATCAAACCAAACGACGGAGGATCCAGTTGCGGCACATCCAAAGTCAAAACAGAAGCCGAGATACAACCAGCCATTGCCCGGGCCTTTGCCGAAGGCGATGAAGTAATCATCGAAAGTTTTATGCCCGGAACAGAAGTGACTTGTGGTTGTTATAAGATAAAGGGCAAAGAAGTTATTTTTCCGTTAACCGAAGTGGTCAGTAAAAACGAATTCTTCGACTTCGAAGCCAAATACACGGCAGAAAAAGTAGATGAGATTACACCGGCCCGTATTTCGGAGGAATTAACGAAAGAAGTACAACTATTAACGTCTTCCATCTATGATTACATAGGTGCTAAAGGCATTATCCGGGTCGATTATATACTGTCGCCGGAAGGTATTATCCGGATGCTGGAAGTCAATACCACTCCGGGAATGACGGTTACCAGCTTTATCCCCCAACAGGTTCGCGCAGCGGGACTGGATATCCGGGAGGTAATGACAGAAATCATTGAAAATGAAATACAAATAAAATAAATCAAATTATGGAGAGAACGGCTGAATTTGACGATATTCGCCCCTATTATGACGAGGAAGTGGCACCAACCATTGACCGGCTTCTGAAAGACCCTGAGTTTCAACGGGTCATACGGTTCATTATGCCGGATATCGATTGGGAACAGTTCGAAACGGTTATGAAAACCTTTACGAATAAACATGACTTCCAGCATACCATTATCAAAGAAACCGTATTAAAGCTCGTTGGAAAAACCTCTACATCCATAAACTGTGCCGGCTTTGAAAACATCACCCGGGAAGACGCATACACCTATGTTTCTAACCACCGGGATATTGTACTGGATGCTTCCCTGCTGTGTTCCCTGTTATCCATGAATGGCTACGAAACCACGGAAATAGCAATCGGAGATAACCTCCTGATCCAACCCTGGATCCGGGACGTAGTTCGCCTGAATAAAAGTTTTATCGTCAAACGAGGGGTTTCCGTCCGGCAGATGCTGGAAGTTTCAATGCAACTTTCCCGCTACATTCACTATACGATCACCCAAAAGAAACAATCGATCTGGATCGCCCAACGGGAAGGGAGAGCCAAAAACTCGGACGACAGAACCCAGGAAAGCTTATTGAAAATGTTAAGCATGGGCGGAGAAAATAAGGATTTCCTGGAAAATATCCGGGAACTCAACATTACCCCCCTGTCACTCTCTTACGAATACGACCCCTGTGATTACCTGAAAGCCAAAGAGTTTCAGCAAAAAAGAGACAATCCTGAATTCAAAAAATCACCCCAGGATGATTTACGGAATATGGAAACCGGACTGTTCGGATTCAAAGGACGTATCCATTTCCAGATAGGAAAACCCATCAATGCATTGTTGGATTCCATCGATAAAAACCTGAACAAAAACGAACAGGCTTTTGCCGTAGGGGAACTGATCGACAAAGATATTTACCTGAATTATCAATTTTACCCCGTCAACTACATCGCATACGACCGGTTGTGGGGAAACGATCAATTCCGTTCTTATTATACCAGCGAAGACATATCGGCTGTGGATCATTATTTTCAGCAAAAATTAGACCTGATTGATTTACCGGACAAAGACCTGCCTTTTCTGACCGAAAAACTCATGGAAATGTATGCTTACCCGGTAAAAAATTATTTATCGGTAAAAAAATGAAACAGTTGTCCCCCCTCCTTCTCCTTGTCCTGCTTGTTTTCCAGGTCTCCTGTGAAAAGGATACGGTCGATTATGGCTTAGGAGAATATTTTGTCGATATCGCTACTTTCCAGGAAGTTAATTCCCTGTTGCTGGATGACGGCCATACACTTTTTGTCTCTGAAGGCAAGATCAGCTCATCTTTCCAAAATGGCCAACGGATCTGGCTCAATTATTCGATCCTGCCGGATGCCGTTTCCGGATACGACTACGCCATACGTGTCAACGGAGCGAGTGCAATCGGACAGGGTATGCTCACAGGAATAAATGCAGTGAGCATCGACACCATGAAAAATGCTCCCGTTCAGTTGGAAAGCGCCTGGATCGGGAATCATTACCTGAATCTCCTGTTTTACATTGAATATAACTCTCAGACTCACCGGATCACCCTGGTTACGGATTCCGCAAAAATGAAGAATGACTCCGTTGCTATTTACCTCAGGCACGATACCCAGAACGATCCTCCGGGAACAACAAGCAGGGTGATTGTTTCTTACGATCTGGAAAAAGTACTGGGCAAACCCAGGAAACAAAAAAAACTATCGGTTCATCTGAACACCAGCAACTACGGAAACAAAGTGTATCAATTCGAATATTAGCAGCATAATGTATGAAAGAATATGGATTCATAAAGGTCGCAGCTGCAATTCCTGAAGTCAGGGTTGCCGATTGCATGTATAACACCGGTCGAATCAAAGAATTGGTATTCCGGGCTGCCGAAGCAGGCGCTTCGATGGTTTGTTTTCCCGAACTTTCGGTGACCGGTTATACCTGTGGAGATCTGTTTTTTCAGGACACACTTTTAAAAGAAGCTGAAAATGCCACCAGGAAACTGCTGGAAGAAACCCGAAATACAGATATTATTTTTATGATCGGGACTCCGTTGAAATACCGGGACAAACTGTACAACACGGCTCTTGTCTGTAAGAACGGTTCCCTGCTGGGTATTGTTCCCAAAACCTGGTTACCCAATTCAGCCGAATTTTATGAAAAACGCTGGTTCGAAACCATTCCTTCCGACGATCCGGCCCTGGTCGATTATGCAGGAAGTACGGCTCCTTTGGGATGTAACCTGTTGTTCGGAAAAGATAATTTCTGTTTTGCCGTTGAAATTTGCGAAGACCTGTGGAGTCCGGTTCCACCAAGCAGTTACCATACCCTGGCCGGAGCAAAAATTATTTTCAATCTTTCGTCCAGCAATGAGCTGATCGGCAAGAACCAATACCGCCGGTCCTTAATCTGCCAACAGTCGGCCCGGAGCATTTGCGGATATGTATATGTATCTTCCGGCTGGGGAGAATCAACTACCGATCTGGTATTTTCCGGAAATGCATCGATTGTTGAAAACGGAATCATGCTGGCTGAATCCCGGCGCTTTTTGCTTGAAGAACAATTGATTTTCAGTGAAATTGATGTCGATTGCCTGACCCGGGAACGTATGGTTAACCCCTCTTTCCAAACGGATGACGAAGGTTATGAAAAAATCGAATGCAGTATTTCCGGAAACGAAGGAGAAACCAGTCTTTCCCGGACCGTCAATCCGCTTCCTTTCATTCCGTCAGAAAAAGATTATGATGAAAGTTGCAGGGAAGTCTTTTCCATTCAGATAGGAGGACTGGCCAAACGATTGATTCATACACAAATTAAAAATATTCTCATCGGTGTTTCCGGCGGACTGGATTCAACCCTGGCTCTGCTGGTCTGTGTCAAAACATTCGACAAGCTGGGTCTTCCCCGGAAAAATATTCTCGGAATCACCATGCCCGGATTCGGAACAACCGGAAGGACATACAACAATGCCCTGAAACTGATGCAGGACCTCGGTATTTCCATCCGGGAAATTTCAATCAAGGATGCCTGTAACCAGCACTTTTCAGACATCGGACACGACCCTTCGGTCCACGATGTGACGTATGAAAACACTCAGGCCCGGGAACGAACTCAGATCCTGATGGATGTAGCCAATCAGGTAAACGGTCTGGTCATTGGCACCGGCGATATGTCGGAACTGGCATTAGGCTGGGCTACTTACAACGGAGACCACATGTCGATGTACGGAGTTAACTCCGGAATTCCCAAGACGCTTGTCCGACACCTGGTCAAATGGGTAGCAGAAACACAGGTGGACGAATCTGCCCGTTTTACTCTGTTGGATATCGTTGAAACGCCTGTCAGCCCGGAGCTGATTCCCTCCAAAAATAATGAGCAAATCAGCCAGCAGACAGAAGCCATTGTCGGTCCTTACGAATTACATGACTTCTACCTGTATTATATGTTACGCTACGGTTTTTCTCCCGGAAAGATCTTTTTCTTAGCGCAACATGCATTCCGGGGAACGTACGAGAAAAAAGAGATTTTAAAATGGATGGAAGTTTTTTTCCGTCGTTTCTTCTCCCAGCAATTCAAACGATCCTGTATGCCCGACGGACCTAAAGTCGGATCAGTCAATCTTTCTCCACGGGGGGATTGGCGCATGCCGAGCGATGCCTGTGCAACGGTCTGGCTACAGGAGGTCCGGGAATTGATGAAAAATGAATAATGATCCTTTTTATTTTGTAAAAAATATTTAATTACAACGCATCTTTTGTTCTATCTGACAAGAAGCGTTAACTTTGCAGGTCATTTCGAAACAGTGAATATGAAAAACAAACAAACGTTAGGAATAATCATTATTGCTGCACTCCTGATATTGGGAGCTGTCTTTTATATTATTCACCAGCGTAAACAAATGCAGGATATGGTGGAGTTATCCGAACTCAACAAAGAGGAGATGGAGGATCAATCCAACAGTCTTATCAATCAATATCAGGAATACATGATTTCCATCAATAACGATTCCCTGATTGCTAAACTGGAAACCGAACAAGTAAAAGTTCAACGCCTGCAGGAAGAACTTCGTACCGTCAAATCGACCAATACGAAACGGATCAACGAACTGAAAAAAGAACTGGAAACATTGAGGCGGATTATGCGGGGCTATGTTCAGCAAATCGACTCGCTCAACCGGTTGAACGAGCGGTTGACCAATGAAAACAAAGAAGTAAAAGGCCGGTTACGCCAGACTACCCAAACGCTTTCCGAAGTCTCCAAGGCCAAAGATCAACTGCAGGAAACCGTTACCCTCGCCTCTAAGTTAGATGCAGGAAACATTGTTGTCAAAGGGATTACGGATAAAGGAAAACCAACGGAAAAGATCAGTAAAATGAGCAAAATCGCTATCGATTTTGTCATCAATAAAAACATTACCGCTCCACCCGGAGAAAAAACAATCTACATTCGAATACAGAAGCCGGATGATGATGTTCTGATCAAAAGCCGCAGTGATGTTTTTCAGTACGAAAACCGCGAAATCAATTACTCCGCCAAGCGTGCCATCGATTATGGAGGAGAAGAATATCCTATGACTATCTATTGGACTATCGAAGAATACCTTTCACCGGGTACTTATCGCGTCGATATTTTTGCCGACGGTAACCGGATCGGGAGTAAATCATTCAAACTAGAAAAATAAAAACAAATTAAGAGTATTAGTGCTCCCTATCCTCCTCTGGAGGAGGCAGGGGGAGGAATTATAGTTTAGTAAAAATCCTGAATTAAATGATTTTTCCAATTAAATTCTTAGTTTATCATTTTTAATTCTTAATTCTTAACTCTTAGTTTTTAGCAAAATCCTCCCCCTACCCCCTCCAGAGGGGAATAGAGGATGTTTATATTTTATAACTTTTAAAATTTTATTATGAAACAAGAAAACTTTCAGAAAAAAAGGGCCTATCGTTTCCGGCGATTTGCCCGTAAAGCGTATGGTGCCTACAACAGTATGCACAAAGTCGTAAACATCGGAGTGTTATCCGGCTGCATGCTGACATTCGCTCATGCAACGGAAGTAACTGCCCAAAGCCAGCCTGCATCTGTACGGGACTCACTCCCCGATCAGGAACTGGAAGAGATTATTGTAACCGCTTCAAAAGCCGAGCTGACCCTGAACCAGGCTGCTCAACTGGTTACGATCATCACCAAAGAAGAAATTGCGCAGCAGCCTGTTCAAAGTATCCAGGACCTGTTGAAAACAATCGCCGGGATCGATGTCCGGCAACGCGGTGCCAACGGAGTACAATCCGATATTTCGGTACGAGGCGGCACTTTCGACCAGATCGCCATCCTGCTCAACGGAGCCAACCTGACTAACCCTCAAACCGGCCATTACAGCTTCGACCTTCCTATCAATCTTTCCGACATTGAACGCATCGAAATTATTCAGGGCCCCAATTCTTTACTGTATGGAGCCAGCGCATTCTCAGGAGGGATCAACATCATCACTCAAAAACATCCGAAAACAAAAGCCCGGTTCAACCTCGAAAGCGGTATGCATGAACTTTTCAAAGCTGAAGCTGGCGGTGCCTGGATTCAACCGGATGCTACCCATCAATTATCGGCCGGATATAATTCTTCTTCCGGGTATATGGAAGATACCGATTACAAAATATTCAACTCACTATGGCAAAGTCACTTTCAAACCGAGCAATCCAATGTCGACCTGCAAGCCGGATTCAACAGTAAGGCCTACGGAGCGGGAACTTTTTATTCTGCGGCCTACCCCAATCAATTTGATGAAACCAGGTCCCTCTTCGCTTCTGTCCGCGGTGAAACCGGAAAAACACTGAAATTCATACCTCAATTGTACTGGAACCGGCACTGGGACGACTTCCAGCTTTACCGTGACGGTACTCCGGACATCCCTTCGTGGTACAAAGGGACCAACCATCACCGGAGCGATGTGTATGGTTTCAACCTAAACATGCAATACCACTGGAAACCCGGGATCACCAATTTCGGGGGAGAATTCCGCAACGAAGGTATTCTGAGCAGCGTACTGGGAAAGCCCTTGGACGAACCGGACGGATATTATACCCGGTCGGACAACCGCAGCAACATCAGCTACTTTTTATCCCATACTTTTCTGTGGAGAAATATCACCCTGGGGCTGGGTATATTGGCCAACGACAATACATCTGTCAGGGAAGACTACGGCTTTTATCCCAATATAAATGCTTCCTACCGACCTTATGACCACCTGAAGTTTTTTGCTTCCTGGAACAATGCCATGCGTATGCCGACCTTCACCGATCTTTATTATGAAGACCCGGTACAAAAAGGAAATCCGGACTTATTATCGGAAAAATCATCGTCATACGAATTGGGAGTCAACATCCAATATCCGTTGCTTTCCTTTTACCTGACCGGTTTCTATATGCAGGGAGAGGATATCATCGACTGGGTCAAAGAGAAAGATTCCGAAGGCAAATTCGAAGCCCGTAACCTTTCGACACTGGACAAACGGGGATTTGAAACCGGATTGGATATTAATTTGGAAAAAATCAGTTCCCATTTGCAAAATACGAATCTGAACATAGGTTACATGTACCTGGATCAGACACAGGATGCAGGAAACCTGATTTCCAACTACGCCCTCGATTACCTGAAACATAAATTCACGGCAGGGCTCAAACATCCGATTTACAAAGGAATCTCTGCCAACTGGCAATTCCGGTGGCAGGAACGGATGGGATCCTATACGAAATACGAAGACCTGAAAAAATCGTCGGAAGTCGAATACCCCGCTTATTCGCTCCTGGACCTGAAAATCAACTGGGAATTAAACGGTTTCAACATTTACCTGAATGCCAACAATCTGTTCAATAAGTCTTACTACGACCTGGGCAATATTCCTCAGCCCGGTTTCTGGCTGAGCGGTGGCCTTAATTATACAATCCGGTAACTTCCGGTTAATAGAATTTATCAATTAAAAACAGGCACACAATGGATAAAATTACTACCTTTGTGCCTGTTTTTTCAATTCTAACAATTTACTAAGTAGAATATTACGATATATGAGCAAGAAATTCGCCGAATATGGACGGTTTGACCTTTCGGAGGTAAACAAAGAAATACTTAAACGCTGGGATGAAGGAGATGTATTCCGCAAAAGCCTTAAAATAAGGGAAAATGCCCCCTCTTTTGTGTTTTACGAAGGCCCTCCTTCCGCCAACGGTATGCCTGGTATTCACCACGTAATCGCCCGTTCGATCAAGGATATCTTTTGTCGTTATAAAACGATGAAAGGGTATCAGGTGCAACGTAAAGCGGGTTGGGACACCCACGGTTTACCCGTAGAATTAGGTGTGGAAAAATCCCTGGGAATAACCAAGGAAGATATCGGTAAGAAAATCTCCATAGCCGAATACAACGCCGCCTGCCGGAAAGATGTCATGAAATTCACCAAAGAATGGGAAGACCTAACCCGGCAGATGGGCTACTGGGTCGATATGGACGATCCGTATATCACTTATGACAACCGTTACATAGAAACCCTTTGGTGGCTGCTCAAAGAACTTTACAAGAAGAACCTGTTATACAAAGGATACACCATCCAGCCATATTCTCCTGCAGCTGGTACGGGGTTAAGTACGCACGAACTGAACCAGCCGGGTTGTTACCGGGATGTCAAAGATACGACCTGTACTGCCCAATTTAAAATATTTAATCCGAAACCGGAAATGGCAGCGTTCGGAGAAGCCTTTTTCCTGGCCTGGACCACCACACCCTGGACATTGCCTTCTAATACGGCGCTCTGTGTGGGACCGAATATCGACTATGTGGCTGTGCAATCCTACAATCCGTACACCGGAAAACCGATGACAGCAGTCATGGCCAAGGATCTTGTATTCACTTATTTCAACGAAAAGGCCGTCGAACTGAACCTGGAAGATTACAATCCCGGCGACAAGCTGATTCCTTTCAAGATCGTAGCTTGCTGGAAAGGATCCGAACTGGCCGGAATGAAATACGAGCAACTGATTCCCTGGGTCAATCCGGGAGAAGGAGCCTTCCGTGTCATTACCGGAGATTTTGTTACGACCGAGGAAGGAACAACAGGTATCGTACACATTGCTCCGACTTTCGGTGCGGACGACGACCGCGTTGCCAAAGCCAACGGAGTTCCTCCCCTGATGCTGATCGATAAAGATGGCAACCGTCGTCCGATGGTCGATCTGACGGGGAAATTTTTCAATGTAAACGACCTCGATGCCGGTTTCCTGAAAGAATCGGTCAATGTGTCTTTATACAACGAATACGCCGGACGTTACGTCAAAAACGCTTACGATAATAACCTGACGGAAAACGACCCCACCCTGGATGTGGATCTCTGCGTAATGCTGAAACAGCAAAACAGGGCTTTCAGGATCGAAAAACATGTCCACTCGTATCCGCATTGCTGGCGGACAGACAAGCCGGTACTTTACTACCCGCTCGATAGCTGGTTTATCCGCACCACTGCCTGCCGCGAACGGATGATTGAACTCAACAACACTATCAACTGGAAACCGCAGTCGACCGGAACCGGACGTTTCGGAATGTGGCTGGAAAACCTGCAGGACTGGAACCTCAGCCGCAGCCGTTACTGGGGAACTCCCCTGCCAATCTGGCGGACGGAAGACGGAACAGAAGAAAAATGCATCGGTTCAGTCGCCGAATTAATGACGGAAATCGAGCAGGCCATAAAAGCAGGCGTGATGAAGGAAAATCCCTTCAAAAACTTTCAACCGGGTGTTTATTCCGCAGAAAATTATGCAGTTGAAAACATCGACCTGCACCGTCCTTTTGTCGACGAGATTATCCTGATTTCAGATTCCGGTAAACCGATGAAACGGGAATTGGACCTGATTGATGTCTGGTTCGACTCAGGAGCCATGCCTTACGCCCAGATCCATTATCCGTTCGAAAACAAGGAATCGTTTGACCGGGGAGACGTTTTTCCTGCTGATTTTATTGCGGAAGGTGTGGACCAGACCCGTGGATGGTTCTTTACCCTTCACGCCATTTCAACGATGGTCTTCGACAATGTTTCGTTCAAAGCAGTTGTCTCCAACGGATTAGTATTAGATAAAAACGGAAATAAGATGTCCAAACGATTGGGCAATGCTGTCGATCCCTTCGAAACAATCCGTCAGTACGGATCAGATCCGTTGCGCTGGTATATGATTACCAATGCATCTCCCTGGGACAACCTCAAATTCGATATCGAAGGCATCGAGGAAGCCCGCCGGAAATTTTTCGGAACGTTGTACAACACCTATTCATTCTTCGCCTTGTATGCCAATGTCGATGGTTTTGAATACAAGGAAGAAGAAGTGCCTTTCGAAGAACGACCGGAAATCGACCGCTGGATCCTGTCTTTGCTGAACTCGCTGGTCCGGGAGGTCGACGAATATTATACGACCTATGAACCGACCCGTGCCGGACGTGCTATCAATGACTTCGTCAACGATAACCTGAGCAACTGGTACGTACGTCTCAACCGCAAACGTTTCTGGGGTGGCGCCATGGATACGGACAAATTATCGGCTTACCAGACCCTGTACACCTGCCTGGAAACCGTAGCCAAGTTAATGGCCCCGATCGCTCCTTTTTATGCCGACAAACTGTTTGGCGACCTGATCGCAGCCACCGGAAGGGAAAAGGTAGAATCCGTACACCTGTCCGATTTCCCGGTTTGTTGTGAAGAACGGATCGACAAAAACCTGGAAGAACGAATGCAGATTGCACAAAGTATTTCGTCCATGGTGCTGGCATTGCGTAGAAAAGTCAACATCAAAGTACGGCAGCCACTTTCTTCGATCATGGTGCCCGTACTGGATCCCAGCCAAAGAGAAGCAATAGAAGCCGTTCAAAGCCTGATTCTGGGAGAAGTGAATATCAAAGAGATCCGGTATGTGGATAATGCAACCGGAATTCTGGTCAAAAAAATCAAGCCAGATTTCAAAAAACTGGGCCCGCGTTACGGTAAAATAATGAAAGGCCTGGCTGCTGTTATCGCCGGTCTTTCCCAGGAAGACATTGCCCGCCTGGAGCAACACGGAAACATTCAAATTCCGGTAAACGATCAAATGGCCGAAGTTACACTGGACGACGTGGAAATCATTTCCGAAGACATTCCCGGATGGCTGGTAGCCAATGAAGGCCGCTTAACAGTGGCCCTGGACGTAACGATCACCGAAGAGCTCCGTAAGGAAGGAATCGCCCGCGAACTGGTGAACCGGATACAAAACATCCGGAAGTCGAACGGTTATGAAATCACAGATAAAATACGGGTAACCCTTCAATCAGATGAGCGTATCAATGAAGCCGTTAGCGAATTTAAAGAATATATTGCGAACCAAGTCCTGGCCAATGACGTTATATTAAATCACCTGACGGAAGGGATCGAACTGGATCTGGACGAATTTAAACTGTGGGTGAAAGTCGAAAAAGACGTATAATATTTGTTTTTTCGATTAATAATATTACTTTTGAATATTGTAAGTGGAAATAACATTAAAACGAGAAAGCCATGAACGAAAAGACGAAATACTCGGATGCTGAATTGGAAGAATTCCGCGCCATTATATTGGAAAAGCTCGATGCTGCCCGAAAAGATTATGATTTGTTGAAAGCAACGTTGATGAATTCCGATGGAAATGATGTAACAGACACCTCTCCTACTTTCAAGGTACTGGAAGAAGGTGCTGCTACCTTATCCAAAGAAGAAGCCGGCCGTTTGGCTCAACGTCAGATGAAATTCATTCAAAGTCTGCAAGCGGCACTGGTACGTATTGAAAATAAAACTTACGGTGTTTGCCGGGAAACAGGCAAGCTGATCCCGAAAGAAAGACTGCGCGCGGTACCTCATGCAACCTTGAGTATTGAAGCTAAAATGGGCCAAAAATAAATGAGATTTTCAAAAGGTTTCTGGACGATTGCTGTTATTCTGATCATTTTGTTGGCGGACCAGGTGCTTAAAATCTGGATTAAAACTCACATGACGTTGTACGAAGATATACGCATCACGGATTGGTTTATCATCCGTTTTGTCGAAAACAACGGAATGGCTATGGGTATCGAAGTCATGGGAAAACTCTTTCTATCCGTTTTCCGTATCATTGCATCAGTAGCCATTGTATATTACCTCTTCCGTTTAGTCAAAAGAGGATTTTCCATGGGCTATATCATTTGTATAGCCATGATCTTTGCCGGCGCCATCGGTAACATCATCGACTCTATTTTCTACGGTGTGGTTTTCAGTGAAAGCACTCCGGTTCAGGTGGCATCATTTCTCCCTCCCGAAGGCGGATACGGTACCTGGTTACACGGAAAAGTCGTAGACATGTTCTACTTCCCTCTGATTGAGACGACCTGGCCATCCTGGGTTCCTCATTTCGGCGGACAGGAATTCACTTTCTTCCGCTACATTTTCAATCTGGCAGACGCATCCATCAGTGTAGGAATTGCTATTCTGCTGTTGTTTTACAGGAAAACTTTTTCACTCAGCTTTGAAAAAAAGGAAGTTGAAGCTTAACCCGGCCCTCATCATTCTTGTATGGACTGCCTGTATCATGTCGGGTTGTGGAACCCGGCCCTCTCATGTTTTGTCCGAAAAGAAAATGGAAAATGTACTGTATGACCTGTACCTGGCAGATGCTGAGGTAGAGGAAAATTACGAAATTTTCGCAAACGATTCGGCAAAAAAACAGGAAATTCTGGACGCGGTATTCAAAAAGCACAAAATAAAAGAAAGAGATTTCGATACCTCACTGGTCTGGTATGCTGGTAACCTGGACAAGTACTACAAAATATACCAGAACCTGAGTAACCGCTATACTACACTCGCCGATGCGTTACGGGAAAAGCAGGACCTGCTTACCCTGAAACCGGCCGGAGAAGATCAGTTTAATTTATGGATGGGAGAAACAACGCATACGTTACGTTCTGCAGATCAGCTGGATAACAGGATCACCTTCCGGGTTGATTCCGGAGATTTTCAACTCAATGACAGCTATGAATTACGTTTCAACGTATTAGGCATACGCGACTCAATCGCTCCCATTGTTACGTTCTGCCTTCAAAATGCCGACACCATCCTTTCGGTTCGAAACGACATAACCGCAAACGGAACTTACTCAACCGTCCTTACGGCTCCGGGTGATTCCATCACAAAAGTGTTATACGGTTCCATATACATTCCGGCAAAAGAAAAGAATATCCTTCTCTCCATTTATAATTTTGGTATCTATCAACGAAAAAACGTAGAAGCCGTCAGCCCGAATCTGGAACTAAAACGACCAACAGAAAGAATTACGACTTATTGACCGGTTGCAAGTTCCGATCCGTCGAATGATAAAGGCAGCAGGTCTTTGATTGATTCCACTTTATATATTTCTCTTTTTCCGTAAAGCAGTAGTTCCACGGATTGTCCGTAACGGGTTTCTGCCTCCAGAATCACCTGACGGCATCCTCCGCAGGGTGTTATAGGAGGAGCAATAAAATCGTTTCCCGTATAGGCCGCGATGGCCATCCGGCATACAGGTTGATCCGGATAACGTGAATTTGCATAAAACAACGTCGTCCGCTCAGCGCATAACGAAGACGGAAAAGCAGCATTTTCCTGATTGTTTCCGGAGACAATCTCCCCATTGGCCAACTGGACAGCAGCGCCTACCTGGAACCGGGAATAAGGGGCATACGCCCGCTGAGTTGCCTCCTTGGCAACATTTATCAACTTTTTTTCCTCTTCATTGAGTTCCTCATAACTACAAACTGTTATCTTTGCAGCAATATTCAGATTTTTCATACGAATATAATTTTATCACAAATATAACAGATTCATTCCAGATATGAAAATACAATACCGTATCCTTTCCGCGATTGCTATTCTTTGCTTTATAATCACTCCGTTGTCCGCACAAAGGAAATTTCCGGCTTACGTCAACTACATTGAAAAATACAGTGACCTGGCAATCAACCACATGGAGCGGTATAAAATCCCCGCCAGTATTACTCTGGCACAAGGGATCCTGGAATCCGGAGCCGGCCTGAGTCAATTCGTTAAAGAAACCAATAATCATTTTGGAATCAAATGCCATTCCGATTGGAAAGGCGAAACCATACGCCGTAAAGACGACGGACCCAATGACTGCTTCCGTAAATACAAAAAATCAGAAGATTCATTTGAAGACCATTCTCTTTTCCTTGGAAAAAAAAGATACGAGAGCCTGTTCGACCTGGACATCCGGGACTACAGAGGATGGGCCAAAGGACTGCAGCAATGCGGATATGCCACCGACAAAGCCTATGCCAACAAATTGATCAAGTTGATTGAAGATTATGAATTATACCGCTATGATACAAAATACAAAGGACGGGGCAAAGGTTATGAAACTAAAACAACTTCAACCACACCAGGCAGCCGGACGAAAAGAGATCGGGAGGTATTCAAGACGCACGGCCTGATTTATGTAATCGCTGGTACCGGCGACAGCATGGACGCTATTGCCTACGACCTCGGATTCAAACTAAAAGATCTGATCAAATACAACGAGGTTCCGGAAGACTTTCCATTGACCAAAAATGATATTGTATACCTCCAAAAGAAAAAGAAGAAAGCAGACAAACCGTATTACGAGCATGTTGTCCAGGTGGGAGAATCCATGCACAGTATTTCTCAGAAATACGGTCTCCGCCTTTCCAACCTGTACAAAATGAATAAAAAAGATTACGAATATGTTCCGGAAGAAGGAGATGTACTCAAGCTCCGGTAGGACAACAAACGGGCATATTCTTTCCCGGCTTCGGACAGGGAGAAATAAGCCGGATGCACATAATTCAGGTACTTCAATATTTTAAAAGCATTGAAGTAATTGAAAAAACGTTTGCGGTAAGCCGGAAGACTGGCAGTATATTGATTGATTTCCTTCATTTTTTCAAGGAAATCGTCTTGTTGCAAAAAATTCAGGAAAAATACAGGTAAATCTTCGATTGCTCTTTTTATCTCTTCAGAAGACGACTTAAAAAAAGAATTGATCTTTTCAAAAAAACAGTTCAGTACCTGAAACGATTCAAAACAATACGTATACTTAACGATAGTATCTCCCTCTGCCAATTGAGCTAAAGCCGGTCCCGTACCAAACGGCACCCGATCCGATAAACGGGCCGCCGGATATACCCGGGTGGTATCGATAAACTTCGTCCGGCCGATAGGAAATACCTTCTGAAGAAAATAAAAATCCTCCCCGGCCTGTTGCTTTCCCATTCCTCCCGCACGGGTATAGGTATCAGCCGTAACTGCAAATGCTGAACCGATCGTATAGTAAGCATACGGATAACCGCAATATTCCAATGCTGCCCTATAATACCTCAGGTAATTTTCATACTCCGTCATAGCCTGTCTCAACGGGTCTTTCTCCGGTAAATGAGCGATCGGATGATGAAATTCAATCGTCACCGAACATAACTTATCTTTCCTGAAATTATGAAAAATTTCCGTTAAGTAATTAGCTTCTACTGTGCAATCGGCATCCAGACTTACAATAATTCCTTCCGGATTTCCTGCTTTATAAAAACGGGCAGCAGCCTCATCCATCCCGATTTTCCTCGGCAATCCGGCTCCGTTCTTTCCCGGAAGATTCTCTTTCAGTAAAGGATCCAACCGAAAATCAGTCGTATCATTCAAGGCAGCAAATTCCAGTGCTTCCTGATAAGAGTTCCGGTTGATTTCCAATATCGCTTCCGGAGTATGTGTATATGAATTGATCAACAAAATGATTTCCACTCCGAAATCCCCACGTTGGCAAGCATACAGGCTCTGTAACGTTTGCAGAACATCCGGTTCATTGTAACAGGGAATAACAATGATTATCTGTGGAAATGGCATGATATTAAGGCATTAAAACCACAAAGGCACGAAGTTTCTTACCCTCGTGCCTTTGTATTCTACTATTTTCAATTAGAGCTTATTTCTTCTGAGGGGCATAACGCGCATTCAGGAAATCAATGACTTCCCGGGTAATATCATACGCATCTTCAATGAAATAGAAATTATCGGTACCTACATTACTGAAAATAACCTGGTATTTCTTGGATTCATTGAATATTTTAATAGCATTTACAATCGTATCGCTCAATTGCATCTGCATTTTAGCCTGCTCACGGGCCAGTTCCTGTTCTGCACGACCGGCAGCTTCTTCCAATTCCTGTTGCTTTCTGGATAACCGGATTTGTTCCTGTTGTCGTCTGTCATCAGAAAGGAATGCATTTATCTGAGCTTTTTGTTGAAACTCTATAATTTCCTTTTGAAGTTGCTGGCCTCTCAGATTGAGGGAAGCCCGTTGATTTTCTATCTTACTGAGAGCCATTTCGCTCAGATCCTTGTAGTAATTATAGTTGCTCAACAAAGAATCCGTACGGATATAAGCAATCGGCAACCGGGTATAAGTCGAGTCTGTAACTGCATCCGATGTATTTCCATCCGTATTTTTTCCCTTTGAAAACTGGAGAATAAATAAAACAATTACCGCTACAGCGAGAACTCCATTGATAATGTAATTCGTATTTTTCATAAACTAACTGAGGATTGATTGTATCTGTTTTTGTTAATTACTTTTCAAAAAATTAAAATCCAGGCTACTTTTAACTTTTGCGCACGCAAATATAAATGAATTTATCGTTAAAATCTATCTTTTCCTTGATTATTCTCTTTTTTTTTTGTTTCTTTATCGTTTAGTTTCCAATTTTTTATTCATTTAAATAATTTGTATCATGGAAGTCAAAGACTTAAAACCTTCCTCTATATGGAATTTCTTCGATCAGGTGACAAAAGTACCCCGTCCTTCCAAGAAAGAAGGTAAAATCATTCAATTTTTACTTGATTTTGCTGACAAACACGGGCTAAAAGCTGAAAAAGATGCTGCAGGAAACGTCCTGATCCGGAAAGATGCTTCCGCGGGAAAGGAGAACCTAAAGAAAGTAATCCTGCAATCCCATGTCGACATGGTTTGCGAAAAAAATAACGATGTGACCCACGATTTTGAGAACGAGCCAATCCATACCTACATCGATGGAGACTGGGTCAAAGCAAAAGGAACAACACTGGGAGCCGACGATGGTATCGGAGTCGCTGCCGCCTTGGCTATCCTGGCGTCCAACGATCTCGCTCACGGTCCGCTGGAATGCCTGTTCACTACCGATGAAGAAACCGGCCTGACGGGAGCTTATGCGCTCCAACCGGGAGTATTGACGGGAGAGATTCTGATTAACCTGGATACAGAAGAAGAGGGCGAATTTTATATTGGTTGCGCCGGAGGAATCGGAACCACAGCTACGTTTACTTATCAAAAAGAAAAAGCACCTGCAGGTTACTTCTGGTTTCAGGTACAAGTCAAAGGGCTTAACGGAGGACATTCCGGAAGCGAGATCGACAAAGGACTGGGCAATGCCAACAAAATCCTTACCCGCTACCTGTGGACACTAAAGAAGGAATGTCCGGTACTGATTGCCCGGATCGATGGAGGAAATTTACACAATGCCATTGCCCGGGAATCGGAAGCCATCGCCGGAATTCCCCTGAATTTCAAAGAGAAAGCCATCAGCCAGCTCAATATTCTGCAAGCTGAACTGGAAGCCGAACTGAAAACCGTAGACCCCGGAGTAAAACTTAGCTTAGCATCGACAGAAGCTCCAACAGATACCATCGATAAGAAAACGGGCGATAACCTGATTGCAGCCCTATATGCCTGTCCGCACGGTGTAATGGGCATGAGTTTTGATATCCCCGGATTGGTTGAAACTTCGACCAACCTGGCTTCCGTCAAAATGAAAGAAAATAATACGATCGTTATCGGAACCAGTCAACGCAGTTCCACCAACTCCTTGAAAATAGACGTAGCCAATATGGTCACAGCTGTTTTCCGTTTAGCAGGAGCAAACGTAACGAATAATGAAGGTTATCCGGGCTGGAGACCGAATGCAAATTCAGATATCCTGAAAATTTCCGAAAAAACATACGAAGATCTGTTTGGCAACAAACCGTTGATCAAAGCTATCCACGCCGGATTGGAATGCGGACTCTTCCTTGAAAAATATCCTCAACTGGATATGATTTCCTGTGGACCGACCATTTTAGGCGCCCACTCTCCTGAAGAGCGGATCCAGATTTCTACCGTAGATAAGTGGTGGAAGTTTTTGGTTGAGTTGCTAAAAGCAATTCCTGCCAAATAATAAAAGGGTGAAAGTTGCGTTATAGATAGTGTGTATAAGGATAATAAGGACTTTAGGTCCGTAATTATCCTTATACACCTATAATCTTTAAAACTCATTTCATGAACAATCTGCGGCTGCTTTTTTACTCCCTGATCTTTTTTTTATTAACAGGAATCTTGCTTTCCTGTAACGAAGATTTTGAAGATTATTCTACCAGTCCCGGTGATATATTGTCATTTTCCACAGATACACTTTCTTTTGATACCATCCTGACTACGGTCAACACTCCTATACTCCAGTTCATGGTATACAACAAAAATGAGAAACCTTTGCTTATTTCATCCATCGACCTGACCAAGGCAGATGAAAGCGGATTTAAAATCAATGTGGACGGAGTAGCCGGAAACCATTTCGAAAATGTAAGGATCGGAGCTAAAGACAGTCTGTTTGTGTACGTCAATGTGAAAGCTTCCGAGAATGGACAAGTCACCCCCGTGGTAGTCAACGATTACGTGGTCTTCACCACCAACAATACCCGCCAGGAAATTGTGCTGGAAGCTTACGGACAAGATGTTTACCGTTGGAAAGGAGTTGTTCTGGAATCTGATACGACCTTAGAGAACGACAAGCCTTACCTGATCCACGACAGTTTAGAAATCAAGGAAGGGGTAACACTTACCCTGAAGGAAGGTACGACCTTATACATGCATGGAAAGGCTGATATAATCATACGGGGAACGATTAAAGCTGTGGGAACGCTTCAAAAACCCGTAACAATCCGGGGCGACCGGACCGATTATATGCTAAACATCCCTTACGACCGGGTACCCGGACAATGGGGAGGAATCCATTTCTCTGCTACCAGTTACGACAATGAAATGGAGTATACACACATCCGGAACGGAGTATATGGCATGAATTTCGAATTATCCGATCCCGGACGATCCAAACTGAAATTGAAAAATTCTATTCTGACCAATGTTTCAGGTCCTTTAGTCCATGCGCTGAATTGCAATATAGAAGCAGAAAACTGTGAATTCTCCAATTCGAAAGAAGCATTACTGTACCTGGCTGGAGGGAAATACAGCTTTATCCATTGCACCCTCGCCAATTATTACATGTCGGCCCGGGAATACGGCTGGGGTAACTCAGACAACGGAACACTGGTATTATCCAATATTTATTATCCGCCCAAAGCCACAACTCCGGAAGCACTTCCTCTGCAACAAGCCGATTTTTACAATACCATTATCTGGGGACTTAAACCGACTGCCGGTTCGGGTATCGCATTGGCAACAGATACTATCCGTTATCCGGATGTAGCACTTCATTACCATTTTCATCATTGTGTGATTCCGAATAAAGGATCCAACGATGAAGATTTTGTCAGCTGTATTTTCAACCAGGACCCGAAATTCATGAATACAAAATTAGTCGACAATGATAGTAAGTCTATTCCTTACGACTTTCGGATCGACTCCATTTCTCCAGCCCGTGACGTCGCAGATCCGGAAATCGCCAGAAAAATACCTTATGACCTGAACGGTATTTCCCGGTTTCTGGATAAAGGCCCGGACATGGGCGGATATGAGTACCAAAAAAGTAACTGATGAAAACAACGTTTATTCTTTTTATTATCTTATTAATCACAACCTTTCAGGTTCCGGCACAGTCGAAATTCCGGGTCATGTTCTACAACGTGGAAAATCTTTTCGATACATTCGACGATCCGGAAAAAGAGGATTCCGATTTCCTACCCGAAGGTTCCCGCCGCTGGACCCAGGGACGATACCGGAATAAATTGAACAATATCGCCCGGGTAATCAGTTCTGCAGGGGAATGGGACACCCCAGTCCTTGTTGGGATGTGTGAAGTCGAGAACGACACGGTAGTGCGGGATCTGATTCAATACTCCCCTTTGAAAAAAATGAAATACCGCTATGTGATGACCCGGTCCGCCGATGCCCGGGGAATCGATGTGGCATTGCTCTATCAACGGGACCGGTACAAATACATCGGACATCATTGTTACCGGGTCCATTTCCCTAAAAATCCTCAAAAGAAAACCCGTGACATCCTTCATGTTTCCGGACAGGTGATCAGTGGAGATACCCTGGACGTATTCGTCTGCCACTTTCCCTCCCGGAGAAGCGGAGAACTGGAATCGGAACCCGATCGGGTACAGGTTGCATCCATTGTTCGCGCTAAAGTCGACAGTCTGATGAAAATCCGGGGAAAAGCCAATATTCTTATCATGGGAGATTTCAATGACGAGCCATCCAACAAAAGCATTGCTGTAACCCTGGGAGCGCTTCCTTCTTCCGGTAAAATCCTCAAAACCAATTTATACAACCTGTTTCATGCGTTCGAAAAACGAAAAAATGAAGGTTCCTATAAATATGGCAGACAATGGAACATGTTGGACCAGGTGATTGTTTCCGGCAACCTGATGGACCGGAAGCAACACTTTCATGTTTTACCGGAAACCGCCACCATTTTCCGTCCGGAGTTTCTGACTACAGAAGACACGACCAACGGAGGAATACGGCCGAAGAAAACCTTTCACGGAATGAAACACGAAGGCGGATTCAGTGATCATTTTCCTGTTTTGGTAGATTTTTCAGTTTCTTCCGCCAACTAATTGTATTTTTGCTGAAAACAAATTATGAGATTACCCGAAGCATTTATTTCCCGAACCCAAAAACTCTTAGGTAACGAATGGGATGCCTTTGAAGAGGCCCTGAAAGACGAAAGCCCAACCAGTATCCGTCTCAATCCTGAAAAGACCCCTGCTGGCATCAGCCATCCCCCTCTGGAGGGGGTAGGGGGAGGAACAATAGCCTGCCAACCGGTCCCCTGGGCCTCCGATGCTTATTATTTGTCTTCCCGTCCCCTGTTCACCCTCGATCCGCTTTTTCATGCCGGTTGTTATTACGTCCAGGAAGCTTCTTCCATGTACCTGGAAACCATCATCCGGAAATGGGTCTCTGAACCGATACGTTGCCTGGATCTCTGCGCCGCACCCGGAGGTAAATCCACCCATCTCATTTCGACACTTCCTAAGGGCAGTTTGCTGGTAGCCAACGAAGTAATACGTTCCCGTTCGTATATTCTCTCTGAAAACCTGATCAAGTGGGGCAATCCCTATACAGTTGTGACCAACAACGACCCGACAGAAATCGGGCAGTTGGAACACTGCTTTGATATTATGGTAACTGATGTCCCCTGCTCAGGAGAAGGCATGTTCCGGAAAGACCCGGCTGCTATCTCCGAATGGTCCGTAAATAACGTTCAATTATGCGCCGAACGTCAACGCCGGATCGTAGCTGATGTCTGGCCGGCATTGAAGCCCGGAGGTATACTGATTTACAGTACCTGCACCTACAACCGTGAAGAAAATGAAGAAAACATCGGATGGATATGCAGGGAACTGGGAGCTGAAACAATTGATGGCCCTCATCGGTTTTTACCACACAAAAGCAAGGGAGAAGGCTTCTTTATTGCTTGCATCCGGAAAAATGAAGACGACTCTCCATATCATACAACCAGACACAAAAAAAGACACAATAAACCAAACGGAAAAGAAAAAATGCCGGAAGGAATCCACTCCTGGATAACAGATCCGGAACATTTTTCTTTTATAAACGAAAACAATACTTACCTTGCGATTCCATCTGAATACCAGGATTTTTACGCTCTCCTGAAAGACTCCCTGAAAATAGTCTCCGCCGGTATTCCATTAGGAGAAATAAAAGGGAAAGACCTGATTCCCGCACACGGCTTATCACTATCCGTCAACCTGTTTCTCACGGCTTTCCCCAATTGGGAACTTGATAAAGAAACTGCACTGCAATACCTGAAAAAAGAAGCATTACAGAATATTCCTCCTGAAATCCCCAGAGGATATGTAGTAGTTACTTACCGGCAGCATCCGTTGGGTTTTATCAAAAATCTCGGTAACAGAGCCAACAACCTTTATCCCCAGGAATGGCGGATACGAATGAATATTTCCTGAAAAATAAAAAATCATCTCCGGATGTTATGTTTCATCCTTTGTCGTGTCATTACTATAGATATGGATCAGAAACGATTTAAGCAAGAGGTGTTACCGTTACGCGGACAACTGACCATTTATGCGTGGCGGTTTTTCGATAACAAAGAAGATGTCGAAGACGTAATTCAGGAAGCATTCATGAAACTTTGGTACATGCGTAACGAATTGTCCGACTGCAACAACCTCCCCGCATTTTCGACCACTATGGTCAAGCACCTAAGTATCAATGTGCTCAGAAAATCCAACCGGGAAATAAAAGACTGGACGGATTTACAACTTACGGATGAAAGCGTTTCGATCCAACAGGAAACGGAAACAAGAGATCAATTGAACCACGTAATGCGGATCATGGACCAATTGCCCGGATTGCAACAGTCAACCCTGCGGATGAAGCACGTCGACGGATACGAAGTGGAAGAAATCGCCGAAATTACGGGTTGTTCGCCCGAAGCCATCCGGATGAATCTCTCCCGCGGAAGGAAAAAGATCAAAGATTTATTTTTTAACTTAGAAAGGCATGACAAATAAATACGAACAGATTGAAAAACTATTGGAACGTTTTTTCGAGGGAGAAACATCCAATCAGGAAGAGCAGGAATTGTACTCTTTTTTCTCAGGAAGCGATATCCCGGATCACCTGAAATCCTATATTCCGGTGCTTGAATACCTGGAAACCGGAATAAAAGAAGAGATCCAACCGGTTGAAAAGAAAATTGTGAAAGAAAACAAAACGGTCAGATTGTCCTGGAAAATTTGGATCGGAGTAGCAGCCACTCTCCTGCTGATCGTAAGCATAGGCATCCGTTTTTTTCCTGACAACAAACCCGTCGACCCTTATGAAGGAAGCTACATTATCCGGAACGGAGAAAAAATAACTGATTTGGATAAGATCCGCCCGGAACTTGAAGCTACCGTATCCTCTGTTCAGGAACAACAGAAAAAGATAAATAAACTGTTAAATAAGGTCTATTCGAAAAACGAATATGAGAAAACAATGGAAAAAATCGCAACCCAGTATTGCGAATGGATCAATACCATTCCGGATGAAACAACCAGAGAAAGAATGAAAGAGATATTAAATATCAAATGTAATTAATAAATTAAATTATGAAAATCAGAAATGCAGTTTTAATTATGATTGTCCTGATAACAGGGAGCCTGTCTGGGACTGTAAATGCTCAGGAAAACCTGAAAGCATTGTTCAAAAAATGCGAAACAAGGGACGATGTAGTAATGATTATTGTTCGGAATAGAGACCGCAATACGCAGAAAGAGTCAAAAGAATCTACTACTAGCATTACTATTAAAAACAATAAAGCCTTAGTCGATGAATTTATTACTGCTTTCGATAAGGATGAGCCCAATACAGACAATGCAGTCCTCTCTAAAAAAAAGGGAAAAACTATTCCAGTATTTTATGAATTCAAAGGAGTTTCTTTCTCTTTCAGCCTGACTGATGACACAGGGAACAGTGCTATCATCACCATGGTAGAAAACTCTCCCGATAAAAAATAGCTTCTGTAAATATCAATCACTCCATTCCTATTAGCTGTGAAAAATGAAAAGGGAAGACAATCTTCTATTGTTTTTAAAAAGTTGGTTTTTTGATAGGTTTCCTGCTTAATAAACAACAATGACGAAGGTTGTCCACCCCTTTAATTATTTCATCTTTATCAGGATCAGTCCCTTACAATTTTACGGTTTTGGACTTTCCTTTTTTGGATTCATTATGAAAATGATCCACCGAGGTCACCACGTACTTGTATTTTTCCTTACCATATTCATACGGCAAAAGCAATTCGGTGTTCCTCGTTATTTTAACGATTTTGGAAGGATCTTCCAGGTTGGTTTTTTCCTTATCCCGGAAACAATAAACTACATAATACTGGGCACGTTCCGGATCCGACGGATCCCCGTTCCGTTCCCAATGCAACTTATAGCCTTCTGCGGTCCATTCCGCTTTCAGGGATTTCACATCTTTCGGACGCTTGTCGTGCATGTGTAAATAGGCCGGGATCAATGCCGGATACCGTTGATAGTGGTTTCGTAGACTATCCTCAATTCCTCCTGCATTATTCATAATCTCATAGCAGGGCCAGAAGCAATTACCGAAAACACCCGGAATTTCCCGTTCCAACTCCATTTTCCGGGGCAACTGATTCTGGTACGGATTTTCCAGATCGGCGGCCTTCACGGTCCGCAACACATCCTGACCGATATACAGGTGTGAATAATAGTTATTCTCTCCCCACCATTTGATAAGTGTTTCGTAATCAGCAGCCTTATGACCGATTTCCCAGTAAATCTGAGGAATATTGTAATCGATCCAGCCTTTTTTCACCCACAACTTGACATCGGCATACAAATCGTCGTAGTTCTGAAGCCCGTTGGTATCACTGCCCGATCCGTCAGGTGTATTCTTTTTGTTCCTGTAAATACCGAACGGACTGATCCCGAAACGCACCCAGGGTCTGGTCAGGACAATCGTATGCTTGACCTGCTCGATCAGTACATTGACATTGTTTCTCCTCCAGTCGGCCCGTTGCTCCATTGTAAAACCCTGGGCATGAGCATAACGAAAGAAACTGTTGTCATCCGGAAATTTTTCCCCGGCGATGGGATATGGATAAAAATAATCATCCATGTGAATGGCATCCACGTCGTAGCGACTGAGAATGTCCTTCACAACCTGACAGATAAAATTTCTGCTTTCAGGTAATCCCGGATCGAAATACAATTGCTTACCGTATTTCACAAACCATTCCGGGTGCTGGTGATAAATATGGGAATGATGGAGTACATCACTTTCCGCTGCTGTCACCCGGTAAGGATTCAGCCAGGCATGGAACTCCATATTCCGCTTATGACACTCGTCAATAACAAACTCCATGGGATCGAAATTTCCATCCGGAGCTTTTCCCTGCTCTCCGGTCAGGTACTTGCTCCAGGGTTCCAGCCTCGACCTGTAAAGCGCATCGGCGGTAGGACGCACCTGAAAAATAATGGCATTTATATGACAGGCTTCCAACTGATCAAGTGCCCGCACATAATAACGTTTCATTTCCTCCGACGACATATTCCTGTACTGACCCTGACCAATGATATGCATCCAGGCTCCACGGAATTCCCTTTTGGGTGTAATCTGTGAAAACGCCGAAAGAGAACAAAACAGTAATGCAACAAAAAAGAAAAGTTTCTTCTGCATGCTACAATTCATCCTTTTAATACCTGTAATGCTCTGCTTTGTAAGGACCATTCGCATTCACTCCGATATACGCCGCCTGTTCTTCCGTCAAGGTAGTCAGCTCTACTCCGATATTAGCCAGGTGTAAGCGGGCGACTTCCTCATCCAGGTATTTAGGCAAGCGATAAACACCGACTTCATACTTTGTTTTCCAGAGATCCAGTTGAGCAAGAGTCTGATTAGTGAAAGAATTACTCATCACAAAAGAGGGATGGCCCGTAGCACAGCCCAGGTTTACCAGACGTCCTTCAGCCAGCAGAAAGATCGAGTTCCCCGCAGGAAATGTATATTTGTCGACCTGAGGTTTTATATTAGTATGTTTAATTCCCGGATAAGTAACCAGCTTATTTACCTGTATTTCATTATCAAAGTGCCCGATGTTACATACAATTGACTGGTCCTTCATCTGTTCCATGTGATCGATACGGATAACATCCTTATTTCCGGTAGTTGTAACAAAAATGTTTCCTTCTTTTACCGCTTTCTCCATGGTTGTGACTTCAAAACCTTCCATCGCTGCCTGCAACGCACAGATCGGATCAATTTCCGTCACAATAACGCGTGCTCCGTAAGAACGCATGGATTTGGCACAGCCTTTTCCCACATCGCCATAACCCAGCACAACAACCACCTTACCGGCAATCATCACATCGGTAGCCCGTTTGATACCATCAGCCAATGATTCGCGGCACCCATACAGATTATCAAACTTGGATTTAGTAACCGAATCGTTGACATTGATTGCGGGTACCAATAATTCTCCGGCTTCCATCATCTGATACAAACGATGAACACCTGTTGTCGTTTCTTCCGAAATTCCCTTCAACCCTTCAACGGTCCGGTGCCAGCGCTGATTATCTTCTTTCAGTATCCGGTTTAACGTATCTAAAATGACTTGTTCTTCATGATTTCCCCCTTTCCGGTCAATGAAGCCGGCATTGTTTTCGGCTTTATAGCCCCAGTGTACCAGTAAGGAAGCATCCCCACCATCATCTACAATCAGGTTCGGGCCTTTTCCATCAGGAAAACGCAAAGCCAGATCCGTACACCACCAATATTCTTCAAGGGTTTCTCCCTTCCATGCAAAAACCGGGATTCCGGCTGCCGCAATAGCTGCCGCTGCATGATCCTGAGTAGAAAAAATATTACAACTGGCCCAACGGACATCAGCACCCAATTCAACCAGTGTCTCAATCAGAACAGCTGTCTGAATAGTCATATGTAAAGACCCCATAATACGCGCACCCTTCAATGGTTTCTCTTTTCCATATTTACGACGGAGCGACATTAACCCGGGCATTTCATGTTCTGCAATTTCAATTTCCTTACGGCCAAAATCTGCCAAAGCAATATCTGCTACTTTATAAGGCAGGTTGAAAGATGTTTTTTCTGACATTTTTATATTAATTAGATGTTGTTCAGTGAATAGCCAGCAAAAGTAAGGAAAAATATTCAAAATTGTTACTAATTTTGCACAATCTTAGTTAGTAAAAGTAAAACATGCAACAAGTCATTCGAACAGTTACCGTATACGGTGCTTCCAGTTCTCAGATAGAAAATTCTTACATCCATGCAGCCGCAGAATTAGGCGCATTGCTGGCGAAGCAAAGCATTACCTGTATCAATGGAGCGGGAGGAAAAGGCCTGATGCGTGCCGTTTCCGATTCTGTTATGCAGGGAGGCGGGAAAGCAATCGGAGTCATTCCTCAGTTCATGGTAGACGAAGGCTGGGCGTATTCCTCCCTGTCGGAAATAATTATCACACCCGACATGCACACCCGGAAACAGTTGATGGCGGAAAGGTCGGATGCATGTATCGCCTTGCCCGGAGGAGTAGGAACCATGGAAGAACTGCTCGAAATCATTACCTGGAAACAGTTGGGAATTTACTCCAAACCTGTTGTCATACTCAATACGAACGGATATTACAACGATTTATTAACTATGTTCGAAAAAGCCAGACAAGAATGCTTTATCCATCACAAGCATACCGCTATATGGCAAGTAGCCGATACTCCTGAAGAAGCGATCCGGATGGTATTGGAACAACAGGAATGGCATGTCGACCCCCGTTCATTCGCCGCTTTATAACAGAGAAAAAATGCAGAAATCCTTATTTTTCATATTGGCACAGTTAAACGAACCCATCTCTGAAGGAACCCTTCTGTCTAATCTCGTGTTTGTTTTGTTCCTGATATGCTTTTTCCTTTCTTCCCTTGTGTTCCGCCACAGGGAAAAAATGTTGTCTTCCATGCTGAATGATCTGTTCCGGGAAAATGACAGAAAAAGTATTTTTTTCGGGACTAACGGAAACGACCTGTACCATAAATTGTTTTTATGTTTCCAATCCGTCATCCTGCTATCCGTATTCGTTTATTGTTGCTTCTTTACTCCCTATCAGGCACCCGCTCCTTCCTTTTCCCAGGCAGTGACCTTGTTGGGAGGAAGCATCTTATTACTCGCTGCTTTTTTACTTTGCAAGCGTGTTTTTTACATGCTGGCCGGAGTTGTTTTTTTTTCAAAGGAATCTTTAAAACAATGGATTGACACCTACATTTCCCTGATCTGCCTCTCCGGCATTCTTCTTTTCATTCCTGTTTTGCTGATGTTTTATATTGAAAATGCCTATTATTTTTGCCTTTATTTTGTATTTTTTTATCTTTTTTCCCTTATAATTGTTATTATTTATAAAACATACATACTATTTTTCAAGGGGAGAGGCCTTTTGCTTTATTTATTTTTGTACCTTTGCGCCCAAGAAATAGTACCTTTATTTTTATTATATAAAGGTTTTATTTATTTTTTCAATGTTGTGCAAAAAGATACTTTATGGCTTTGAATATAAAAAAAGTTTTAGTATCTCAGCCTAAACCGGAGACAGAAAAATCTCCTTATTTTGATATTGCTGAGAAATATGGTATTCAGATCGATTTCAGGCCTTTCATTAAGGTAGAACCGATTTCTGCGAAAGATTTCAGGACACAAAGAATCAATATCCTCGACCATAGTGCAGTTATTTTTACTGCCAGAACTGCTATTGATCACTTCTTTCGCTTATGTGAAGAACTAAGGGTTCAGATTCCTGAAACGATGAAATATTTCTGTGTTACAGAAGCGATTGCAGTCTACCTTCAGAAATACATTATTTATAGGAAACGTAAAATTTTCTTTCCTGTTTCCGGAAAAATGGAAGATATGATGCCTTCGATCAATAAGCATAACAAAGAAACTTTCCTGGTGCCTGTATCGGACGTTCATAAAGAAGATCTGCTCCTTTTGCTGGATGAAAAGAAAATCAAATACAATAAGGCAATCATGTACCGGACTGTAAGTAATGACTTCAAACCGGGAGAAGCTTTTGATTATGATGTTCTCGTATTTTTTTCCCCATCGGGAATTTCTTCTTTATTGAAAAATTTTCCTGAATTCGAACAAAAAGATATTAAAATCGGTTGCTTCGGACCATCGACAGCCAAAGCTGTTCGCGATGCCGGATTGCGCTTGGACATTGAAGCCCCCAGCAAAGAAGCACCATCCATGACTGCTGCTCTGGAAAACTACCTCAAAGAACTTTCCAAAAACGGAAAAATATAATCATTTTTAATGGTAACAAGTGCAGGGCACATGGTGCAAGAATTAAACTGCACGTATGCCCTGCACTGTTTTTATGAACGCAACCTATACGCTCAAAAAGGAGGAACGGATTTTCAAAAAGAAAGAGATCGAACGGATCTTTGAATCCGGAGACTCTTTCAAGGTTTTTCCTTTGCGTATGGTATTTATCCTCAATCCTTCCGATTCTCCAGAAAGTATTCCGTCCATATTGATCAGCGTCCCTAAAAAAAAATTCAGGCACGCAGTGAAACGTAACCGGATCAAGCGTCTGGTCAGAGAATCCTACCGGCTGAACAGCTTCGAATTGAAAGCATCTCTCCAAGAAAAAAAATTCAACCTGGAGGTCGCTTTTCTTTATATCGGATCGGAAGTACTAACTTATCAGGAGATTGAAAACGCAATGAAAAATGCATTGGAGCTATTAAAAAAGAAATTACCATGAGAGACCGGATACGGAAAATTCTGATATTCATCGCTCTGATACCCATCTATTTTTACCGGGTCTGCATTTCTCCGATGAAGCCACCGACCTGCAGGTATACGCCTACCTGCTCAGAATATGCTTTACAGGCTGTCAAAAAGTATGGCCCGTTCAAAGGCGGTGTTTTATCCGTCAAAAGAATTCTCCGTTGTCATCCCTGGGGAGGGCATGGTTACGATCCTGTTCCCTGAATCCGGAATTATGTACTTCGACATTCATACTCACCAATATTCCCAACGCCGCGAGAACATTATATCTGTTTACAACCTCGATATCTCCGGCTGCGTTTCCTGTTGCGGACTCGATCTCCAGCATACCGATTATTCGTTGGGTATTCACCCCTGGAATATCCGGGAGGACCGTTGGACCCGGGATCTTGATTTTATTGAAAAAAATATCGTTTTCCGTAATGTAAGGATGATTGGTGAATGCGGATTGGATCATCTCTGCAACACCCCAGCCGGCCTCCAACAGAAGGTATTTCTTGCACAAATACACATCAGCGAAAAACACAATAAGCCTCTGATTATCCATTGTGTAAAAGCGTTCGACGAACTACTGGCCCTTAAGCATGAAATAAAGCCTCAACAAGTATGGATCATTCATGGATTCAGGGGGAAGCCCCAACAGGCCGCTCAATTGTTGAAAAATGGTTTTTATCTCTCCTTTGGCCCCAGACATAATAAAGAATCGTTGAAAACAGTCCCTCTTGATCGTTTATTTTTAGAAACCGACGACGGAGCAATGAACATCGAATCTGTCTTTCAATCAGCAGCAGAAACGCTGGGAGTAAAATTGGAAGACCTGAAAAACCAATTGATCAGAAACTCCATAGAATCCGGTATAATAACAACAGATCCCTGTCTTTCCGAATAAAGTCAGCAACATTTATTCTTATTGTGTGTTTTTAATTTCGGAAGAAGCTTCTTAGTAAAAAGAAATTACATGAGTATTTCCGGAATCTTTCATAAAATGTTCTCGGCCCTTCACCACAAGAACTTCAGTTATTTCTGGTGGGGACAACTCGTTTCCACAATCGGAGGAATGATACAGGTTACTGCTCTAAGCTGGTACGTATACAAAATCAGCAATTCGCCCTTTCTATTAGGGCTGATGGGCGTTTTCGAATTTGGACCGGTATTGTTATTAACACTTTTTGCCGGTGTGTTCATTGAGCGTTTTCCTAAAAAGAAAATCCTGCTTTTTACCCAAAGTCTGTTTCTTATACAATCACTGCTGATTGCCCTGCTGGTCTGGAAAGGCTCCACCAATTACTGGTTATTCGCCATGCTGGCACTGTTGGCCGGAATCGGTAACAGTCTCGACCAGCCCACCCGCCAATCCTATTTTGTCGAACTGGTAGGAAAAGATGATCTCCCCAATGCTATTTCTTTGAATTCCACCACATTCAATCTTGCACGGATCCTGGGTCCTGCTATTGCCGGAGTAATTATGAAATATATGGGAGTTGCCGAATGTTTTTTAATCAATGCTATCAGTTTTATCCCCGTTCTATACGGAATTACATTGATCACTATTCCGGGAAATCCCAGAAAACGTGATTCCGAACAGAAAGTACTCTCCGAAATCAAGGAAGGACTTGTGTATACCGCCCGGAATACCCGGATATTTCCTACCTTTCTGATCATGGCTGTCGTATGTACTTTTTCCCTGAATTCCAATGTTATCCTGCCGGTCTTTTCCAAAGATGTGATTCTCGGAGATGAAGGAACTTACAGTATGCTTATGTCGATGCTGGGGTTAGGATCGCTGGCAGGAGCCCTTTTTATGGCCAGTATAGGAAAAGATATTCCAAGCAAGTATTTCCTTATCTACACAGGACTGGCAATGGGAGTATTGCAAATCATAACACTTTTGAATTTACATTCCATCGCTTATATTGTAACGATTCTGATTCTTTTCGGATTTTTGTCACTCTGTTTCCTGAACCGGGCCAATGCCCGCATTCAACTCAACACCGACGATAATTACAGGGGACGGGTCATGAGTATCTATGTCCTTATCAATACCGGAAGTACTCCTTTAGGAAATACCTTTACCGGATGGGCGATGGATACAATCGGTGAAAAATACGGTTTCTTTTCCAATGGAATCATTACGTTCTCATTAATCATGATCCTTTTTATCATCTATAAACGTTACTTCGAAAAAGCGAAAGTAGTTCCTGATACCGATAAAGAAACCAGAAATATCGCAGAAACTCCGACCGAGCATCAACATCATAAAGCGTAATCCGGATTTTCATGCATTCCTGCTGATTCTCCGGATAAAACTAATTATCTTTACATGCCTTTAATACAAAAAATCCGACATTAAAACACAACCCGATGTTTCATATTATTCAGGCAACAGCAGCAGACTGCTCCATTATCCGGGACCTGGCTTTCCAAATCTGGGAACCCACCTACGGAAGTATTTTATCTCCGGAACAATTGGATTATATGTTCGACTGGATGTACTCCATTCCTTCATTGGAAAACCAGATGAGAGCAGGACATGTTTTTTTCATTGCTTACGATGAAAATAATCAGCCATCAGGATACATGTCCATTGAAAAAGAACAGGAAGACCGGTATCATTTACAAAAAATTTACGTACTGCCATTCCTTCAAGGCAAAGGACTCGGTCGTATTCTGATTGAAAAAGTAACCGGTTACCTGCGGGAATTATATCCTGAAGGCCCCCTATCACTGGCTTTGAATGTAAACCGGCAAAACAAAGCCCGTTACTTCTATGAAAAAAACGGATTTGTCATTGAAAGTGAAGGTGATTTCGACATTGGGAATGGTTATTTTATGAATGATTATATTATGGTTAAGACTATATAGTACGCCGGATATGACTCCCCCATTTTGTTTTTTTGTATAAAATACCTACCTTTGCCCTTCTGTTTGAAGACATTCATTAAAAACTATTCAAAAAATATTATTCTTTATGGCTACTACAGCAGATTTTAAAAACGGGATGTGCATCGACCTGGAGGGACAGTATTATTACATCGTGGAATTCCTTCACGTAAAACCCGGAAAAGGGCCGGCTTTTGTACGTACCAAACTAAAAAACGTAACAACAGGACGTACCCTTGAAAAAACCTTCAACTCCGGAGTCAAAATTGAGGAGGTTCGTATTGAAAGACGACCTTATCAGTTCCTCTATCAGGATGACATGGGATACAACTTCATGAATAACGAAACTTTTGAACAGGTTTCAATAGAAAGAGATAGCATAACCGGTGTTGATTTCCTGAAAGAAGGAGATACTGCTGAAGTAGTAGTACACGCGGAATCGGAAACAATCCTTTTTGCTGAGCTTCCTGCTCATGTTGTTTTACAGGTAACTTATACAGAACCGGGCCTCAAGGGTGATACGGCAACCAATGCCACCAAACCGGCAACCCTGGAAACCGGTGCGACTATCCGCGTTCCTTTGTTCATTGAAGAAGGCGAAAAAATCAGGGTGGATACCCGCGACGGCTCTTATGTAGAAAGAGCTAAATAATTAAAGCATATCAAAGACGTTAAGTTGCGATTCATTTTTTCATTCCTGCGACTTAACGTCTTCTTTTTTATAGGTCCAAAACCCAACAAAAACATTAACATCATGACCAAAACAACCAAACTACGTATCAAAGATTGGGCAAAAGAAGATCGCCCGCGTGAAAAAATACTGCTGAAAGGCATCAATTCCCTATCGGATGCCGAATTATTAGCCATCTTAATCGGTTCCGGAAATAAAGAAGAAACAGGTGTTGAGCTCGCCCAACGCATTCTCCTTTCTACAGAAAACAACCTCAATCAATTGGGAAAACTCTCGATCAATCAATTGATTTCCAACTTCAAAGGGATCGGAGAAGCAAAGGCCATCAGCATTATTGCGGCACTGGAACTCGGACGAAGGAGAAAAAATGAAAAACCAGGCAAGCTGGCAAAAATCACATGCAGCCAGGATATCTACGATTACTTTCGGCCGTTTTTATCTGATCTGTCTCACGAAGAATTCTGGGTTCTTTTTCTCAATCGATCCCATAAGATCATAGATAAACTGAAAGTCAGCCAGGGGGGAATATCCGAAACCGTTGTAGACAACAAACTCATTTTTAAGGAAGCCGTCAACCGGCTGGCTTCTTGCCTGGTTATCTGTCACAATCATCCATCCAACAGTTTTCATCCCAGCTGGCAGGACGACCGGATCACACAAAAAATAAAAGAAGGATCTGCTTTACTGGATATCTCTCTGCTGGATCATGTCATTGTCTGTGAGGAAAATTATTACAGCTATGCCGATGAAGAAAGAATTTAAAAACATTCAATAATAATTCTTACATTTGCATTCGTATTGTTATATTTTCAATCGTATGGAAGCAAATTTTATGGAACTCGAAGAGCAGATCGTCAAGATGCTTAAAACCGTATATGATCCGGAGATCCCCGTTAATGTTTATGATCTCGGATTGATCTACGGAGTAGAAATTGACGACGACAAGAACGTGGTTATCACCATGACCCTGACGGCTCCGGCCTGTCCGGCTGCCGATTTCATCATGGAGGACGTACAAATGAAAGTAGAGTCGGTAGAAGGAGTTAAAAGCGTTGATGTACACCTGGTTTTTGAGCCGGTATGGGATAAAGACATGATGAGCGAAGAAGCCAAGCTGGAATTAGGATTCCTTTGAAATGAAGGAAAACAAAAATAAAATCTATTTTGCATCCGATATGCATCTCGGCTCGGATGTCTTCGAAGATTCCCGGATGGTCGAAAAACGATTCGTCCGTTGGCTGGATTCTATCAAGGAGGATGCTGCTGCCCTTTATCTCCTGGGAGACATTTTTGATTTCTGGTACGAATATAAATATGTCGTTCCTCGCGGGTTTACCCGTTTTTTAGGTAAAATTGCCGAATTGAGCGATTCCGGTGTGGAAATTCATTTTTTCATCGGAAATCATGACATTTGGGTTTTCGATTATCTTCCCCGGGAAACAGGAGCCATCATTCACAAGGAACCGTTGATCACAGAAATTGCAGGTAAGAAATTTTACCTGGCTCACGGCGACGGCCTGGGAGATAACTCCCTTTCATTCAAATTGATCCGTTGGTTGTTCCACAACCGGTTTTGCCAGGTTCTTTTCGGCTCGGTCCACCCCCGATGGGGAATCGGTTTTGCACATGCCTGGTCGAAACACAGCCGTACACAGGGATTAACAGAACCGACCGATTACCTGGGAGAAAACAAAGAGCATCTGGTTTTGTATGCTAAACAGTATATTCTCAAAAATCCGGATACCGATTACCTGCTTTTTGGGCACCGGCATATCTTACTGGACTTAATGCTTTCAAACAAAAGCCGTATGATGATTATAGGAGACTGGCTTCAGTATTTTTCTTATGCCGTTTTTGATGGAGAAGAATTAAGTCTGGAACAATTCGAGGAATCTGATTTTTAAGACTTATTCCTCAATAATCATTCCGCTACCTAAGCAAAGGTTACATTCCTTGTCATAAACGACACCAAACTGTCCGGCAGCAATACCTTGTATCTTATCTTCCGACTCAATGCGATAGACATCTCCAATCCTCCGTATTTTCCCGAAAGTAAAATCAGGGGTATGGCGGATTTTGAAAGCGATTTCTTTTTCCCCTTCAAATGTACCCCAGGGATCTTCCGTAATAAAATCAAACCCTTGTAAATTAATCACTTTCCCATATTGTGTTTCGGGGTCATACCCATTGGAAACATAAATAATATTCCGGCGGATGTCTTTTTTAATAACAAACCAGGGACCTCCGCTCAAACCCAGTCCCTTACGCTGTCCGATTGTATGAAACCAATAGCCTTTATGTGTGCCTATTTTCTCTCCGGTTTCCAGTTCCACAATTTTCCCTGGACGTTCTCCTAAATACCGACGAATGAAATCGTTATAATTGATTTTACCCAGGAAACAAATTCCCTGGCTGTCCTTACGATGAGCACTCGGCAAACCCTCTTCGGCTGCTATTGCGCGGACCTCGCTTTTCAGCAGGTGACCAATGGGAAACATCAGTTTTGAAACCTGCAGGTAATTTACCTGACCTAAAAAATAAGTCTGATCTTTAATCTTATCGGCAGCTGTCGAAAGATAGGTTTTCCCATTAACAACGGTTGTTGTTGCATAATGCCCGGTCGCAATTTTATCAAATTCATGGCCCCATTTCTGTTCGAAAGTCCCGAATTTGATAAGCTTATTACACATCATGTCCGGATTAGGCGTAAGCCCACGTTTAACAGCATCGATCGTATAACTGACCACATTTTCCCAGTACTCTTCATGCAGCGAAACTACCTCCATTCTACAGCCGTATTTCCTGGCGATATACGATGTTATTTCGATATCTTCTTCCGATGGACAATCAATGTAGCCATCTTTATCTTCCATACCGATCTTAATATAGAAAATAGTCGGATCATAACCTGCCTCTTTGAGCTGGTGAACCACTACCGAACTATCGACCCCTCCTGACACTAAAGCTGCAATTTTCATTGAATACGAGAAATTAGTAGGTACAAAATTACTGCTTTTCCGGTCAAAAATCAAAAATTTAACAAAATGATGCTTACTTTTGCAATTACTAAAGAAGTATGTACGCTAAGGAAAAATGAATCTATGAAACTAAAAAGATCTACAACAATTCCCCTTATTTTACTGATATACCTTATCGGAATGAGTATCTATGCCTGGCCGGGGAGGAATCAGGGGCTTAGTTATATTCAATACGGAGCAACCATTCTGGTAACACTGGCCTGTATTGTTTTCCTGTGGATTCTTTTTAAGAAGAGAGATAAAATGAGGGATAAAAATAAGAAACGCTGAATGCAGATTACACAATCGTACCGGTTTGGGATTCCGGGTTTTTAATATATCTTTCAGCCATAAGAATTGTATTTTTCAGAATTTCATATTCTTTTTCGAAACTTTCACAGAAAATACCTTTGTTCAGGTTTTGTTCAATCTGCTTGTCTGTCCACAATTTTCCATCTTTCAGGCTCAGCCTTTTCATCGTTTCCTCATCCTGAATGTTACAGGTATACAGATAAATCAACCGATGCGCCTCTTCCGTATCAAACAAATACCTGAAAACAAACCGGACAGGCAGGTCATCAACCCCACAACCCTTCCGCAAACTGGACTTTACACAATCATCCAGTGTTTGTTTATAATAAACATATTTTTCAAAAGGATAATCTATTTTATTAGGATCGAAGACAAAACGGGGAGAACGTTCTTTCAGGTACAACAGTCCTTTATAAATCAACGCTATACGAACCACCGGATGGAGGTATTGTCTTTTGGCTGCCTGACTTACACTAAGAGCTACTCTTCCGATTACACCTCCTGTTTCATTAACGATCGGCAACCAGTCCTCCGAAGCAATTTGTCTTTTCAGCATGGCCAATCGGATATACTCATAAATAATGACCAGCAATACAAAAATAACAAACAAAACGGTACATATAAAAAAACTCCTTCCTTCCGTATGGTATTCTTCGGAAAGAAGGCTGTAAATCAACACGATAGAGAGGTGGATGATCAGGACATTCTGGTAGAGTTTTGCCACATAGAAAAACTCGTTTAGTCTGGCTTTACTTATGGCCTGTGTTATTTTATCCGTATCTTTTTTCTTAACTCTTTCTTTAATCCGTCTTTTAAAAGCATTAAAAAAGCTAAAAGTCAGGACCAATAAAATTTCACAGATAGTGAGGGAATACTGAAGATAAAGCTCCCGTAACGGAGTAAAAACCGAGCATCCTGCATAAATAGCAAAAATGATACCCGTCACAATCAACATATAAGGAGGAGAATATTTTGTCCGGTACATGGAGACACCCAACCAGACTGCAAATAATAATACTCCTGAGAGAAATGCAATGGTATAATTCGTATAATAATCGACTAATACACATAACACCAGGGGTAACATCCCAAGAGCAGGATTAGATAACGGGTCCAAGACTTTTTTTGCATTCATATACTCTCCACTTCTACATATTATATATTCTTGACTTATAACATTCTTTCTTTTGGAATTGTTTTGTTTTATCGACATTTCAAGAAATCGATGGAGTGATACGAAGATCGTACCAAAGGGGAGCTTTCTACATGTTTAAATCCCTTTTTCAAAGCAATTTCTTTATACTCCTTAAAAACATCAGGATGGATGTATTCCGATACTAAAATATTCTTTTTTGAAGGTTGCAGGTATTGCCCGATTGAAAGCAAAAAACAATTGGCATCAAGCAGGTTATCCATTAGTTCCAACACTTCTTCTTTGGTCTCCCCCAATCCGAGCATACATCCGGATTTTACCGGAATCCCTGATCGGGAAACATAGTTAAGTACCTCCAGGCTGAGGTCATACCGGGCCACACTTCGTATCTGAGGAGTTAGTCTCCTGACGGTCTCCATATTATGAGCAATCAGATCCGGAGAAGCTTGTGTGATTTTATCCAGTAGTTCTTTTCTTCCCTGAAAATCAGGAATCAGAACTTCAATAGTGATTTCCGGGTTATGTTTTTTGATCTCTTCAATCGTTCTTGCCCAATGATCAGCCCCATAATCTCGTAAATCATCGCGGTCTACAGAAGTAATAACCGCATGCTTCAGTTTCATATCTTTAACGGATTGAGCAACATTATAAGGTTCTTTAGGATCCAAGGGTAAGGGTTTTCCGGTTTGTGTATTACAGAATTTACAGGAACGGGTACAAATATCACCCCCGATCATAAATGTAGCAGTACCCTGGTTCCAGCACTCTCCCATATTGGGGCATTTCCCACTTTGGCAAATGGTATGCAGGCTACGATCCTGAACTATCTTTCCTGTCATGGAAAACTGTTCGTTATTACCCAGGTTAACACGAAGCCATTCAGGTTTTCGAATTCGTTTTATCTCTGTATCCATCTATAAATTATAGATATTGTTGTAAAAATTCAACAATCCGGGTATATAAATGATGTCGGGTTTGAGTCCCTAAAATACTGTGATTTTTATTGGAATATACCTGCATTTCGAATTGCTTTCCCGCCTCTACCAATGCACTGGCATAATACATCGTGTTTTGAAAGTGAACATTGTCATCGGCAGTCCCATGTATTAACAATAATCGTCCCTGCAAATTACGAGCCAACTGAATGGGAGAGTTTTTTTCATAATTAGTAAAATTTTCTTTGGGAGTCCGCATATACCTTTCCGTGTAAACCGAATCGTACAATTTCCAATCGGTAACAGGAGCGATTGCAACTCCGGCCTTAAACACTCCATTTCCCCGACTCATGGACGCCAATGTAATGGAGCCTCCATAGCTCCAACCCCAGATAGCAATCCGGTTTTTATCTATGTAATTCTGAGTACCCAGGTATTGGGCGGCTGCAATCTGATCATCCGACTCCAACATTCCCAAATTCAGGTAAGTGCATTTACGGAATTCTTCACCCCGGGCTCCGGTTCCACGGCCATCCACACAGGCAACGATGAATCCCTGATTGGCAAGATACGATTCCCAATCCACGCCATACCGGTCCAACACCTGCTGAGACCCCGGACCACTGTATTGAACCATCAGTACCGGATATTTCTTTCCGGAATCAAAGTTTACCGGTTTCAACATCCAACCATTCAAAACATCTCCTCCCGGATTCGTAAAAGTAAAAAATTCTTTTGAGGAAATCGCCAGGGAAGACAACGTTGTTTTCAAGGGAGCATTATCGTTCAGAACCTTGAATTCTTTTCCTTTCTCATCATTCAGGGTAATATAATCAGGTGTTGTTGCATTAGAAAAAACATTGACAAAATACTGAAAATTCCGGCTGAATGTGGCATTATTAGTTCCCTCCCGGTTCGACAATCTGGTTTTGACTCCTTTGGCATCTACTTTATAAACCGACCTTCGTAACGGACTTTCTTCCGCTGACTGGAAATAAATGCTTTTGGTTGCCGGATGAATTCCGTACAAAGCCGTCACATCCCAGTTGCCCGAAGTCACCTGACGTTCCAGAATACCAGTGGTTGTATACAAATAAATGTGCGCATACCCATCTTTCTCGCTGACATAAACGAAGTTTTCAGGAGTGAAATAAATGGATTTCAGCCAATCGGATTCTACATAATACTTGTTCTCATCTTTAAGAATCAGGCGGGAAACTGTCGATTTCGGATTGGCATAATGCATACTGAAAATATTCTGTTGCCTGTTAAGCGTCATAACCGCCAGTTGATCGGGATTTTCGGCAAACCGAATCAACGGAATATATCCATCTTCATCCAATGGGACATTCATCTTTTTTATATCCTTGGTTTCCACACTATACACATGGCAGGCTACCTTCGAGTTATTTTGTCCGGCCTTAGGGTATTTGAAAGTGGTAAATCCGGGATACAAGCTACCGTCAAAATTCTGAAAGCTGAAACTGGGAACATTCGTTTCATCCGACTTTACAAAAGCCAGAAACTGGCTGTCAGACGACCAGGACATCAGATTGGTTACTGTAAATTCTTCTTCATAGACCCAATCAGTGACACCATTCAGTATTTTTCCGAACAAACCGTCGTTGGTAACCTGGGATTCCGTATCATAATCGAATTTTTTCAGCCAGATATTATTGTCTCTCACATAAGCACACATTCTTCCATCCGGGGAAAAAGTGGGTATCATCAACTTACCTTCCGTATCCGAAAGCGGTTTCAGAAAATTTCGCCTGACATCGTAATCATAAAGTTTAGCCTTCCACGAGCGACGGTAAACATACTCCTTATCTGTCCACACCATAATCCGAAATCCGGTATTACTGATTATGTAGCCTTCTATGGCATCCAAGTGTGTTTCCCTGACTTTTTTTACATGAAACAGAGTATCGGTTACCTGACCGGTTTTATAAGCGTATTTCAGGATCGCCTGCCTGTCCGGACTCAACATGGTATAGTGTTCTCCATCAGGCATGGAGCGCATTTCAGCAATTCCCCGGGGAGCATATTTCTGCTCAACGATATCTTTTAACACAAGCGGATTTTTTCCCGTTTGAGCTTCTGCTGTGAACAAGCAGATTAAAGAACATAATACCAGGACTGTTTTCTTCATGAATCTGTAAAATAAAAACGGATTTAAAAGAGTCACAAACATACGTCATTTCTGCGGAATAGCAAAAAAAGGAGAAAGAAAAAATGAATAAATCCTCTATTATTTTTCGGAATATTTTTAACTTTGCAAAACAAGTAATTTTATATAACCAAAACCATTTACCGACCATCGCTATGAAAACCTCTTCAGAAACACCCCAATTACAGGTGATTCAAAACAAAGTTTTTGAAATCCGGGGACAAAAAGTCATGACCGATTTTCACCTGGCAGAAATGTATGAAGTAGAAACCCGTGTACTTAAACAAGCTGTAAGAAGAAATATTGATCGTTTTCCTTCGGATTTTATGTTCCAACTAACAAAAGAAGAATCCATTCGATTGATAATCAATGGGGTATCACAGTTTGTGATACCCCCCAACTACAATATTGGATCTACTTATCCTTTTGTCTTTACCGAACAGGGAGTTGCCATGCTATCCAGTGTGTTGAAAAATACCAAAGCCATACAAATCAATATCGCTATCATGAGGGCTTTTGTCGAATTAAGAAAATATGCATTGGGATACGAAGAACTTAAACAACGGCTGGATCATCTGGAAATCGAAATGAATGTTCAATTCGGTGAATTATATGAAGCCCTGACAGAAATGGCCGACAAACCCGGATTAACCAAAACCCGGAATGTCGTCGGTTATATTCAACCCGGAAAATAAATTTAATAAAATACCATGGAAACCTTACTTCATTATGTCTGGAAACACAGACTGTACGACGCATCAATGTTGATAACCAATGACGGTCTAAACATCGAAATCATAGATCCGGGATTACACAATACCAACGCCGGACCGGACTTTTTCAATGCCAAAATACGGATCGACAAGCGGATCTGGGCCGGTAACGTGGAAATTCACACTTGTTCTTCCGACTGGTATAAACACTCACATGAAAAGGACGGAGCTTATGATTCGGTTATTTTACATGTAACCGGACAATTGGACCGGGATCAGATTTTCAGCAAATCGGGCCGGAGCATCCCTCAGCTGATGTTGAAAATTCCCGAACATATCCGTCAAAACTACCTTTATCTTGTAAGCAAAGAACTTCCTGTTCCATGCCTGAACAGTTTGGCAGGAATTCCTGAAATTTACCTGACCGACTGGAAAAACGCTTTACTAACGGAACGGTTGGAACAAAAAACACAACATCTTTTTCAATTACTGGAAGAATATAAAGGAAACTGGAACGAGGTTTTTTATATTACCTTATCGCGGAATTTTGGATTCGGCATCAATAACGACGCCTTCGAGCGATTGGCAAAAAGCCTTCCGCTTCAATATATCCAAAAGCAACAGGAATCCCAGCTACAGGTTGATGCATTGTTCCTGGGACAAGCAGGACTCCTCGAAGAGGAAGACCTGACTGATCATTCTTATTTCCTGTCATTACAGAAAGAATACCGGTTCCTCCGAAAAAAATACCGGCTGCAACCTCTCGAATCCTATATTTTCAAAAGCCTGAGGGTAAGACCTCATAACTTTCCACATATCAAAATCGTACAATTGGCCGGATTGATCCGTATCCACCAGCATTTATTTTCCCGGATACTGGAATTGGATAACATCCATGACCTACTTCCTTTATTCATTTCCAATCTGGATGAATACTGGATGAACCACTACCATTTCACTAAATCTTCTACCATGAAACCCAAGAATTTAGGATTATCGGCAATCCATATCCTGCTCATCAATACGGTAGTGCCTGTACTCTTTGCCTACGGAAAGCAAAAAAATCAGGATTCTTTTTCAGAAAGAGCGCTCCGCTTCCTGGAAATTATTCCCCCGGAAAAGAATTCGATTGTAAACACATTTACCCGGACAGGCATACAAGCCTGCCACGCCGGAGACAGCCAGGCCTTAATTCAGCTGAAACGAGTCTATTGCGAACAAAAGAAATGTATCTTTTGCCGGATTGGTCATAAACTTTTATCGAAAGAGCGTATTTCCGGTTAAACTTTGTATTTTTGCATCCGAGATGAAATAATACGTTCATGCAACTGTTTCGTTTGATTAAGAATACGCTTTTTATTATCCTTTACACGGTTTTCACACTGTGTATCTTTTATGCCTGCGCCAGCATCGGTAATCCGCAGGGAGGAGACTATGACCTGACTCCGCCCAAATTTGTACACAGCAACCCGAAACCGGATGCAGTGAATTTTACCGGAAATAAAATCGAACTCGTATTCGATGAATTAATCAGCCTGGAAAATCCGTCGGAGAAAGTAATCATCACCCCGCCACAAAAAAAGGCGCCGGTCATTAAATCCATAGGAAACAAAGTGAGTGTAGAACTGAAAGATTCGCTCTGGCCGAATACGACTTACACACTCGATTTTACAGATGCGATTGTAGACAACAACGAGAAAAATATCCTCGAAGGATTTTCTTTTGCCTTTTCCACCGGAGAAACCATCGATTCATTAATCATTTCAGGCACTTTGCTCAATTCCGAGAACTTAGAACCCATGCCTAACATTCTCATCGGACTCCATAAGAACCTGGAAGACACCGCTTTTACCAAAGAGCCTTTCATCCGAACTACTCAAACCAACGACCGTGGAAAATTCTGGATACGTAATGTGTCACACGGAACGTACAAAATTTATGCATTAAACGATATGAACCGGGACTACCGTTTCGATCAGCCCGGAGAAGCCATCGCTTTTTACGACAGTCTGATTGTACCGGGATTTGAACCCGCTATCCGCCCGGATACGGTATGGAAAGACAGTCTGACCGTAGACACCATTAAGACTATCCATTACACACGTTTCACACCGGATCAGTTAAAACTTTTCCTTTTCAAAGAAGACTTTGAGACACAATACCTGATTAAATCAGAAAGACTAGTGCCTGAAAAATTTACGTTGTATTTCAATTCCAAAGAAAAATTACAACCGGAAATCCGGCTCCTGGGAGAGAATGAACATCCGGACTGGTTCATCACAGAATTTGCCGACGACCGGAAATCCATTCACTACTGGATCACAGACTCCCTGATCTACAAACAGGACTCTTTGACCGTGGAAGCTAATTACTGGTCGACCGATACGTTGAACAACTGGGTCCAGGTCCTGGATACAATCAACCTGTTCCATCGCAAAAAAGAGCTTCCTAAAAAGAAGGAAAAAGACAAGAAGAAAGAAGAAATCATCCCATTCTTAGGAGTTAACGTTTCTCCTCAATCTTCACTGGAAGTCTACGACACAATCAAAATCGTTTTTGAAGAACCCCTATGGGAGTTGGATACAACCAAAATACTGATCCAACAAAAAGTGGATACTCTTTTTGAAAAACGGGACTTTCACATTTCTCACAACGAACTGAATCCCCGGATGTATTTCATTGCTTATCCATGGCCATATGGAGTTGAATATAAAATTACGATCGACTCGGCTGCTTTTACCAGTATTTATGGGAAATGGAACAATAAAATCGAAAACACCCTCAAAACCCCGAATGAAGATGAATATGCCAGTCTGTATGTAGCCGTAGAAGGAATTGAAGGTACAGGGTTCGGGGAACTTCTGGACGGCTCTGACAGGGTGGTGAGAAAATCCATACTGAGAAACGGAGAGCTCGGTTTCCAGAATCTTAAACCTGGAAAATATTATCTGCGTTATATTGATGATAAGAACGGAAACGGGAAATGGGATACCGGTAATTATGCGGAAAAACGACATCCGGAACCGGTGTATTATTTTCCTTCCTTTTTCGAACTCCGGAAATACAGTGAAATCGATCAGAACTGGAACGTTACCGAAATTCCTATTAACAGACAGAAACCGTTGGATATAACTAAAAATAAACCCGTAGAAAAGAAACCGAAGAAAGATGAACAGAGACAAACAAAACAATCCAACCAAACGTCCGGGAGCCAGCGAGGAGGCTTTTCATCTATGCCTATGCCCCGCTAAATACCTGGGATATGTGATCATTTTCCTGTGTATGGTGTTTTTTATGCCATCGTTATCTGCTCAGGATACCCCGTTTCAGGATGGGGAACAATTGAATTATGAAATTCATTACAAATACGGAATTGTTATGGTCAAAGCCGGAGCCGCCCGCTACCGGGTCAGCAGTTCCCAATACGGCCATAAACAAGCCTTCAAAACCAGCCTCGACTTCAAAACCAGTTCTTTTTTCGATAAGATATTTAAAGTCCGGGATACACTGGATTCTTACATGAATTTTGACTTACAACCCATGTATCATAAAAGAAGCATCAATGAAGGAAGTACCAAATTCATCGAAGAATTGTTTGTCAAAAAACACAGCAAAATGTTCTCGGAAGTACGTGTGAGAAGGGCAACCGTCAATGCTGTCAAATTCGATACCTTACTGACTGCGGAAAACCGGGGATACGACATCCTGAGCATCTTTTCATTCGCCCGTACCCTGGATTTTTCCAATATGCAATCCGGTCAATCCTTTCCTTTGACTACTTTCGTCGGAAAACGAAAAGTAAATATGATTGTTCGCTTCATGGGACAGTCCATCATCGAAAAAAGTGAAACCATTAAGTACAGAGCGTTCCGGATCGAGGTAGACATTGTTGATGAAGTATTCAATGAATCCAAAAGTGCTATGGAAATCTGGATCAGTGACGATGAAAACCGTGTACCGCTTAAACTCAAAGCTAAATTGAAAATCGGAGCCGCCGAGGCAAACCTTACTTCTTACAAAGGATTAAAATACCCGTTGACCTCAGAAGTCAGAATTACTCCGAGGAAATAATCTGCTTTTTCAATTAAAAATATCATTGTAAAAACTTGAGTTAAAGATCTCCGGTTTGACCATCCACACAACAAAAACCCCCAATACTACTGCTACAGTAATCAATACCATAAAATATAAGATTCCCATGAGTATGGTCTTTCCTATTAAAACCCTGATTTTAGGCCGATAAACAACCCTGCATGCGACCATAAAATACAATAGGGGTAGTAGTAAATAAACTGTACCCGGATAATCTATGTTGGGGAAAAGCCTTTCCAACAGAAGATATAGAGAGAACAATAAAAATACAAATGAGTGATAATGAAGGGAAAAGGCCAAATAGTCAACATAAAAAAAAGCTCTTTTATAAAAAAGCAAAAGCATCAGAAAGGCGAAAAAAGGAATCAACAAAAAAGCAAAATAGGGAGCATAAGTCGATAAATAACGTTGAAGATCGCCCTTCTTCTTATTTAACTCCTCGAAACCTCCAATGACCTCCTTTTTCCGTTTATTTTCTTTTTCCTCACTTTCGAAAGATGGTGTGGCTTTAATTTTTGTTGTATCTTTTTTTACATCAGAAACAGAAGAAGTTTTCATCGCAATCGTAGAATCGGAAGGTAATACGTTATTCTCAGGGGCAGTAGCGACCTCCTTCTTTATCTTTACGATTCCCTGGTCTTCATCTTCATCATCCGTCTCTCCAATATTAAATTTGGATACGAATAAGAAAAAGAATATAATCGTAATAAACCAAAAAAGCTTGGAAGGGTGTACATAACTGACAACTCTGCCTTTTGTGTATTCCTGAGTCAACCGACCCGGATAAAAAAGCAGGTACCTAAGGGTCTGGAATATCTTGTTATCCAATACAAATATATTCTCCAATGCATTGAATACCAGATCCTTGACCGAACGACGAACTCCTTTAAACAAATTTTGCCCGCACTGGTGACAATAAGGGCCTTGTATCATTGTTCCACAATTCCGACACGTGGCTAATACGGGGAGTGATTTTCTACGTTTTTGTTTTAAAGGAATCTTCCCTGCGATTTTTTTCATTTTAACAAAAAGTTAAATAGCAGAGAAAATCAGTTTCCCGAAAAATCCGGGTTGGTGGAAACTCGGTTCCAGGGTTTGTATCGGATTCCAGGAAAGGAAATGAGGCTCGGTCAACTCATCTCCGCACTTATAAAAGTTTGCATGCATCGTCTTTCCTTCCAAAGAACCGAGGGTATGATTCCAAAACGAGTGTAAAGGAATGACCGCAACCAATTGCCAGGAAAAATCACCGGTTCTCTCATCGAAAGGCTGAGACCCGAGGCTGGATTCACACCGGATATTGTTCATAATCTCAACCGTTGCATGCTGAGGAGTATCGGAGGGTCTTTTTTTATATCCCAACAATTTAGTTCCGATGCAACTACATTCTAAATTATAATATTCCTCATTGTTTTCGGGAGAAAGGAAGAACTCCACACAGGAATCCAGCCAGACCGGACCATTATTATCTGTGGCTTTAGCCCGAATATGCTTTTCCCTTACATCGTAACGCAGATAAAAGTTCTTATCATCATAAGCCAACCGGAAAGAAACTTCAGGACAGTAGGGATATGCGTCCTTCCAGTTCAACACATCGACAGGCTGTGCGGTAATTTGCTCCAATGCCGCGGCAATGGCCGGAAGAGATTGTATATCTAGCTTTCCGGAAAGTCTGGAAACTGTAAGTTCTTTCATCGTTGTAATTTTTTAAGATCAACAAAGGTACAGATTTCTTCTAAAAAATAAGCTATCTTTGCGCTTAATTAGTACCCGAAAATATGAAAACACTATACATGGATGAAAGCTTTCAGCTTCCTGACGAACTAAAAAACGGATCGGCTGCAACGGTCGGTTTTTTCGATGGTGTTCATCTTGGACACCGTTTTCTGATCAGACAACTGCAACGTACCGCACAACAATCCAACTTACCCGTTGCCGTCATCACATTCCCCGTACATCCACGCAAGGTATTACAAGCGAATTATCAACCTGAATTGCTTTGCACGCTGGAAGAAAAGCTTTTTCGCCTGTCAACAACAGGTGTCGACTACTGTATTATCATGAATTTCACAAAAGCACTTTCTGAGCTATCTGCCAAGGATTTTATCATTGAAAAACTGCACAATGAATTAAATATAAAACAACTATTGATCGGTTACGATCATAAATTCGGGAAAGGACGTGTGGATGGTTTCGAAGATTACCGGATATACGGAGAAATGTGCGGCATGAAAGTCATTCAGGCAGAAGAATGGCAACAAAAGGATTTACATGTCAGTTCCACCACCATCCGTCATTTACTGGCTGAAGGAAACGTAAGCGCTGCAGCCGGAATGCTCTCCTACCCTTATTCCATGGAGGGAAACGTCATTACCGGTAATCAGATGGGACGAACAATCGGATTTCCGACCGCCAATATCGAATTACAGGAAGAAAATAAAGTAATCCCCCGGAACGGAATTTATGCCACTTGGGTACAAATAGGCGAAACCACTTACCGAGGAATGACTTACATCGGCAACCGGCCAACAATCCTCCCCCAGGGAGAAAAGAGGATAGAAGTTCATATCCTCGATTTCTCCGGAGATTTATACGGACAATTCATCCGCCTGGAATTTATCGCTTACCTGCGTGATGACAAGCGATTCGATCGTATGGAAGATTTACAGAAACAATTGGTTGCCGATAAAAGGCATACCTTACAAGTTCTCCAATAAATTATTTTCCTTTTATCTGGTACTTGTAAATAACAAAATCATTGATCTGAGGAATCGTAACGCTGAGTCTACCGTCTTTTCCTGCAGTCGCTGTAAAGTCGGTTCCTTTTCCGAATAACGCTTTCAATACCACTTGCTTCCCTTCCGGCAACCAGGTCGTTATTTCCGCTTTCCGGTCCGGAGTTTTTTCCCTGAATATAATCAGGTATCCCTCATTTCCCCGAACAGACTGAAATCCGGTCCATGCTCTTCCCGAAGGCTCATCGCCAACCGGCAGGATTACCCCTTCATGAAAATCATGCTGAATTTCGCGGTACCCTTTGATTAATTTTCCGGTAGAAAAAGCTTCTTTGGGCAATCCGGTAGCTTCCATCCAGGCCAGAGGCTGAGCAGCCATCGCAATTGCTGAAAGGTAATCGAACGAATATTGAGCAGGAGCAAAAGGATCGTTGTTATACTTATCCGTATTCCTCCATTTATTAAGAAATTCCACCTGAATCTTTTCCGCCGGCACATACCTGGAAAGCATCCACAGGTTACGCAGGGTCCAGTAAGGATAATAATTGGTCCAGTCCGTATACCGGTTTTCCAGGAAAATATTTCCAAACTCATTAAAGAAGAAATACCCACCCCGTCTTCCTGCTGTGGCATCCAGGTTAAAGACAGCCTGATGACCGGTAGCTTCCAATACTTTTGTAAATATCTGACGTACACGAATCTCAGACAATTTATTAGGAATCATCAAACCATCGATCTTAAACGTCCGGATCCCGTACTGATTATATAAATCGATCATCGCTCCCGCATCTTTTTCCCAGTCTTCGTAGTTATTCTGAATACTCGGATTGAACCAGAGGCAGATTTCAATACCTAATTCTTTCCCTTTTTGTACAACCGGTGCTAATCCGTGGGGATATTTGGCAGGATCGGGTTTCCAGTAATCGGGGTTGCTCCAGATATTCTTAAATGAGCCTCCAAACGCCGAATTGGCACTTTTTCCGTACTGCCAGCCATCATCGATCTGGAAATGAGAAACACCTAACTGAGCCGCTTTTTCCAGTTCTTTCAGGCAGAACGCTTCATTGACTTTTTTATCCTGACTCCGATCGCCCCAGGTATTCATCATAACCATTTCGTCGCGACCCGGAACCAATGTCCGAACCTGTTTCTGGTAATTCCGGAGAGCCGTCAGCCGATTCAGTTCACAGCCTTCATACACCCCCAGAACACAACTGTATGTTTTCGTCCATTCATCTGCTTTCAGATCCTGGGGAGCCACACCCATGCCGGTCACCATAAAATTACCGAATTCTGCGACAAAATCCGATCCCGGATAAGCCAGTTGAACACTGGAGCAAGGTGCTTCTTTCAGGAAGAAAATCCCTTTTTCAATTTCGGTATTATGAGCAAACAGCAAATTACCCCGGTACTGATTTTTATGATACGAAAGAGCTGAGACCGGTTGAACGAGCGTATTATTCCGGTCGGTCACATCAAAAAATTCGATGGCATCTACCTGCCAATGTTTTCCAGGCAGGTGCAACTGATCCACAGCCGGAGTCAGTACTTTTACAGCCATATCCTGAACCGATTCGACATTTTTCATGTCTGCCTGGTTTTCGCGGGCTCCTGTCCAAACTTCCGTCGTACTTCCTTTCAGGTAAGTATCACAAGCAATAGCAGGACAATTATCATACAAACGATAGATCCTTTTAACCTGTAACTGACCTGAATTATAGAGAATCTCCGCTTCCCACCGTTCGGGTTGAATCGCATTTTTTTCTACTCGACGGAATAAAAACTTTCCACCGGCAATTTCATCTTTTTTACCTGAGATATACAAATCGGGGTTCTTTCCGGCACTTACCCAGGTCTGACCACTGGCCTTATCCGTGAGCGAACGGGTGATCAGGTTTCCGTCGTTCCATAAAAATTTACGCTCTACCTGTTGATTTCCGATTACCAGCGTATCGTTTTTCAAATAACCGTAACATGGACCTTCCGCTGAAATTCCACAGAAAGAATAAAAACTAAGTACAATACAGAGCAAGTATCTCATTTCATATCATTAATTAAGGGAATGAAATCGTAAAGGGGATTACTTCATTCCAGGGTTATAAAATCCGGGTTATCTGAACTTACTGCCTTTCCATCCGAAAAATGCAATGTACAAATAACAAAGAATCGGAAGTATCAAAGCCGTACGAATATTTATATTGTCAGAAAGAAATCCCATTAACATCGGAACGACCGCTCCTCCGACAATCAGGGTATTGATGAACCCCGAAGCCAATGGCATTTCTTTCGATTCCAGGTCTTTGACTCCCAGCGAAAAGATGGTCGGAAACATAATGGAATTGAAAAAACCTACAGCCAGAAGCGTCCACATCCCCAGGGAAACAGGAGACAACCAGGCTACCAGTACGAGTATTGCAGCTGTAAGCCCAAAAATTCCCAACGTTTTATTCGCGTTCCCTTTTCCTGAAACCATCGCAAGAAAATTGACTACGGCAATAGCAAGGAACATCAGGCCATGGACGGGATCAGAATGAAACTGGAACGATCCTTCCTCGACACGGGAACTAAAAATAAACCAGCCGACAAAAAAGGCGAATAACAGGATAAAAGAAGAGTATAGGTATTTCCTGGAATTTTTCATAATACTCAATAACACAGAACCAAAGAAACGCCCGACCATTCCTCCGGCCCAATAAATGGCAACCAGCCTTCCGGCTTCATGCTTTTCAAAACCTCCGGCTTCCAGATAAGGCACGATTTGGGTGGAGCATCCCACTTCGGCTCCCACATAGCAAAAGATCCCCAACGCTCCCAACGCTACCTGGGGATGTTGCCACACATTCTTTTTGGAAGGAGCAGCCACCGTATCCGAGATCTTCGGTAAACGTACAAAGCAAACACCCACGGCAATGGCCAGCACAATCGTTCCGATCATGACAAACGGTCCTTGTACGGCTTTGGGACCCATAGCCAACGCAGCAGGAGTCAGAATAAACAACCCGACCAGAAAAGGGGCAATTGTAGTAGCTACACTGTTCATTGCCTGTACCATATTCAGCCGGGCAGGAGCTGTTTCCTGAGATCCCAGAGCAACCACATAAGGATTGGCGGCCGTTTGCAGAAAAACAACACCTGTAGCCATGATAAAAATAGCTGTCAGGAAAAGCGGATAAGAAGGTTCTCCCGATACTGCCGGGTAAAACAGGTAACTACCTCCGGCAATTAAGATCAATCCGGCAATCACCCCGTTTTTGTAACCGATCGCTTTGATTATTTTTCCACTGATCATGGAAAAACAGAAATAGGCGAAGAAAAAAACACCATTAACCAACTGAGCCGTAAAAGCATTAAGCTCGAAAGTCGCTTGCACCTGATCTTTCAGAGCCATATTGAAATTGGTGATAAAACCAAAGACAAAAAAGATCATTGCCATAAAGGTTAACCCCAGGTTAACCGAACTGTTGCGTTGTTCCATAAGTAAAAGAAATTAAAGAAATTTAAGTATTATTTAGTAAAAAGAGATTTAAGCATTAGGTTATAAGCTATGCAAAACTAACACTTTTTTTGGAAAACTATATAAAAATCATTATCTTTATCCTTTTTATCACTGTATTCTGATCTTATAAACCACATTTTTTGACTATAATGAAAAACAGCATTTTTTTTCTTTTGATCGCATTATTAAGTTTTTTGTCCTTCAGTTGCCGGACCCGGTCGGAGGCGGTACATGTTATTTTCGACACAGATATGGGACCCGACTACGACGATGTGGGAGCGATGGCGGTTTTACATGCTTTAGCCGATAGTGGAGAAGCCAATATACTGGCTACCGTCTCTTCTAACCTCTATGCCAATTCAGTTCCCTGCATTGAAGTCATCAATCATTATTTCGGACGAAGCGAACTTCCCGTGGGAGCTCCCCTCCAGGGCATCAACACCAAGGATTCGAGATTTGGCTCTGATTACTGGGCAGACCATTTGCCTGCCAGATACCCGCACACAACGAAACAAACCGGAGATGCTCCGGACGCCGTACAGGTCTACAGGAAAATCTTAAGTACCCAACCGGATACCAGCGTCCACATCATCTCCGTCGGGTTCCTGACCAACCTGGCCGCCCTGCTTGACTCCAAACCGGACGCTTACAGCGATCTGGATGGAGAAGCTCTGATCCATAAAAAAGTAAAACGATTAATTTCCATGGCCGGGGCTTTCCCTCAGGGAAAAGAATTCAATGTGTATATGGATTCAGCAGCATCTGTTACGGTTTTCAACCGGTGGCCGACTCCGGTAACCCTGAGCGGCTTTGAAATCGGAAATGAAATTATCACAGGAAAACGTCTGGCCGCTTCTGGTATTTCAGACAGCCCGGTAAAAGATGCTTTTTCATTGTGCCTGAAATACGACATCAACGGGCGTCCGAGCTGGGATCAGACTGCGGTACTGGTTGGAGTCAGAGGATGCCGTGATTATTTCGGAACCGTACGCGGCCGCATATCTGTCGACTCAAGCGGAAGTAACATCTGGCAGGACGATCCGGCCGGACCACATGAATACCTGGTATGGAAAATGCCCAAAGAAGAAATTACCTCGACAACTGAAGATCTGATGATGCATCAGCCGGCAAAGAAGTAAGAAAAATCCAACTATTTTATGTAAATTTGCAACCATCTGAAAAATGCATGTATGAATTCTGATAATATAGAAGACAACAGTCCCAATATTGAAGAGGAGAATGTTGAAAAAGAGCATTCCGATTATAAAGTTCCCTCCGGCGGGCCGGAAGGGGTAAGCCGGCATCATCTGTCCGGCATGTACCAGAACTGGTTTCTGGACTATGCTTCTTACGTCATTCTGGAACGGGCGGTACCTCATATCAACGATGGATTGAAACCGGTACAACGACGAATTCTGCACACCATGCGCCGACTGGAAGACGGCCGTTACAACAAGGTTGCCAACATTGTCGGTGACACGATGAAGTTTCACCCGCACGGAGATGCTTCCATTGGCGATGCACTGGTACAATTGGGACAAAAAGACCTGCTGATCGACTGCCAGGGAAACTGGGGAAACATTCTCACGGGTGACGGTGCGGCTGCTCCCCGGTATATCGAAGCCCGGTTATCGAAATTTGCGTTGGAGGTGGTATTCAATCCCAAGACAACGGACTGGAAACTTTCTTATGACGGCCGTAATAAAGAACCAATCACCCTTCCTGTCAAGTTTCCCCTGCTGCTCGCCCAGGGAGTGGAAGGAATTGCAGTCGGGCTCTCATCAAAAGTGCTTCCGCATAATTTCAATGAATTGCTGGATGCTTCGGTTGCCTATCTCCGTGGTGAAGACTTTACTCTCTATCCCGACTTTCAAACCGGAGGGTATATCGATGTAGGCAAATATAACGACGGAGAAAGGGGCGGATCCGTTAAAATCAGGGCTAAAATCAATAAAATAGACAATAAAACGCTTTCCATCACTGAAATTCCGTTTGGGAAAACAACTTCTACTTTAACCGAATCGATATTGAAGGCCAACGATAAAGGAAAAATCAAGATCCGGAAAGTAGATGATATGACAGCTAAAAACGTGGAAATATTAATCCACCTGGCACCGGGGGTATCCTCCGATAAAACGATCGATGCTTTATACGCTTTCACAGACTGCGAAGTAAGTATCTCTCCGAATTGCTGCATTATCCAGAATAACAAGCCTCATTTCATGAATGTCTCGGATGTTCTGAAACATTCAACTGACACGACCTTGTATTTATTGAAGAGGGAACTGGAAATCCAAAAACAGGAACTGGAAGAAAGCCTGTTGTTTGCCTCCCTGGAAAAAATCTTTATTGAAGAACGTATTTACAAAGATAAAGAATTTGAGAATGCCAAGGATATGGATACTGCAGTCGCCCATATCGATAGCCGGCTGACTCCATTCAAACCCGATTTTATCCGGGAAATTACCCGGGAAGATATCCTGCGATTGATGGAAATCAAAATGGGACGGATCCTCAAATTCAATAAGGAAAAAGCCGATGATTTAATTGCAAATTACAAAGAGCAGATTAAAAAAATAGGCTTTCATTTAGAACATATTGTCGATTATACCATCGATTGGTTTTCCAACCTGAAAGAAAAATACGGCAAAGATTATCCTCGTAAAACAGAAATCCGGTATTTTGACACTATTGAGGCAGCAAAGGTGGTGGAAGCCAACGAAAAACTGTATATCAACCGGGAGGAGGGTTTTATCGGCTACGGACTGAAAAAAGACGAATACATCTGTAACTGCTCGGATATTGACGATATCATTCTTTTCTATAAAGACGGTAAATACAAAATTGTCAAGATCAGTGAGAAAATGTTCGTCGGTAAAAATGTCCTTTACCTCAATGTTTTTAAACGCAACGATAACCGGACCATTTATAATGTTATCTACCGGGACGGAAAGATGGGAGCCCACTACATCAAACGTTTTGCAGTGACCGGAGTCACACGCGACAAGGAATACGACCTCACCCAGGGAAATCCGGGAAGCCGTATTGCTTACTTCTCTGCCAACCTGAACGGGGAGGCGGAAACGATCAAGGTGATCCTGAAACCCAAACCCCGGCAAAAGTTACTCGTTTTTGATAAAAGTTTCAGTGAAATTGTTATCAAAGGCCGGCAATCTATGGGCAATATTCTGACCAAAGGGGAGGTTCATAAAATTTCGCTGAAACAAAAAGGAGGTTCTACACTGGGAGGACGAAAAGTATGGTTCGACAGGGATGTATTACGATTGAATTACGACGGAAGAGGTGAATTCTTAGGTGAATTTTTTGCCGAAGACCTGATCCTGGTAGTCAATCAAAAAGGAGAATTTCATACCACCAACTTCGATTCCAGTAACCATTACGACGGGGACATCCTGATTATTGAAAAATTCAAAACGGACAAAGTCTGGTCTGCGGCTTTGTTCGATGCCGATCAGCAGAATTTCCCCTACCTCAAACGATTCACACTCGAGGCAAACAGTAAGAAGCAAAGCGTCCTGGGAGAGAATGCAGGTTCTCGCCTGATCTTACTGACTTCCCAAGTTTATCCGCGGATAGAAGTGATTTTCGGAGGACAGGACAGTTTCAGGGAGGCTTTAATTCTCGACGTGGAGGAATTCATTGGAGTGAAAAGCTTTAAAGCCAAAGGTAAACGAATCACCACGTATGAAGTTGGATCCATTAAAGAGTTGGAACCGGTTCGTTTTCCCGAACCTGAAACAACGGAGGAAATGGTACAGGATGTAGAAATAGAGCCGGAAGAAGAGGAAAAAAGCCCTTCTGATATCCTGGACGAAATCACGGGTCAGATGAAGATATTTTAGCGACTATAATACGCTGTAATTATGAATAAAATCATTTTGCACTTCTTGTGTATGTTTTGTTTTCTTCCCTGTCTGGCACAGGAGAACGAAGATCCGATCCGTCTTACTTACCAATCCACCCTGCTGGGTATCGGCAAGACAAGTATCTACGACACTTACTTGTCGAACCTGGAATACAAAGGCACTACAGTGGGATTATTGCATGAACAGATCCGGATGACCGGAATTCTGAAAGGGAACGTATCTGCACAACACCTTTTCAACCTGAATTTCTCCTGGACGGACAACGAAGCGGAAACTGCTTCCGATTACTCCGGGTTTATCGATTATGCATACGGTTTACATTATCGTTTCCGGCCTGCCAAAAATTTGCAGCTTTTTGCAGGAGCTCAGGCTAACGGAATACTCGGTTTTATTTATAACTCACGGAATGGGAATAATCCGGCAACGGCGAAAGCCCACCTCAATCTGAATTTATCGGGAATCGCCACCTACCGGTTCCAGGTTTATTCTCAGCCCATAAACCTCCGTTATCAGGTCAATGCTCCTTTCCTGGGGATTATGTTTTCTCCGCATTACGGACAATCTTATTACGAAATCGGATTGGGGGACGACGATAATCTGGTTCATTTTGCGTCTTTTCACAATCAACTCTCATTGAGGAATATCCTTTCGGTAGAATTACCGTTCAACTCTACAACCCTGCGACTCACTTACATGAATACGATTTACGAAACCAATATCAACGAGTTGGAGACACGTATTCATTCCAATTCGTTTTATATAGGCTTTTCCAAGAATTTTTTCAGTGTTCCGGGAAAAAAGAAAATCAAGGGTAATTACAAATCCGTTTTTGAATAATTGTTTATGAATATTCTGAAATATTGTTTTTTATTGTTACTTCCTTTTCTGTTTTGTACCTGCATCGAAATAGAAAAACAAGCAAATAATCCTCAGGGAAATTTCGATGCTCTCTGGAAGATCATGGACGAACGGTATTGTTTTTTCCAATACAAGGAAATTGACTGGGATCAGGTTTACAGGGATTATTCCAAAAGGCTCAAAAGCAATATGACTGAAGACGAACTGTTCCGGTTATTGAATGAAATGCTGCAGGAATTAAAAGACGGTCACGTCAATCTGTATACTCCATTCGATATGGGACGTTATTGGAAATGGTTCGAAGATTATCCTCCCAATTTTTATGAACACCTCATTGAGAAATACCTGGGAACCGATTACCTGATAGCGGGAGGCGTCAAATACAAAATATTCGACGACAATATCGGATACATGTATTATGGCGATTTTTCCTCTGCATTGGGAGAGTCCAACCTGGACCATATCATTAATAAACTGTCAATCTGCAAGGGAATCATTTTAGACGTCCGGAGCAACGGAGGCGGAATGTTGTCCAATTCGGAAAAACTGGCTGCCCGGTTTTTAAACGAAAGGACCCTGGTCGGTTACATTCAGCACAAGACAGGCAAAGGGCATAACGACTTTTCCGAACCCTACGCCAAATATGTAGATCCTTCACAACGCCTGCGTTATCAAAAACCTATAATCGTTTTGACCAACCGGAAATGTTACAGCGCCACCAACGACTTCATCAATGCTATGCGTTTGTTTCCCAATGTAATAATTCTCGGCGATCGCACCGGAGGAGGCGGAGGACTCCCCTTCTCTTCCGAGTTGCCGAATGGCTGGTCGGTTCGCTTTTCTGCCTGTCCCCAATTCGATGCCGACATGCAACAGATCGAGTTTGGAATCGACCCTGATGTCAAGGTCAACATGCTTGATTCCGACGTGAATAAAGGCATCGATACATTAATTGAAGCTGCCCGGAATATGTTGAAACAATCAAATTAAAGCAAATTTCTTGTTATATCAAAAAAAAAGTCTACCTTTGCATCCGCTTTGCGGCTGTGGTGTAATTGGTAGCCACGCCAGACTTAGGATCTGGTGCTGAGAGGCGTGGGGGTTCGAGTCCCTTCAGCCGCACTTAAAGCGACAAATTGGAATTTCTTCCTTTTTGTCGCTTTTTTCATTCTTATAACTCCTTAATTCTGATTTGATTTCATGAAAGAAAGTGTTGTGTTGGGGAGTTCGATATGCCCCCATTTTCTTATCATAGAAAACACCCTCAGGAAACACTAAATTTTGTAGTTTTTCTCTTTTTACCATATCACATTCTTTCCATAAATTTCCTAATCTACAAGACATTGATATAGCATAATCAACATAAGAGGAATAGTTCGATAAATTTAATTGAAAGAAATCGTTATTTTTGTGACATTAAATAACAGACTAAAAATAATGAAAAAGATATTTATTAGCCATTCTTCTATTGACAAAGAAATTGTAGATGTGTTTATTGATAAAATATTACGGCTTGGATTAAATATTGACACAAAAGATATAGCATGTACGTCAAGGGAAGACACTGGAGTCAAGACAGGAAATGATATTCGGAATTATATAAAAGAAAATATTTCTAATTGTGATTTTGTCTTTTTTATGATTTCAGAAAATTATCAAAATAGCCAAATTTGTCTTAATGAGATGGGTGCAGCTTGGGCTACAGATAGACTTGTCATGCCTCTTGTTTTTCCTAACGTGAGTTTTGAGAATATTGGATGGTTGTACAATGTTCGCAAAGGAATGAAATTAAATGATTCAAGTGCTTTAGATTCTTTATTTGAGGATATATGTGATAAATATGATTGTAGATTAAAAGTATCTACTTGGAATATGCAAAAAGATGCTTTTATTAAGTATATTGATAATTCTTTTGAAAATAGAAGTCAAAATTTGCCAGCATTAATAGCGGACAATAATATTGAAGGAAATGAGCCTGACCTATTAGATTATAGAGAAAAGTTTGATTATTATATTCTTTTATTTAGAAATTCATTAGAAACAATAACATCTGCTTTAAATAATGCCACAGAAAGTACGAATAAGACCACTAAGATATTAACAAATATAAATAATAATAAAAATGCTTCCCCTTCTCAAATTCGTCCTGTCCTTTTGAAATTAGCAAAAGAAAATAATACTTTATCAGAAACATGTACTTTAGAATCTACTAAATTGAAAGATAGTTTTGATGAGGCTATAGGATGTGCAATTAAAATCAAAGAATTAGCCGAATTTTGTGAAGATGATATTGAAGAAGAAAGACAAGCTATACAATCTATGATTGAAAGCATGGAAGGATTCATGGAAGCTGTTGTGGAAGCAAAAAATGTTTTTGAAGGAGATAATACTAATTTAGATAAGACATTTTCAGCGTCCAAGAAAAAAGTGGTAAAAAGCTTTACAGGTTTAATTGATAATCTGAATTTTAATATTACTAGAGCTAATGAGTTATTAATTTATATTTGACATTTCAAACAAAATAAGACATTTATTTAAAAATATATTTCACTTTAACCCTATCTTTCAACTGATATATTTTATTCAAATCCTCTATAAACTGGTTTGAGAATGGTACGGTAAGGGTCACCTTACAGGACATCTAATTTATGGTTGGGTATCTTCTCAAATCATATAAGAATTTGTTAGAAAAAGGACATTAAGGGGTAGGATAATTCATTTACCTTTCATCGAACTACACCCATTAAAAATTGATGTATTTCATAAATTCAATTATTTTCAAAAAGTCTTCTACTAAAGTTCGATAATCTGATACCTCATTGTACTGACAATCTTCTTCAAAATCAATCAATTCCCTGTAAATCAATGGATTTAAATAGGCCAATTCGCTAAAAGACCAATAAAATAGTCGAAAAAAGAGCAATAGATTCATCATTCATGCTTTTTTTTCGACTATTTCTGTTTTCAGGTTATTACATTCCTTTTATCTCCCTTTTTTTGCATACTTTAGGCTGT
>JAVBKV010000011.1:0-118513 GCA_031553885.1 Bacteroidales bacterium
GTTGACGCAGCCGTAACCCGTAAAGTCAATCATTACAGGCTTTTTATTCCTTCTGGCAAACTCCATACCCGATTCGTAGTCGAAGTACTTCGGAGTCACCTCGCCGTGATACAACTTGAAATCCTGGGTATAAAGAGGTGGAGAAAAAGCGCTGATCGCCTTCAGGGGAGCTCCCCACAAGCCTGGAACCATGTAAACGGCAAAGGAAAAGGAGATAATGGCCATAAACAACCGCGGTACCGAAACATACGAAAGGTCACTGTCGTGTGAAAATTTGAGCTTCCCAATCAGGTAAAAGCCCAACAGGACAAATATAATAATCCACAATACCAGGAACACTTCACGATCCAGAATTCCCCAACCGTAAGCCAGGTCGGCCACAGATAGGAACTTCAATGCCAGTGCCAGTTCCAGGAAACCGAGAACGACTTTCACCGCATTGAGCCATCCCCCCGATTTGGGCATGCTCTGCAACCACGAAGGGAAGATAGCAAACAAGGCAAAAGGAATAGCCAGGGCAAGGGAAAAACCGAACATACCGATAGCTGGTCCCGAAATACTACCCATACCTGCTGCCTCAACCAGCAAGGTCCCAATAATAGGACCGGTACAAGAAAACGACACCAACACCAAAGTAAAGGCCATGAAGAATATGCTGACCAGACCCGTAGTTGATTCAGCCTTACTGTCCATCCGGGTAGTCCAGGAAGAAGGAAGAGTCAATTCGAAAGCACCAAAGAAGGAAACTGCAAAAACAACCAGCAAGGCGAAGAACAACAGGTTGAAAATAGCGCTGGTTGAAAGTTCGTTCAACGCGCTGGCGCCGAAGAGAATCGTAATCAGTAATCCGAGCAACAAGTATATAAAAACGATAGACAAGCCGTAAGTCAGGGCGTCAGAAATGGCTTTCTTTCGATCCTTTTTAGAACGTTTCAGGAAAAAACTGACAGTCATCGGAATAATCGGCCAGACGCAAGGAGTTAGCAAAGCGATCAAACCGCCGCCAAAACCCAGGACAAAAATCAACCACCAGGATTTAGAGCCCGAAGTTCCCTGCTCCCCGTAAGTCTGAAGCTCTTCGATTACCGGTTTCCACCAGTCGGAAACGACACTATCCGTTCCTTCTACGGCAGTAACGGTAGTTTGAACAGAATCAGGGACAGCAGAAGCTAGTTGTGTATCGGGTTCCGGCTGCTGAGACTGCTGGGATGGTTGAGTAACAGCTGTTGCTGCTTTTTCCTGAGATTGAGGTTGTACCTCCTGAGGCTTAGCGGTCAACAGGGCGGCAGGTAGGTCTTTCTTAGTAAACTCAAATTCCTCCGTATTGGGAATGCAATTCTCATCGTTACAGGACATGTAATCGATCATCCCGCTGATCTTGAATTTCTCAGGATCGATAATCCGGATCTTTTGTATAAAAGTCGGATTCTCACCGAACCAGCGAACCTCCATATCAAACATCGGATCAAATTGCTTGACGATCTTGGAAGAAGTGATTACTTTGCCGCTTATCTGTGCCCCTTCCACCTTCTCAAAAACGAAAGAAGTTGAAATCGGACCTCCTTCAGGAAGGTTCATGTCATAAAGATGCCAGCCCGTTTCAACAGTAGCTTTAAATACAATCTCACTCTGGTCATTAATGCGAATATTCCACTTTACCGGCTGATAGATTTGTGCCTGAATCTGCAAAGCAAGAAGCAAACATCCAATGGTGCTAAGAATTTTATTCATGGCTATTTTTATGGTAAAGGTAATTGTTTTTTATTGATTTTGAAACCTTTTGATCAGACAAAGGCAAGCATCTCGTCCAGAGCTGCAGGCAATCCATCCAGATCCTTTCCTCCCGCTGTAGCGAAATGAGGCTGACCTCCACCACCCCCCTGTATCTTCCTGGCGGCTTCGCGTACAATCTGCCCGGCATTCATACCCTGAGTAACCAAATCTTCACTAAGCATAACAGTCAGCAATGGTTTCCCTTCGGAAGCCGTTGCTGCAACAAAATACATTTTTTCGGTAATTTCACCCCGAAGCTGGAATGCCATGTCTTTCACCACTTCTGCAGGGAAAAAGCCACGCAGAACCAACACTTGAATTCCGTTGATTTCCTTTCGGTTAGCCAGCACTTCTTTCTTTTGGGAAGCGATCTTTTCTTTCATGAACTCTTCCGTCTGTTTTTTCAGCAACACATTCTCTTCAACAAATTTTTTCAGCATCTGTACCAGATCCGGAGCATTGTTGAACATCGAACGGACTTCCCGTATCATATCCTGTTGAGCATAGTAAAAACGTTCGCATTTTTCGGCAGTTATGGCCTCAATGCGGCGGACTCCGGCAGCAATCGAGCTTTCACCGACAATCCGGAACGAGCCAATACACCCGGTAGCCGAGATGTGAGTTCCCCCGCAAAGCTCGACCGATGAACCGAAACGGACTACCCGGACATCATCCCCGTATTTTTCACCAAACAAGGCCATGGCTCCCATGGCTTTCGCGTCGGCAATCGGGACATGACGGTGTTCATCCAATGAGATGTTTTTCCGGATTTTTTCTGTCACAAGTATTTCTACCTGGCGAATTTCCTCTTCGGTTACTTTTTGAAAATGAGAGAAGTCAAAGCGCAGGGATTCGGGCGAAACGTACGAACCTTTTTGCTCGACATGTGCTCCCAACACCTCCCTTAATGCTTCATGCAACAAGTGAGTAGCCGTGTGATTACATTCCGTAGCTATCCGCTTTTTCTCATCGACTTCCGCACGAAAAACAGCAAACGGATCGACAGGCAATTGCTTGGTCAAATGCACAGCCAGGTTATTTTCTCTTTTCGTATCAAAAATATCAACCCGTTGACCCGATTCATCCGTGAGCCTGCCACAGTCTCCGACCTGTCCTCCCATTTCCGCATAGAATGGAGTCCGGTCCAGAACAACCTGGTAATATTCGTTATTTTTTTGTTTCACTTTACGATAACGAAGAATCTGTGCCTCGCAAGACAAAATATCGTAACCGACAAACTCAGGTTCGCCTTCTCTTACCACTACCCAGTCGCCCGTTTCCACAGCAGCCGCATTACGAGCCCGGTCTTTTTGTTTCTGCATTTCAGCATCAAATCCGGCCCGGTCGACTTCCATCTGGTTCTCACGGAGGATTAATTCCGTCAAATCCAGCGGGAATCCATACGTATCATACAAGGTAAATGCATTGGCTCCGTCAATGATCGTGCGATTGCCGGTTTTAGCTTCTTCCACAAGTTTATCCAGCAACCTGATTCCGGTTTCCAGGGTCCGCAGAAAAGAATCTTCTTCTTCCCGGATCACCTTCTCAATCAACGTCTGTTGAGCTATCAGTTCGGGATAAGCATCTCCCATCGTATCGATCAGGGCTGGGAGCAATTTATACATAAAAGCCTGCTTCTGACCAAGGAAAGTATATCCGTAGCGTACCGCCCGGCGAAGAATCCGGCGGATCACATAACCGGCTTTTGCATTGGAGGGCAACTGTCCGTCTGTAATTGAAAAAGAAATCGTACGGACATGGTCTGCAATGACCCGCATGGCAATGTCTTTTTTAACATCCTGTCCGTAAGCCGTCCCACTGATTGTTCCGATTGAACGGATAATGGGTTGGAAGACATCGGTATCGTAATTCGACAGTTTCCCTTGGATAGCCATGCACAACCGCTCGAATCCCATTCCGGTGTCGATGACTTTATTAGGCAATCCTTCGAGCGAACCGTCAGCTTTCCGGTTGAACTGCATAAAAACCAGGTTCCAGATTTCAATCACCTGGGGATGGTCCCGGTTAACCAGAGTAACTCCGGGTATTTTAGCGCGTTCTTCATCGGGTCGTATATCCACGTGGATTTCGGAACAAGGACCACAAGGACCCGTATCGCCCATTTCCCAGAAATTATCTTTCTTATTTCCGTTAATGATTCTGTCTTTAGGAAGGTATTTTTCCCAGTAACCGGCAGCTTCATCATCCCGGACCAGTCCTTCCTGCTGACTCCCTTCAAAAACGGTCACATACAACCGGTTTTTGTCCATTTTCAGCACTCCCGTCAAGTATTCCCAGGCCCATTCGATCGCTTCTTTTTTGAAATAATCACCAAAAGACCAGTTTCCGAGCATTTCGAACATGGTATGATGATAAGTATCGTGTCCGACTTCCTCCAGGTCGTTATGTTTTCCGCTTACACGCAAACATTTCTGTGAATCGGCAATACGCGGGTATTTAATAGGTACATTTCCAAGGATAATATCTTTGAATTGGTTCATCCCCGCGTTCGTAAACATCAGTGTAGGATCATCCTTGATCACCATAGGTGCAGAAGGAACTATTTTATGGTTTTTGTTTTCAAAAAAATCTTTAAACGATTGACGGATTTCTTTTGCTGTCATAGTAAATTTAACTCGTAACTTCTATTATAATTTCTTAAATAATTTGCAAAAGTACAGTAAATAAATTACTTTTGCCGTGATAGGTCTTTAATTTTTTCTAAAATGCGTAATACTTTTTACCGTTACAACCCACAAACCCTGAGTTACGAGCGGGTATATCCTTCGCGGAAACAACGGATCTGGTCGGTATTCCGGCAGTTGATAATCGGTATCATTATCGGGGCTTTTCTATTTGGTGTAGCCATTTACGCTTTTGACTCCCCCCGAGAACAACAATTAAAAAAAGAGAACAAGCTGTTACTGACTCAATATCAGGTTTTATCCCGTCGGATGAATGAAAATCAAAAAGTACTCGAAGATTTACAACAACGCGACGATCAGCTTTACCGGGCCATTTTCAATGCCGATCCTATTCCCTTGTCTATCCGTAAACCCGGATATGGAGGAACTAACCGGTATGAAAATTTGTTAAATATGCCTAATTCCGAATTGGTAATCTCTACCACCCGGAAAATGGATCTGATTACCAAACAATTATATGTCCAATCCAATTCTTTTGACGAAGTATCCAACCTGATTAAAACCAAGGAAGAACGCCTGAGGTGCATCCCGGCTATCCAACCGGTAGCCAACAAAGAGCTGAAGCGTATTGCCTCGGGATTCGGAATGCGGATAGATCCGATTTACAAAACACCCCGCTTCCACTCCGGAATGGACTTCAATGCAAATGTTGGCACGGAAATTTATGCTACGGGAGACGGAATCGTGGAATCCGCCCAACGTGACCAGGGGTATGGTAATTGCGTGGTTATCAATCATGGGTTCGACTACAAAACCGTCTATGCACATTGTGATCAGATGAAAGTACGACCGGGACAAAAAGTAACGCGAGGAGAAATTATCGCCACAGTCGGCAATACAGGAAAGTCAACCGGACCTCACCTGCATTACGAGGTAAAACTCAAAGGGATAGCTGATAATCCGGCTAAGTATTATTTCATGGATCTGACGCCTGAAGAATACAACCGGATGATACAGATCGCGGAAAACCATGGTCAGGTGATGGATTGAGGAATTAAGAATTAAAAGTTAAAAATTAAGAATTAAGAGTAGGCCGGGGAAAAAGGAGCGATCGAATAAGCATAGAAATATGAAATCATTTAAACAGGAAAAAATATTCTATTCGATCAGTGAAGTTGCCCAATTGTTTGAGGTAAACGAGTCATTGTTACGCTACTGGGAAAAAGAATTTTCTTTTATCAATCCTCACAAATCCGCTAAGGGCACAAGACAATACCGGAAAGAAGATATTGAAGCCGTACGTTTGGTTCACTACCTGGTTAAGGAAAAGGGGTTGACTCTTGCCGGGGCTAAACAGCAACTAAAAGAAAATAAAACGGGCATCGTCAGAACCGAAGACATCATCCATCGCCTCAAAAGAATCCGGAACGAACTGATTGCCCTAAAAACAGAATTCGAAGAACTGGAAGAGCAAATGCCTCAACCTCCTCAACAGGGCTAATCCACCCGATTGACGCTTTTTACTCCCTTGATTTTCTGGATACGATGAGCCAATTGATGAATGTCGTCCACATCATGCACCCAGATCTCGATCTTACCTTCAAAAAATCCATCTTTCGACTCAATAGTCAGTTTACGCATGTTTACGGAAAAATCCCCGGATATAGCCTGAGTGATTTCATTCAGGATTCCTACCCGGTCAATTCCCTTGATTTCGATAGTCGACGGGAAAGAATATGTTTTATGCCCGGCCCACTCACAGGAAATGATTCGTTCTCCAAAACTGCTTTTTAACTTAAGGGCAATCGGACAACTGCGTTTATGGATCAGCAAGCGACCATCGTCATTCAGGAAGCCAAGCACATCATCTCCGGGAATCGGCCTGCAGCACTCAGCTACACTGTAATTTTTCTGAAAAGCCTCTTCACGTAGCATGTATGTTTTCTTACGGTCAATTTTACTGAGGTCGAGCATGGGACTATCAACTCCAACGGGAGCATCATCTCCATCCTGCCTCGTAACCGCATTAAATGCCTGTTTCACATACCGGAAGATAAGGTTATCTGTTTTTTCTTTCAGGAGTTTTTTGGGATTTTCCGGTAACTCCATCTGTTTCTCAGCCAATGCATAGAAAAAATCTTCTTTTTTCGAAAAGCCATAATAAGCGGTTAACTTTTCCACAGCCAGGGGAATCGAGTCGATACCAGACTTCTGCAGAAATTCATTCAGCACCCGTTCTCCTTCCTTTATTTTTTCCCTTCTTTGTTTTCGGATGGCTATTTCTATTTTGGTTTTTGCCTTTGCTGTGGTAGCAAACAGCAACCATTCCTGCCGGGGAGTCTGAGAACGAGACGTCAGGATTTCCACCTGATCTCCGCTAGCCAGCTTATGACTCAGGGGGACCAATTTATGGTTCACCTTGGCTCCGATACAGTGATTCCCGAGATTGGAATGCAATTCGTATGCAAAATCCAGAGCTGTGGCATTCTGAGGTAGCGTTTTTATATCACCCTTGGGTGTAAAGACAAAAATTTCGGAAGTAAACAGATTCAATTTGATTGTATCCAGAAAATCCATGGCATTGGGATTCGGATTCTCCAGAATCTCCTGGATAGTCTCCAGCCATTTATCCAATTCTGTTTCCTCTTCCACATTATGCTCCTTGTACTTCCAATGCGCCGCAAATCCCTTTTCGGCAATTTCGTCCATCTTGGTACTCCGGATCTGAACTTCCATCCATTGTCCGTCGGGCCCCATAACCGTAAGGTGAAGCGCCTGGTAACCATTGGCTTTCGGACGGCTTACCCAGTCCCGGATCCGGTCTGGACGCAATTTATACAAATCGGTGACTGCAGAATAAATATCCCAGCATTGTTTCTTAACATCTATGTTCGGTTTCGGCTCAAAAACGATACGGACCGCAAATATGTCGTAAATATCATCAAACCCGACTTTTTTAGTCTGCATCTTATTCCAGATGGAATAAACGGATTTAACCCGCCCCTGCATTTTGTACTCGACCCCCATTTCGTTTAATTTTTCCCGGAGCGGAGTTGCAAAATGTTCATATATTTTTTCCCGGTTCGCTTCCGTAGCCTGTAATTTCTGGTTGATCTGCCTGTACTCTTCCGGATGCTCATACTTGAAACTCAAATCTTCCAGCTCCGTTTTTATAGCAAATAACCCCAGCCGATGAGCCATCGGAGCATACAGGTACATGGTTTCTCCGGCAATTTTATACTGTTTAGCCGGCAGAAGAGAGCCCAATGTACGCATATTGTGCAACCGGTCTGCAATTTTAATCAAAATAACCCGGATATCATTCGACATGGTAAGCAGCAACTTACGCATATTCTCAGCCTGAGCGGAAGCTGCTTCGGCAAAAATACCTCCGGAAATCTTGGTCAGGCCTTCCACGATCTGGGCAATTTTATCGCCAAACACATTACGCAGGTCTTCGACCGTATAATCGGTATCTTCCACAACATCATGCAGCAGGGCTGAGCAAATAGAAGTCGAACCCAGCCCCATTTCTTCGCAAACAATACGGGCAACCGCCAACGGGTGCATAATATAAGGTTCTCCCGAACGTCTTTTTACCCCTTTATGAGCCTGATTGGCAAAATGAAAAGCCTTTTCGATAATATCAATTTTCCGTCGATGATTGGAATTTTTATATGCTTCGATCAATTGTTCGAACTCATTCTGAATCATCTGATCTTCAGTAGTTTTAATTTCTTTATCTTCGCTCATGGCAGGGATACGCTTAATAATCAGACATTCGGGACATTGATATACTGACCTGCTCTCAATGACGAACTTTTCATATTATTCATCTTCATCAGGTCCTGGGCATCATATCCGGGGAATTTTTTGGCTATGATATAAAAGGAATCTCCGGTTTGTACTTTATATCTTGCATAAGTAGATGAATTCGATTTACCGGTTGTTATGCCAGAAGTAGTCTTTTTTGTGGTTTCGGTTCCTTTGGAAGCCAATGCATAACCGCCGTTATCCGTATAAATAGTCAACCTGCGGCCTGCACCGACCTTATTAGATCTCAATCCGTTCCATTTACGGACGTCAGAAGCAGTCACTCCATATTTATCCGCAATTGTAGTTACCGATTCTCCCGAAACTACTTTATGATTTACTTTTTCTTTATTGCTACCGGTTCCCTTACCTACAAATGTACGGTTAGCAAAAAATTCATCCGCACGATGATGGGCAATCGTATCTTCCAATCCTGCAAATCCATATGCATGAACAGAAGGTAATAAAAGAGCGTATGGCTTGAAATTTCCGGGAACAATATCCCGTTTATACTGAGGATTCAACAATCTCAACTGTTCTTTATCCATTTTAAGGACTTCTGCAATCTGATCAAAATGGATCTGCTGAGAAATCATTACCGTATCCGTTGAAAGGGGTAATTCGGCCTGAACCGGGATCAGATTATGCTCAGCATAGTAATTCATTGCATAATTGGCTGCAATAAAAAGAGGTACATAGGTCCTGGTTTCCTTGGGCAGATAGGGGTAAATTTCCCAGTAATCCGAGCTGCCATTGGCACGGTTGATCGCCTTCTTCACACCACCGGGGCCACAATTATAGGCGGCAATCACCAGATTCCAGTCGCCAAAAATTTCATACATATCCTTGAAATAGCGACATGCGGCATCGGTCGCCTTGACAGGATCCCTTCTTTCATCAACCAGGCTGTTGATCTCCAATCCGTACATTTTTCCGGTCGGTAATATAAACTGCCACAACCCACACGCCCCGGCACGGGACACAATGGTCGGATTCAACGCCGACTCGACAACTGCCAGGTATTTCAACTCCAAAGGCAAACCATACCGGTCAAGCGTCTGTTCAATCATCGGAAAATAAAAATCAGCAAGGCCCAGCATGTATTCCATCAGGTTTCTCCGACGATCGACATACAAGTCAATACAGGTACGGATTATCTCATTGTAAGGCAATTCAATAACCCGGGGCAGGCGGGATAACCGATCGATATAAACCGAATCGCTTACTACCACATTCTCCCCTCCGACCCTGTTGTCAGATCTTTTCGTATAATATTTAACATGTAAGGAATTTAACAGGCTATCCAGGTTAGTATCCCAGCTATCAGGAACATAGAGCGACTGATTCGGTTCAAATGCCGTCGTATCAGGCAATATCACTGTAGAATCCTGTGAAGCGGCTTTTAATTCTTCCCACAATGTAACCTGAGCCTGTAATGGCAGGCTTAGTATTATAAAAGCAAGTAAAAAGAATATGTTTCTCATGTGAGGTATACGTTAAAAATTAAAAACTAAAGCTGCATTGCAAGCCAACGGAACGAGACCCTGTACTCGTCCGGGGAAAAATGACCGGCTCCATTCGCATGCTTAAATCAGGACTGATATCAAAATCAAATAACTGTGCGTCTACATAAGCATCGATCATGCAAAGGACATAAACGCCTGCTGTAATAATATAGCTCAAATCCCTGTATCTACGATAATAATCTTTTCCGTTTTTAAGCATACTCGTAAAATCCGACTTATCTTTACTGCTCCAGGTATCCGGGTCCGGCCCCCATGAATAAGGACGATAATTTTCCCAGGAATTCGTATTCGGATTATCATCTGTAAAATCAGTATAAGCCTGCTTATAGCTATTGTACTGATTCCCGTTCCAGGTGATCGCATAAACACAACCAAGAAGCCCACCGTAAACCAAAGGCAATTTCCAGTATTTCCGATTGTAAATCTGACCCAAACCGGGACATATCGCAGAATAAATAACAGCCCGGGTCGGATTTGGTTTAAATTTAACCTGTAAAGGCCGGGCGGTAGTATCTACCGCCTGAGCAATTTCCTGTACTTTCACTTCCGGAACTTTCAATAAAGTATCGGAAACAACAAGACTATCCTGCTCCAACGAGTCCGTTTCCTGCGCCGTCAGACGGCCAGGAAGCAGTACGATCAATAACAATATGAAAACAATAAAAGATCTCAATTCATTCAATGGATACTAATTGAAACCGCTAAAATAGTAATTATTTCTTGAATGAATCAAAGACTTGGACAATTCTTTCCAAATCTTCCCCGGAAGCAAAGGGAATTGTAATCTTTCCTGCTCCGTTTTCATCACATGTAAAGGACACTTTCGTTCCGAAGAAACGGGACAGATGGTCTTTCAACAGACCATATTCCTGAGGAGTTTTGGATTTAGCCTTTTTAGCTCCCGCAATTGTACCTCCTTCGTTGATTGCACGGACAATTTCCTCCGTTTTTCGTACAGAAAAACCGTATTTCAGAATTTGTTCATAGACCATCAGTTGCGTAGATGCTTCATCCAGGCCAAGCAGGGATTTCGCATGTCCCATATCGATTTTCTTATCTTTCAGCCCCATCTGAATTTCTGCGGGCAATTTCAGCAACCGAAGAAAATTCGCTATCGTGGCCCGTTTTTTCCCGATCCGCTCACTCAACTTCTCCTGTGTCAACCGATACTGATCGATCAGCGTTTGGAAACCCAGTGCGATTTCTATTGAATTCAGGTCCTCCCGTTGAATATTTTCAATCAGAGCCATTTCCATTACATTTTCATCGCTGGCTTTTTTAACGTATGCCGGAACGGTAGTCAGACCTGCCATCAGTGAAGCTCTGTAACGTCTTTCTCCGGAAATGATCTGATAGTGATCCGGACCGATTTCCCTCAGGGTTATCGGCTGTACCAATCCAAGAGCCTGAATGGAAGCGGCCAGTTCTTCCAACGCTTCCTGGTCAAAGACCGTACGGGGCTGATCCGGATTCGGTTTTATTTTAGACAATTCTACTTCATTAATGGAAGAAGACCCGCTGGTATTGAGGTCATCCATAGTAATCAAGGCATCTAAGCCCCGACCCAGTACTGATTTATTTTGTTTGGACATGATGGTTGAATTAAAAATTAAAAATTAAAAATTAAAAATGAAGGATGAAGGTTTTTGATGAAACTCTCAATTTTTCATTCTTCATTTTTAATTTTTAATTCTTTGAAATCAGCTCCTTTGCTAACTGCATGTGATTCAACGAGCCCTTGGAATCCGGATCGTAAAGTAATACCGGCTGTCCGTAACTCGGAGCTTCGCTTAATTTGATATTCCGTTGAATAACGGTAGTAAATACCATCTCCCGGAAATGTTTTTTCACCTCTTCGTAAATCTGATTGGCCAGGCGCAACCGGGAATCGTACATCGTCAACAGAAACCCTTCAATTTCCAGAGAAGGGTTCAGCTTGGATTTGATAATTTTGATCGTATTTAAAAGCTTACTGATTCCTTCCAGAGCAAAATACTCACATTGAACAGGTATGATCACCGAGTCTGCTGCTGTCAATGAGTTGACCGTTATCAACCCTAATGAAGGAGAACAGTCGATCAGAATAAAATCATATTGATCCTTAATTTTACCCAGGATTCCTTTCAACACTTTCTCCCTGTTTTCAAACTGAAGCATTTCAATTTCCGCACCAACCAGGTCAATGTGAGAAGGTATGATATCGAGATTACTCAGTTCTGTTTTAACAATGGCTTCGGTCGTATCAATCCCATTGATTATACATTCATAAATGGAATTATTTATTTCCCGGATATTAATTCCCAAGCCGGAAGAAGCATTGGCCTGAGGGTCGGCATCGACTACCAGCACTTTCTTGTCCAATGCGGCTAAAGAAGCAGCTAAATTAATGGTAGTGGTTGTCTTTCCCACTCCGCCTTTCTGATTGGCTAACGCAATTATTTTACCCATATTTCTTTTTTTGGAGTACAAAAATAATGCATTCTAAACAAACAAACGGCTTCATTGGAACAAACATTCCCGGACTGTTGATAAGTCAGAAATATTGTTGATAACTTTATCGGAGAAACCTTTTCAAAAATCAGCTATAAGTTTGATATTCAACTGCCTGCCTGTAAGCTTATCGGGTACAGCATGCTGATTACCCCGAACATCCGTAAACCAGGAATAAGAACTGACATTACCGATATCGAACAGGTTAAAGACATCCACTCCTACCCATATATTCTTGAAATAACGCCAGGGAGAAGATTTAGTTTCGCTATCTTCCTGATTCAGGAGGCAATAATTCATTCCAATGTCGATCCGCCTGTAGGCAGGAGCCCGGATCACATTTTCATACGGATTACCGGGAAGACTGAAAGGTAGTCCGTCGGCCCAAATTGCCCGTAAATTAAATTGTACCCGTTCGTAATTGGGGAAATAATCGGTAAAGAAAAACGTGATGTTGTAACGCTGATCTGTAGGTAGCGGTAATTTTTTCCCATTGAGTGTCTGCTCGGTTTTCATCAGGGATAACCCCAGCCAGGAATCCGAACGGGGTACAAACTCTCCGAAAAGCTTCATGTCCAGCCCAACGGCATAACCATCCGAAGCATTATAACCAAGGTAAGTTACTTTTACATTATCTACGGTATAAGGAACCAGATCGGATAATTTCTTGTAATACATTTCAGCCCTGAATTTAAATGGACGATCCATTTTCCGGAAACTGTAATCACCTCCCAATACGAAATGAAGCGAACGCTGGGAACGGATATCTTCATTCAATGTAATATAGGAATTTCCATCTTCATCGGTTTGAGTGACACGGAATTCTTTATAAAAAGGCGACTGGTAATAAATTCCTGTGGCAAAACGAAATGTAAAGTTCTGGTTCTGTGCGGGAATAAAACCGAAAGAGGCTCTCGGACTGAAAATAAATTCCTTGTTAAAGTTCCAGTAACTCCCGCGAACTCCTGCCGTAATAGAAAAAAGACCCGCTTCACTTCTGAATTTATACGTATCCTGTATGTAACCGAAAAAACGGTTGGAAGCAATGTCATTGTGCGAATACAGGTTACTGTATACACGCAAAAGGTCTTCGTTATAAGGCAATAAATACCCCATCGAATCACGCATTTCCCACTCTTTGATCCGATCCTTGATAATCTCACGCTGATAACCGATGGCCCAACGGATTGTATTTTTATTCAGACCCAGGCTTCCGGTAAGCGAAGTATTGACAACCTCCGATTGCAGGTAATCCCGTGCATGATCATGAAATATTCCAGTTCCGATCACATCGGATTCATCCTCGCTGATTACGTTACTCAACCAATACTCACCGCCGATATCATAGGTTTCTTCTTCCCGGGATTGAAAGGCTGAAACCTGTAAACCGATGTCGGCATGTTCGGCCAGGTCGTACTTCAAGGTGGCCGCACCGAATAGCGTACGGAAGCGATCACGTTCCGATCCGTCGTAGTGAACTTCAAAACTTTCGGTTTTTCTCAGGGTACCGTATGTGGTTTTCCGTTTACTCGGAATAAAGTCGTAGGTGTTTTCTGAAAAGTTTCCCAAAACGCTCAGGCTCCATTTTTTCGTAAAAGAATAGGTCATATAAGTCTGCAAATCAATGAATGTCGGCTCATAATCCCCCTTGGTATCCAGGGTTTTCAGTAGAGTAGTTCCCCGTTTGTAACGGAAACCGGTGACCTGGGTAAATTTACCGGTAGAGCTTCCTAAGTAAATATTACCTCCCAGCATACTGGCCGACACAGCGCCTTCAAACGCTTCCGGTTTTTTATACGTTACATCCAGTACAGACGACATCTTATCGCCGTACCTGGCTTCGAATCCTCCGGAAGAGAAGCTGACTCCTTCGGTCAGGTCCGGATTAATAAAACTCAATCCCTCCTGTTGTCCGCTCCGGATCAGCAAAGGCCGGTACACTTCGATTCCGTTGACATAGACGATATTTTCATCGTAATTACCACCCCGTACCGAGTACTGGGAACTTAATTCGCTATGAGACGTAGTTCCCATCCCAGCTGTAACAACGATCGTTTCAATACTCCCTCCCGTCGCATCTGCCGCCAACCGTTTCTGCCTGGTATCAATGCGTTCCAGGGTACTGGAACTTTCCCTCCTGCTACCGGTAACCGTCACTTCACCCAATTCGAAGGACATCTTCCGCATGCGTACGTTAATTTCCATATCCCCCTCGATCACAGGGATAACCCGCATGGTTTTGTTATATCCCAGGCAGGAAAAAACCAGGGTACAGGAATCTCCGGTTGTAACAGAAAGGGAATAAATCCCTTTTTCATTGGTAAAAGCTCCGTTCAACGTCCCCCGAACCTGCACATCCGCCAAATCAATCGGAATTCCATCCGGATCGGTTACAATACCGGTTATTTTAGCCTTCTGAGCAAAGAGACAAAAAGAATATAATTGAAGCAGCAAAACAACTGCGATACGGATTTTCATTATTTTTTGCAATTAATATAATGTATTAACGGGAAAAATAAGATTTCCGTATACTTGTTTTGGTTATTTTTTAACGGTCAAGAACCAATCAATAGTAATAGTAGTCTTCCATCACCGGCATCTCTATCGTTGCAGTATCCGTCTGAAAACTGCCCATGATACCCAAACCGTTCGTAATATTACTGAATATGATTCCGGGTTCTGCAAAAACATCATCATTACCGTTATAATCGTAAAACGTTCTTGATTTCAGGTACAGATAAGCGGATTCTGAAAGCGTAACCAATTTGAATTGGTAACGGGTATAAAGCCCCGGCCTTCCTCCCCTGTAATCTTCAGCTGCATAACTGTAGGTAGGACTGAAACTGATATTCAGTGTATATTCTTTACCATCAAAAATTTCATCGTTGAATATCCCGTAAATATTCTCGATTTCGGTTGCCAGCATCTCATCCGTAACATTTACAAAACCCTCTCTCAGTGCGGGATCCTGATCATAATCAAAGAATACAGTCGATGAATTATTTTCCCAATGAATCTGATCCGTCGAAGTCATTCTTTCGATAACCAGACGGTAGTAATTCTTTTTGCCGGCTTCCAGATCCTTGAATTTAATCAGGAACCTCATGGAATTCGGATTGTATTGCGCACTAAAACGAACCGTATCAACAGAAAGTATCGACGTTTTTCCCGGCAACTGAGTCTGAGCTGAAATCGTCTCATACCCCGATTTCTTCGCAATAATTTTTACAACATCCCCTTCTTTAGCCTTCGAATGAGACACATGCGTATAGTAAATAGTAGGAACGATCCCGGTTTCACCATCAAACAAAGGAAGTGAATTCAACGGATCATCGGTAGGCTGCATAATTTCCTGAAACACATCGTTGATATATAAGAAAACTTCAGCACTCCGCATCGATTCACCTTTCTCCTGTGATAGATTCCAGCTTTTCGACATACTGGCTGCAATAAGCGAATCTGCATCTACAAAACAGTTAAGAACCAACTTGTTGGCCGGCAAATCTCCTTCAAAATCAATTTCTTTTTTACAGGACCCTAAGAGGAAAGCCAGAAAAATCATTCCTGTATATATCATAGAAAAAAAACGGATCTTTTTCATATTCTTTTTGTTAGTTGATTAAAATTTATACGTATAAGAAACAGAAGGTATAATCGGAAAAAGACAGTATTCTGTCATCACTGCTTTTCTGTTTACATTACCATTTCCATCGATCACCGTCTTCGTTTCCGGATAGGCCATCATCGGATTCAACTGGCAATATACATTGTAAACACTCAGGTTCCAGATACCCATTCTTCCGTTTTTCTTGGGACGGTAAAAATTGAATCCCAGATCCAACCGGTGGTAGTCGCTCATCTTGAAATTGTTCCGTGAAGCATAATAAGGAGTTTCCTGACCGGTATAATACGTATAGCCACCGGGACGGTTTCCCGGCATTACGGGAGCCGTCTCATAAGATTCCAGCGCCACCGTCATCCGGTTACCGGTATAGTAGGTCCAGGTACCATTTATATCTACCTTATCGTTTAATTTATAACAGGCCACCACATTGATTTTATGACGGTTATCGTATTTCGCCCAGAACGTCTTTCCCTGATTGATTTCTCCTCCCGGGAACTGCCGGTCGGCCCAGGACAAACCATAACTCACCCAACCGGTAACCTTTCCGGTAGTCCGCTGAGCCATCATTTCGATCCCATAAGCGGTTCCTTTTCCCATGGCCACCCGTCTCTGCCAGTCAACAGAAGAAGAAAACATGGAAGATCCGTCCCGGTATTCAATCAGGTTTTCCATGGTTTTATAATATCCTTCCAACGAAAAATCATATTCTTTTTTCAAATTATAAAAAAGACCTGCAGAAAACTGATGAGAAAGCATCGGCTTGATATTTTCGGTCACCGGCACCCACAAATCGGTAGGCAGGCTGATGGTCGAAGAAGAAAGTAAATGTACATATTGATTCATCATGGCATAAGAAGCCTTGACGGAAAAATCCCGGTTGATCAGGTAGCGAGCCGAAATTCTCGGTTGCAGGCTGGTATAGGTTTTCCCATCTACATGAAACAAGGAAAAGTTAAGTCCGAGATTTGCTTTCCAATGCTCATTGAGAGTCACATCATCTTCCGCATAAAAAGATAATTCATGGGCATACAAGTTATCATCATGGTAGTCAATGGTATCTCCGGTTAAAGTACCCTCATCATTATAAGAAGACGTAGTGCCGCTTTCTTCCGGCATGAAAGTATGATACAGGTAGTTACTTCCGAATTTAATGGAATGGTTGGGGGAAGGCATATAATCAAAGTCCATCCGGTATCCCCAGTCCTGAATGCCTGATTTATAATGCGAACTCAGGAAACTCTGGTCAGAAATTTCCCCGTTTCTCTTATCCGTCCAATTGTCATACAAGTTGATATTGGAATGAAACTTACTATAAATCAAACTCATATTTCCAAACAACTGTGAATTGAAAATATAATTCCAGTTCACCGAACCCAGCATATTTCCCCAATTCCACTTCACTCCGTTTTCAGAATTGGACGTATTTGCATCCGAACCATTGGTATAAGAATAATTCCATTTCTGACGGACATTAAACGCGTCATCTCCCGAATACCAATTGAAATAAAGCCGGCTCTTATTGGAAAATTTATAGTTAAACTTGGCATTCAGATCATAGAAATGATACCCTCCGTAATTTTTCTCATCATCCGAAGCCGCGTTGGCAATCCAGAGGGCCGGTGTGGTCAGCAAATCCAGGTAAGTCCGGCGGAAAGCCACATTGAACGAAGACTTATCTTTGATAATGGGTCCTTCCACCTGCACCTTGGCTGAGATCAGTCCGATCGTATAAGATCCGTGATATTCCTGCATATTTCCATCTTTGGTACGAACATCCACCACTGAAGAAAGTCGTCCTCCGAACCGGGCCGGGAAGCTACCTTTATAAAATTCGGTACTTTTAATGGCATCCGGATTAAATGTGGAGAAAAATCCAAACATGTGGTTGACGTCGTATACCGGATTTCCATCGATCAGGTATAAGTTCTCATCCTTGTTTCCACCCCGGACATACATTCCGGAAAAACCTTCCGTCCCAACCGAAACACCAGGAGTCTGCTGTAATACCTTAATCAGATCCACTTCTCCCAGGATAGCCGGAACAGAATTAACCAAAGCGGACGATACGCTCATTGCCCCCAATTGTGTGTTTTCTACACTGGACAGTGCTCCCTTCCTGGCTTCGACAACTACCTCCTGCAATGTCAGGGAGGTATTCATCACAATAGGGATAACCGTATCTTTAGTCAGAGTAAAAGCGATATCATCCATTGCATATCCCACATAAGAAGCAGACAAGACAACTTCCCCCACGGGTAACGACAAACTGTAAAAGCCATAGTTATTACTGACTATTCCCTTATTGGAAAGCTTATCAAAAACATTGGCTCCGATCAATGTTTCTTTCGAAGAACCATCACTGATGTATCCGCTGATCGTGTAAGTCTTTTTGGTTTGAGCCTTTATCAGGCATGAACAAAAAACGAAGAAAAGAAAAAGGGTTATTCTCACTTTCATGATTGAGTTTTATGGGTTTGTACTATGAACGTAATTTTATGAAACTTATTTCTCTTCATATATGATTTACGATCATAAAGAGTCAAATAATGAACAACACCCCTATTCTTCTTTAAAAAATAATTCAAGTAGACAATGAGGAAATAATTCCCCACTGCCTACTCATACCTCCTTACATGCCGATTTTACTCCCAAAATTTTCTTACGCTCCTTGTCATCAAGGGCACATATAGAGTTTTCTCTAAAATCTAAATCATTATTGCCTTTTTAACAGAAAGACAACAGAAAACTATATATTATTGAATAAAACTTGCTTTCCAGATCATATTATTGTCATTCGGATTAAAAGGATAAAATTTGGCATCAACTCCAAGATATAAATTGGTTGATACACTTCTTATATAGAATAGAGATTTTTCTAAATCAATAAATTGTATATCCCAAAGCTGGGAAGAACCTCCACCATATGGGAATAATGACGCAGTTGAATTATTTGTACCTCCGGTTAAAAATAAAAGCATACCATTCAAATTCATAGCAATACTATAATAATTCCCTTCAGGATAAAATGTCCAAACAAATCGTTCGTCTTGCATTTTTTTATAATATGGAGTCTTAACTTCTTCGGGCAACGCAAAACCAAGTTCTTTAATAAGTGGCATTCTAGCTCCTGCAAAATATATCATTTTACCATTAACAGCAAAATCATGATGAATATTTGCTTTTTCATAATCAACGGTCTTTATGGTATTCATCTTTACTTTATATTTATTTATATGAGCAGTAATAGCCTGTTCAACCTGTTGTTTCTTCCCTTGATCCGGTATAAAATCACTTAAAGGATAAATTGTTGTTGTAATATTTCCGATTCCAATAATTTGACAACTTGTTAAATCAACACTATTTAACCACTCGCTAAATTTGAAAGTAACATCACCCATTTCTCCGGTAAAAGGATTAAATGTCATCTCTGGAGAAACAGCAGTTCTTCCTCCGATTGTTCTTATATGTATGTTTACATCTTTGTGACTTGAAAACGAATTGGCAATAGATGATACTGTCGAATTTGTTGAAATTTTGTTTTGTGTATTTTTTGCTTCTACCTTAAAACTTGAGGCCTGAGCTGATGATGTTAACTTAGCATTAAAAACAACCGAGTTCATCCCCCCTAAAAGAATATCGGTCAATACATGTGTACCATATTTGTTTACAAGATCTTCTCCGGAATAATTATTCATATCATATATAAACTCATCCGTTAAAAACAGTTTCAATTGTTCCGGATTCAATTGCGACATGGTTAAGCGTTTTGTTGTTTTGTATGAATCAATCCGGTAAAAACAATGTTTATTAGAGAAACTTTGTGTTTTAGTAAACATTTCAGACAATTCAGATGAATATAATGATCCTTTTGTATCAATGTCCGGAACAGTAATGGAAGTTTTACTTGTTTGAGTCAGTTCACTTTGATATTCGTTCAAATTTGCTCCCCAATTGTACTTTTGCTCAATACCTCCGGAAAGAATTGCTGGTAATATATTCCCGGGAAACGTTGAAATCTCTTCCATAGTAAGAGCATTCCTTCCTTGACCGGATATAAATCTTTCAAGGTCTAACACACGAGCTTTTGAATATTTTGAACCCTTAAAATCTGAAAATGCACAATCATAACCATGCCCTAAAACATCATACTGGCCATCACCTGCGCTTCTTAAAAAATCCTGACTAAGGTTAGCTGTTGGGAGCATTGTTTCCGAATCAATTAATTCCAGACTATTGTCACATCCATATAAAATATAAAGAAATAAAAGAATAAAAGAAAATTTTAGAGTGGGATAAGAGTGATTCTTTACAAATAAATTTTTCATTGTCATAAATTTTTTAAGATTAATATTGATTATTATTCTATGTTTGGTCTCTTTTAGGGTGAGAGATTTATTTATTTCAATTCAGAAAAAATCCTCAATCTTCTTATGAAATCTAAAACAAATCCTTTTGTTCATGAACAAAATTATAAATTATATATTTTACAATTCCTGAATTAAAACGCAATTTTGTATTTTTGCATTAAAATCAGGACTTTAGTACAGGTATTTTATCAATCGAATTTCCTTTTATGAACCTAGACGAAATCAATCGGTTCTTTAAAGAATTAAAAACCGAAGAAAATAATACGGAGTTTATATTACCTTACATGAATATGCTGGATGCATTCTCCAGGATAATCGGACAAAGTATTTATATTGTCGACTACCATAAGAGAGGGTTTGTATATGTTTCTCCTAATCCCTTGTTTTTATGTGGATACAAACCGGAAGAAGTATTGAAAATGGGATACTCGTTTTATAAAGAAGTAGTTGTTCAGGAAGATTTGAAAATATTAATGGAAATTGATCAAAAGGGATATGAACTTTTTTGTAAACTTCCTGCCGAAAGTAAGTTAAAATCAATGATATCTTTTAATTACAGGTTAAAACAACCTGAAAATGGGGTCATTATGGTCAATGAAAGAAACACACCCCTCTGTTTAACAAAAGAGGGAGAGGTGAGATATGCATTGTGTGTTATTAGTCTTTCCACTACTAATCCGGAAGATGTTATAATAAAAATAGATGATACGCTACAAAAATATACTTATTCTTTTGAGAAAAAAACATGGAGTGAAGTAAAAGAAGTTAAGATAACAAAGAGGGAAAAGAGTATTTTACAACTTTCTACGCAAGGATATTCCAATGAAGAGATAGCTAATTTGCTTTTTATCGATACCCGGACTGTAAAATTCCACAAGACAAATATTTTTTCCAAGTTGAATGTTCAGAATATTACAGAAGCAATCACTTTCGCTTATAATAATAAATTGATATAAAAAAGGCTGTCTCTCATGAAACAGCCTTTTGATATGCTAAATAATAATATTATTATTTTACTTTTTTATAGCCATATACTGCCAAAGCACCCAGTTCTTCTTCAATACGAAGCAATTGGTTGTATTTAGCCATCCGGTCGGAGCGGCTCAATGAACCGGTCTTGATTTGTCCGGAATTAGTTGCAACAGCGATGTCGGCAATCGTAGAATCTTCAGTTTCTCCCGAACGGTGAGAAGTAACGGAAGTATAACCGGCACGGTGAGCCATTTCAATAGCGTCCAATGTTTCGCTCAATGAACCAATCTGGTTTACTTTGATCAGAATAGAGTTAGCACAACCCAATTCAATACCTTTCTTCAGGTATTCAACGTTTGTTACGAACAAGTCATCACCCACCAACTGACATTTGCTGCCGATTTTGTCGGTAAGCAGTTTCCATCCGTCCCAGTCGCCTTCAGCCATACCGTCTTCGATAGAATCGATCGGATACTTGGCAACCAATTCAGCCAGATAATCCACTTGTTGTGCAGAAGTGCGTTTAGCTCCGGTTGCACCTTCGAACTTGGAATAATCATAAATTCCGTCTTTATAGAATTCGGAAGAAGCACAGTCCAAACCGATCATCACATCACTTCCAGCCTTATAACCAGCCAGTTCAATGGCCTTGATGATAGACTCCAATGCATCTTCAGTTCCTTTCAAAGCCGGAGCAAAACCACCTTCATCACCAACAGCAGTGCTCAGACCTCTGTCGTGCAATACTTTTTTCAATGAATGGAATACTTCAGCACCCATTCTTAACCCTTCTTTGAAAGAAGGAGCGCCTACCGGGCGAATCATGAATTCCTGGAAAGCGATCGGAGCATCAGAGTGAGAACCTCCGTTAATAATATTCATCATCGGAACCGGCAATGCGAATGTATTGGTTCCACCGATATAACGATACAAAGGCATGCCCAGGTATTCTGCAGCAGCTCTTGCTACAGCTAAAGAAACACCTAAAATAGCATTGGCACCCAGGTTGGATTTAGTTTTAGTTCCATCCATGGCGATCATTTTCAGGTCGATAGCACGTTGTTCCAACGCACTCATACCAATTAAAGCAGGAGCAATTACATTATTAATATTTTCAACAGCTTTCAAAACGCCCTTACCCAGGTAACGTTTTTTGTCACCGTCACGTAATTCCAATGCTTCATTTTCACCGGTGGATGCTCCGGAAGGAACAGCAGCACGTCCCATAACACCTGACATCAAAAGAACGTCAACTTCTACTGTCGGATTACCTCTTGAATCCAAAATCTCTCTACCAACGATTTTTACAATTTCCATAAATTCGTGTTTTATTTATAATACAACATTTGATATTGATCTGAATTTCTTTTTTGTACGTTTCGATTAAAACCGTACAAAGTTACAAAAAAAAGAGTTTGTAAACCATAGTCAGGCTACAAACTCTTTCCATTATAAATCCGTTTTACTATCGAAAATTATTCTGCAGCAGGAGTTTCTTCTGCCGGAGCTTCTTCTACTGGTTTTGCAGCTTTGGCAGGAGCAGCAGTTTTTGCCGCAGCCGGAGCTTCCGCTTTTTTACGGGAACGACGTGTTTTAGCAGCCTTGGCAGCACCTGTTTTCTCTTTCAGCATCAATTCGTTGTAATCCACTAATTCGATAAAGCACATAGAAGCATTATCTCCCAAACGATTACCGGTTTTGATGATACGGGTATAGCCTCCGGGACGATCTGCTATTTTTTGAGATACTTCTTTGAACAGCTCAGTTACAGCATATTTATCTCTCAGGTTTTGAAAAACAACACGTCTGGAGTGAGTAGTATCTTCTTTTGATTTAGTGATCAGTGGCTCAACATACTTGCGCAGTTCTTTTGCCTTGGCAAGAGTCGTAAAAATTCTTTTATGCTGAATCAACGAACAGGCCATGTTTGAAAGCATAGCTTCTCTGTGCGAATGAGTACGACCCAAATGATTGATTTTTCTATTATGTCTCATCGTTAATTATCTTTATCTAATTTATATTTTGAGATATCCATCCCGAAAGTCAACTTCAGGTTGTCCAACAGATCGTCTAACTCCGTCAACGATTTCTTTCCGAAATTACGGAACTTCAACAAGTCATTCTTCTGATATTTGACAAGTTCTCCCAGGGTTTCAACATCTGCAGCTTTCAAACAGTTCAGCGCACGAACCGAAAGGTTCATATCCGCCAATCGAGTCTTTAACAACTGACGCATGTGGAGTACCTCTTCATCAAATTCTTCATTGGCTTCCGCATTTACCGGCTCCAAATGAATTTTCTCATCAGAGAACAACATAAAATGGTGGATCAATATCCGGGCTGCTTCTTTCAATGCATCTTTCGGATGAATCGAACCATCGGTTGTTATCTCAAGTATCAACTTTTCGTAGTCTGTCTTTTGTTCAACACGATAATCTTCAACTGTATATTTGACATTCCGGATCGGAGTGAAAATAGAATCGATAGCAATCTGATTGATATCGTCATTTTCCGTACGGTTTTCTTCTGCAGGAACATAACCACGACCTTTATCGATAGTCAGTTCAATCCGAAAACTGGCACTTTTATCCAGGTGACAAATAACAAAATCCGGGTTTAACACCTCGAATCCTGTCAGTTGCTTACCAATATCCCCGGCTTTAAACACTTCAGTGCCCGAAACATTGATACTAACTTTTTCATTCTCAATATCTTCAACCGTTTGTTTCAATCTTACCTTTTTCAGGTTCAGAATGATGTTGGTTACATCCTCCATCACTCCTGCAATGGAAGAAAATTCATGCTCAACCCCGTCAATTTTGATTGACGTGATGGCAAACCCTTCTAATGAAGACAAGAGAATACGGCGAAATGAATTACCGATAGTAATTCCATAACCGGGTTCCAACGGACGGAATTCAAACTTCCCGTAATTGTTGTCCGCTTCCAACATTAATACCTTATCGGGTTTTTGAAATGCTAATATCGCCATGGAAACTTGATTATTTAGAATATAATTCTACGATTAATTGTTCTTTAATATTTTCAGGAATATCCGCTCTGTCAGGGATATGCAGGAATTTCGCACTCATGGAAGGTTGATCCCATTCAATCCAGGGATATTTACTATGGTTGAATCCTGAAACACTGTCCGAAATTACTTCTAATGATTTTGCTTTTTCGCGTACACCCACTACCTGACCCGGCTTCAACGAATAAGATGGAATATTTACCACTTTACCATCAACCACAACGTGACGGTGAGAAACCAATTGACGGGCAGCAGCTCTTGTAGGAGCCAATCCCATACGGTAAACAACATTGTCCAGGCGGCACTCCAGCAATTGGATCAACACCTCACCGGTAATACCTTTAGCACTTTGTGCTTTTTGGAACAAATTACGGAACTGTCTTTCCAGCACTCCGTAAGTATATTTCGCTTTTTGCTTCTCGCGAAGCTGAATTCCGTATTCGGAAGTTTTTTTCTTTCTTCCGTTACCATGTTGTCCGGGAGGGTAATTCTTTTTGCTAAGAACTTTATCCGGTCCGAAAATCGCCTCACCGAATTTACGTGCAATTCTTGTTTTTGGTCCAGTATATCTTGCCATTTTTTTACTTGTTAATAGTTCTGCAGGACATGAACTTGTGCAGCCGCGATTACAGAGAGGGTCATTGTAATCTATTCACGTATTCTCGCCCCAACGCAGGAAAATAAATTAATTAAACTCTTCTTCTTTTAGGAGGACGACATCCGTTGTGTGGAAGCGGAGTAACATCAATAATTTCCGTTACTTCAATTCCGGCTCCATGAACGGTTCTGATCGCCGATTCACGACCGTTACCCGGTCCTTTCACATACGCTTTCACTTTTCTCAAGCCCAAATCATAAGCGATTTTTGCACAATCCTGTGCAGCCATTTGAGCAGCATAAGGAGTGTTTTTCTTAGAGCTTCTGAATCCCATTTTACCTGCAGAAGACCATGAAATCACCTGACCTTCACTGTTAGCAAGTGTTACGATAATGTTGTTAAAGGAAGAGTGCACATGCAATTGACCATTTGCGTCAACTTTTACTACTCTTTTTTTAGCTGCGACTGTTTTCTTTGCCATATTAACTATTATTTAGTAGCTTTTTTCTTATTAGCAACTGTTTTCTTTCTACCCTTACGCGTACGGGCGTTGTTTTTTGTACTTTTACCTCTCACGGGCAAACCGATACGGTGACGCACTCCGCGATAGCAACCGATATCCATCAAACGCTTGATATTCAACTGAACCTCAGAGCGCAGATCCCCTTCTACTTTAAAATTAGCCCCGATTACTTCACGCACTGCTGCAGCCTGATCATCGGTCCAATCTTTTACTTTAACATCTCTGTCAATTCCTGCTTTCGACAAAATTGTGTTGGCAGCACTGCGACCAATACCATAAATATAAGTCAACGCAATTTCGCCTCTTTTGTTTTGAGGTAAATCTACCCCTACTATTCTTATAGCCATTTTACTTAAAAAAATTTAGCAAAAATAATAAATTATCCTTGACGTTGTTTATACTTAGGATTTTTCTTATTGATCACATACAGACGTCCTTTTCTTCTGACGATCTTACAATCGTCGGTACGTTTTTTTAAAGAAGCTCTTACTTTCATATCTGTTTATTTTATTTTTATTTGTATCTGAATGAAATCCGGCCTTTGGTCAAATCGTACGGAGACATTTCCACTTTCACCTTATCTCCCGGAAGAATTTTTATATAATGCATCCGCATTTTTCCGGAAATATGAGCAGTGATCTCATGCCCGTTTTCCAATTCAACCCTAAACATTGCATTAGACAATGCCTCTACAATGATTCCGTCTTGTTCGATTGCCGACTGTTTAGCCATAAATTCAAAAATTAAATATGCTTATTTTCCAACACTTGTTCTACCAAATCAAACGAAGATAAAATATCCGCTTTTCCGGATCGAATAGCAACCGTATGCTCGAAATGGGCAGAAGGTTTGCGGTCTGCGGTACGGACAGTCCAACCGTCCTTCTCGAATACCACATTTTTCTTTCCCTGGTTGATCATAGGCTCGATGGCAATACACATCCCGCTCTTTAATAACGGGCCATACCCTTTTTTTCCATAATTCGGAACTTCAGGTTCTTCGTGCATGTTTTTTCCGATCCCGTGTCCGATCAGTTCCCTGACCACCGTATACCCCCTGCTTTCGCAGTAAGTCTGGATCGAATTACCTACATCTCCTATTCGTTTTCCTTCCACAGCATTACTGATTCCCACATATAAAGCCTCTTTCGTAGTCTGAAGTAACTGTTGTACTTCGGGAATAATTTCCCCTACTGCAAAAGTATAGGCAGAATCACCACAATAGCCGTTTATCTTTACTCCACAATCCACAGAGACAATATCTCCTTCTTTCAACACATATTCCGACGGTATACCGTGTACAACATGTTCATTCACGGAAGTGCAGAGCGATTTCGGAAATCCGTTATATCCTAAAAACAAGGGGATTCCCCCATGATCCCGGATAAATTCCTCAGCTATTTTATCCAATTGAAGTGTAGTAACCCCCGGGGCTATTACTTTGGCTACCTCAGCCAATGTAGCTCCTACCATCAAGTTGGCTACACGCATCAACTCTATTTCTTCGTCTGTCTTTAGATAAATCATTTGATCAATAAGCTGAACCCTGACGGCCTTTGATCCTTCCGGACTTGAGTAAACCGTCGTAATGGCGCATCAACAAATGGCTCTCCACTTGTTGCAATGTATCCAGAACAACACCCACTAAAATCAATAAGGATGTTCCTCCGAAAAATTGAGCGAATTCCTGCTTCACTCCGAACAAGCCTGCAAAGGCAGGCATAATAGCTACCATCGAAAGGAATAACGATCCGGGGAAAGTAATCCTTGACATGATTTCATCAATGTATTCAGCTGTTTTCTTTCCGGGTTTAATTCCGGGAATAAAACCATTATTCCGTTTCAGGTCTTCTGCCATTTGCTTCGGATTGATTGTAATTGCCGTATAAAAATACGTAAACAGAATAATCAACACCACAAATACAAAATTATACCAGAAACTGGAATGGTCAGCCAAAGGAGCAAACATCTTTGCAAAGAAACTATCCGACGTCGTTTGAGAAAATCCCATCAAAGTGATCGGAATAAACATAATGGCCTGAGCAAAAATAATCGGCATCACGTTAGCTGCGTTCACTTTCAAAGGAATATACTGCCTGGCTCCGCCAAACTGTTTATTTCCTATCATTTGTTTGGCATATTGCACCGGAATACGTCTTGTTCCCTGAACCAGCAAAATAGCGCCAGCAATCACAAACAACAACAACACGATTTCTCCGAGGAACATCACCAAACCACCGGTAGATTCAACAATCCGGGAAGAGACTTCCTGCTTGAGCGCTAAAGGCAAGCGGGCAAGGATACCGACCATGATGATAAATGAAATACCGTTTCCGATTCCTTTATCTGTAATCCGTTCTCCTAACCAAAGAACAAACATGGATCCTGCAGCCAGAATGATCGTTGAAGTAAAACTAAACCAGAAACCGGCAGGCATTGCAGCTCCGGCTGCACGCATCTGTCCATTCAGGTTCATCAAGTAAGTAGGAGCCTGTAGCAACAGAATAGCCACTGTGAGATAGCGGGTATACTGGTTGATTTTCCGGCGTCCACTTTCACCTTCCCGCTGCAGTTTCTGGAAATAAGGAAGTGCGATAGCAAACAATTGAATTACGATCGACGCTGAGATGTAGGGCATAATTCCCAACGCTACAATAGAAGCATTGGAAAATGCACCTCCCGAAAACATATCGAACAACGACATAATACCTCCTGAAGTTTGCTTGTGCAACTCAGTCAGTGCCGCAGGATCGATACCGGGAAGTGTAATGACCGATAAAAAGCGATAAACCGCAATCAACATGCAAGTCACGAGAATCCGGTTTTTCAGATCCTCGATTTTCCATATATTTTTAATCGTTTCAATTGCTCTCATTATGCATCAGAGTTTAACAGCGGTTCCTCCTGCTGCGAGGATAGCAGCTTCTGCTGTTTTGGAGAAAGCATGAGCTTCTACTTCCAATTTTGCAGTAACACTTCCTTTACCCAGGATTTTCACCAGTTGGTTTGAAGAAATAAATCCGGCGTTTACTAACTCTTCGATACCGATTTTTGTCAACTGTTGAGTTTCAGCCATTTGCTGCAAGGTTTCAATATTAATAGCTTTGTATTCAACACGATTAATATTTTTGAAACCGAACTTAGGCAAACGTCTTTGAATGGGCATCTGACCTCCTTCGAAACCAGTCTTTTTGGAGTAACCGGATCTTGATTTCTGTCCTTTATGACCTCTGGTGGAAGTTCCTCCCAGACCAGAACCGGTACCACGACCAATTCTCTTGCGGGTTTTTACAGAACCTTCAGCGGGTTTTAAATTCGATAAATTCATATTTAGTTATAAATTATAAATTAAAAATAAGTTAAGAGCTAAGAGTTAAGATTTAAGAGTGGAAAACCTTTGTTTCAGCATTCTTAATTCTTAATTTTTAATTCTTAATTTTGTATTTCAACCAAGTGTTTCACTTTATTGACCATCCCACGAATCGCAGGATTATCTTCATGCTCTACCACACGACCTGTTTTTTTAAGTCCCAGTGCATCCAATGTTCTTTTCTGATCTTTCGGGCAATTGATGCGACTTCTTACTTGTTTTATTTTAATCGTTGCCATATCTATTTTCCTCCTGATTATCCTTTAAACACTTTTTCCACTGAAATACCACGGTTTTGTGCAACCATTGCAGGATCTCTCAACTCACTCAGCGCAGCAATTGTAGCTTTCACTAAGTTGTGAGGGTTGGACGATCCTTTGGATTTAGCCAAAACGTCTGTGATTCCAACACTTTCCAATACAGCACGCATAGCACCCCCGGCTTTTACTCCGGTACCATGAGTAGCCGGTTTGATAAACACTTGAGCTCCACCGAATTTAGCCACTTGTTCGTGAGGGATTGTTCCTTTATATACAGGAACTTTGATCAGGTTCTTTTTTGCAGCCTCCACGCCTTTAGCGATTGCTGACGTAACTTCACCGGCTTTACCTAAACCCCAGCCGATAATACCATCTTCATTTCCTACTACGACAATAGCTGCAAAGCTGAAGGTACGACCCCCTTTTGTAACTTTAGTCACACGATTGATGGCAACTAATCTATCTTTTAATTCCAAGTCATTTGTTGACTTTACTTTATTATTTACTGCCATTTTTCATTAAAATTTAAGTCCACCTTTACGAGCAGCATCTGCCAATTCTTTCACTCTGCCATGGTATAAATAACCATTCCGGTCAAAAATAACGGCTTCAACACCCGCTTCTTTTGATTTTTGAGCAATCAACTCTCCTACTTTGGAAGCAATTTCTTTTTTCGGAGCTTTATCACTGATCGCTACAGAAGAAGCAGCAGCCAATGTTTTGCCGGTCAGGTCATCAATTACCTGGGCATAAATTTGCTTATTGCTTCTGAACACTGTCAAACGCGGACATTCAGCAGTTCCTGAGATATGCTTACGAACACGTTGTTTTATCTTGATTCTTCTTAATTCCTTTGTTGTCATGATAATCTTCAGTTTTTGAAATTACTTACTTGCTGACTTTCCGGATTTTCTGCGAACCACTTCACCCACAAAACGGATACCTTTACCTTTGTAAGGCTCAACTTTACGGAAAGAACGGATTTTCGCACAAACTTGTCCGAGCAATTGTTTGTCTGCCGATTCCAGGATAACCAACGGATTTTTATTTCTTTCACTCTTGGTTTCCACTTTGACTTCCGGCGGTAACATCAAATAGATATTGTGGGTGTATCCTAATGAAAAGTCCAACAGATTACCGGTATTAACAACACGGTAGCCAACCCCGACTAATTCGAGTTCTTTCTTGTAACCTTCCGACACACCGACAACCATGTTATTGATCAACGAACGATACAACCCGTGCAATGCCCGGTGATGTCTTTCGTCTGTCGGTCTGGATATTGTCAGCACATTATCACTCAATTCTAATTTAATATCCGGATTTACATCCTGGGATAATTGACCTTTCGGACCCTTTACCGTCACCACATTGTCTTTCATGGTGAATGTTACTCCGGCAGGGATTTGGATGGGTAATTTACCTATTCTTGACATACTTTTTCCTCCTGATTAATAAACGTAACATAAAACTTCCCCGCCGATTTTGAGATCGCGGGCTTCTTTGTCAGTCATTACTCCCTTAGAAGTAGAAAGCACAGCAATACCTAATCCATTCAACACCCGAGGTATATCTTTGTAACCGGTGTATTGACGCAACCCCGGAGTAGAAACTCTCTTCAGGGTTTTAATTGCGTTCACTTTATTCACTGGGTCATACTTCAGGGCAATTTTAATGGAGCCCTGAGGACCTTCGTCTACAAACTTGTAATTCAAGATGTAGCCTTTGTCGAAAAGGATCTTAGTGATCTCTTTCTTTAAATTCGACGCCGGAACTTCCACCACTCTGTGTTTTGCTTTGATGGCGTTCCGAAGTCTTGTCAGATAATCTGCAATTGGATCTGTCATGATTGATTAAAAATTAAATTGATCCGGCCTCCCCGGACAATATTTAACACTCGTTGAATTAAAAATGAAAAATTAAAATGGAAGAGACAGTTTATCTCGTATATTCTTGATTTTTAATTCTTAATTATTTTTTTACCAGCTCGCTTTCTTCACCCCCGGGATTAATCCGGCAGAAGCCATTTCGCGTAATTGAATACGTGAAATACCGAACTGACGAACATATCCTTTCGGACGACCTGTAATCTTGCAACGGTTGTGCAAACGTACAGGAGAAGCATTTTTAGGCAGTGCTTGTAAAGCTTCATAATTACCTTCTGCTTTCAGTTGTGCTCTTTTTTCAGCATACTTGGCAACTAATTTTGCACGCTTTACTTCACGGGCTTTCATTGATTCCTTAGCCATATTTAGTCTTTTTTAGCATTTTTAAAAGGTAATCCAAATTCTCTCAAAAGAGCATACCCTTCCTCATCTGTTTTTGCAGAGGTCACAAAGGTAATATTCATTCCCAATATTTTCGATATATTATCGATATTAATTTCAGGAAAAATGATTTGCTCTTCAACTCCAAGGGTATAATTTCCTCTTCCGTCTAACTTGCTTTCGATACCTTTGAAGTCACGGATACGGGGCAAAGCTACCCGAACCAGTCTTTCCAGGAATTCGTACATTTGCTCACGACGCAGGGTAACCATTGCTCCGATCGGCATTTTTTTACGCAGCTTGAAGTTGGAAATATCCTTTTTAGAAACTGTTGCCACAGCCTTTTGCCCAGTGATAGCCGTTAATTCTGCGATTGCAACATCAATCAGTTTTTTATCTGCCACTGCAACACCCAGTCCCTGATTGATTACAATTTTTTTCAGAACGGGAACTTGCATAATGGAAGTATAAGAAAACTCTTTCATCAAAGCAGGAACAATTTTTTCCTGATATTCTTTTTTTAGATTAGCGGTATTGCTCATTACTTAATCTCCTCTCCTGATTTTTTAGAAACACGAACCAATACTCCTTTTGCATTCAACTTACGACCGATACGGGTAGGTTTTCCACTTTTAGGATCCAAAACGTTCAAATTCGAAATATGAACAGGAGCTTCTTTCTTTTCAATTCCTCCCTGAGGACTTTTTGCATTCGGCTTGGTACTCTTGGATACCATATTAACACCTTCCACAAGGGCACGTTGCTTGTCGATATATACTTTCAACACGCGACCGGTCTTGCCTTTATCTTCTCCGGCATTAACAAAAACTATATCGCCTTTTTTAATATGTAATTTACTCATTTCTTTTTTAATTAAGAATTAAAAATTAAGAATTAAGAATTGAAAAATGCGCAGATTTTCCGGATTTTTCATTTTTAATTTTTCATTTTTAATTTTTCATTTTTAATTAAAGCACTTCCGGTGCTAACGAAACGATTTTCATATTGGCAGCACGAAGTTCCCGGGCTACAGGACCAAAGATACGGCTTCCACGGATTTCTCCGGCATTGTTCAACAACACACAGGCATTGTCGTCAAAGCGGATATAAGAACCATCCGGACGGCGGATTTCTTTTTTCGTACGTACAATAATCGCTTTGGATACTGCACCTTTTTTAACATCACTCGATGGGATTACGTTCTTTACAGCAACGACAATAACATCCCCGACAGAAGCGTAGCGTCTTCTTGTTCCACCCAACACGCGGATGCAAAGAACTTCTTTTGCGCCACTGTTATCAGCTACGGTAAGTCTTGATTCTTGTTGTATCATAATTACTTAGCTTTTTCGATTATTTCCACTAATCTCCATCTCTTGGTTTTACTCAATGGACGAGTTTCCATGATTCTCACGGTATCACCGATATTGCATTCATTTTTTTCGTCATGAGCATGGAATTTTTTCGTCTTGTTTACGAATTTTCCATAGATCGGGTGTTTTTCTTTCCATTTTACGGCAACAGTAATGGATTTTTCCATTTTATTGCTGGAAACAACGCCGATTCTTTCTTTTCTTAAATTTCTCGTTTCCATCAGGCTCATTTTGATTGATTATTAAGTTCTCTCTGGCGCAATTCAGTTTTCATGCGCGCAATCATCCTGCGTGATTGTGTAATCACTGCAGGGCTGTCCAACGGAGAAATACTGTGATTGATTTTCTTTTGGTTGTAAGCAGCAGTTTCTGCTTCAATCCGTTCTTTCAATTCACTGGTCGACAGTTCTCTAATTTCTGCAATTTTCATAACGATCACACATTTTGATTTTCATAATCATAATCACGTCTTACGACAAACTTAGTAGTCACAGGAAGTTTCTGAGCAGCAAGTCTCAATGCTTCTTTTGCAACATCAAAAGATACGCCTTCAATTTCGAAGATGATTCTGCCCGGTGTAACAGGAGCTACAAATCCTTCTGGAGATCCTTTACCTTTACCCATACGTACTTCAGCCGGTTTTTTGGTAATAGGCTTGTCGGGGAAAATTCTTACCCAAACCTGACCTTGACGTTGCATATAACGAGTCACAGCGATACGGGCAGCTTCGATCTGACGCCCTGTGATCCACTTGGATTGCAAAGATTTTATACCAAAAGAACCGAACGACAACTCATTGCCTCTTCCGGCATTGCCTTTCATCCGGCCTTTTTGCGACCTTCTGAATTTTGTTTTTTTCGGTTGTAACATTTTCTTTTTGAATTAAGAATTAAGAATTAAGAATTAAGAATTAAAGAACCCAACCAAGTGAACTGTATAATTTTTAATTTTTCATTCTTAATTTTTCATTTTTAATCACTTTCTCTCTCTCGGGCCTCTTTTTTTGAAACCGCCTCTATCTCCTCTGTCATTCCTGTCATTTCTGCCGCCTCTATCTTCGCCACCTCTTCTGTGACCAGTTTCTTTGGTTGCAGTAAATGAAGGAGCCAGGTCTTTCTTTCCATAGATTTCTCCACGGCAGATCCAGACTTTTACACCCAAAAGACCTACTTTCGTCAATGCTTCTCCCAAAGCATAGTCGATATCGGCTCTCAATGTGTGCAACGGAGTTCTTCCTTCTTTATACATTTCAGAACGAGCCATCTCAGCACCGTTCAGACGTCCGGAGATTTGAATTTTGATTCCTTCCGCACCCATTCTCATGGTAGAAGCAATCGCCATTTTTACAGCGCGACGGTAAGCAACTTTACCTTCCAGTTGACGGGCAATGTTATTTGCCACGATTACAGCGTCTAATTCCGGTCTTTTTACTTCAAAAATGTTGATTTGAATTTCCTTGTCAGTAATTTTCTTCAACTCTTCTTTCAGTTTGTCCACTTCCTGACCACCTTTACCGATAATAATACCCGGACGAGCCGTGCATACGGTAATGGTAACCAGTTTCAATGTACGTTCAATAACGATGCGAGATACACTTGCTTTGGCGAGACGGGCATTGAGGTATTTACGGATCTTGCTGTCTTCAAACAAAGTATCACCATAATTATTGCCTCCGTACCAGTTGGAATCCCATCCTCGGATGATTCCCAAACGATTACTTATCGGATTTACTTTTTGTCCCATTTAGCAATTAATTTTGATTTTCAGTTTTTGTATCTACAAACAACGTCACATGGTTAGAACGTTTGCGGACCCTGTATCCTCTTCCTTGAGGAGCCGGACGCATTCTTTTCAGCATAGTTGCCGAATCCACGCTTATTGATGTTATGAATAATTCTCCACTTTCTGCTTTACGCTCGTTTTTTTGCTCCCAATTGGAAATTGCCGAACGAAGCAATTTTTCTACTCGTGCAGAAGCCTCTTTGTTTGAAAATTTCAAAACTCCAAGCGCTCTGAAAACTTCCATTCCGCGAACCATGTCTGCTACCAGACGCATTTTACGGGGGGAAGTCGGAACATTCCGCAATTTAGCGAAATACATGGACTTTTGGGCTTCCTTTCTTTGTTCTGCTGATATTCTTTTTCTAGCACCCATTTTTTTTTCGTTTATTTCAGTTGCTGAATATCCTGTTATCTTTTCTTGTTACCTGCGTGACCGCGGAATTGACGCGTAGGAGAAAATTCACCTAACTTATGGCCAACCATGTTTTCAGTAACATAAACAGGAATAAATTTATTACCATTGTGAACTGCAACGGTATGCCCGACAAAGTCCGGCGAAATCATTGAAGCTCTTGCCCAAGTCTTAACTACAGTCTTCTTTCCTGCTTCATTCATCGTCAGGATTTTCTTCTCCAGTTTGACATTAATATACGGGCCTTTTTTTAATGAACGACTCATAATTTATTCTAATTAATCAGGTTACTTTTTTCTTCTCTCAATAATGTACTTAGAGGAATGTTTCTTCGGAGCTCTTGTTTTCAAGCCCTTAGCATACAATCCCTTGCGAGATCTCGGGTGTCCTCCGGAAGCACGTCCTTCACCACCACCCATCGGGTGATCAACCGGGTTCATTACAACACCACGAACGCGAGGACGACGGCCTTGCCATCTTGTTCTACCCGCTTTTCCTGATCTTTCCAACGCATGATCTGAGTTGCCCACACTTCCAACGGTAGCTTTACAAGCTGAAAGAATCTTTCTTGTTTCTCCGGAAGGCATTTTGATGATTGCATAATCACCTTCACGTGAAACTACCTGAGCGAATGCTCCTGCAGAACGCACCATTTTAGCTCCTTGTCCGGGACGCAATTCAATGTTATGAATCACGGTTCCCAAAGGAATGTTTGCTAACGGTAAAGCGTTGCCAATCTCTGGCGCTGCATCTTTACCGGACATCACTGTCTGGCCAACTTCCAAACCGTTAGGAGCAACAATGTACGTTTTTGCTCCATCGGCATAAAACAATAAAGCAATACGGGCCGAACGGTTAGGATCGTACTCGATTGTTTTCACTGTTGCAGGAATGCCATCTTTTGTTCTCTTGAAGTCGATAAGTCTGTAACTGCGTTTGTGGCCACCGCCAAGATAACGCATGGTCATCTTGCCTTCGGCATTACGACCACCTGACTTATTCTTTCCGACTACAAGGGATTTTTCTGGTACACTAGCAGTGATTTCACTAAATGTACCAATAGTCTTGTGTCTTTGCCCCGGTGTTGTGGGCTTTAATTTACGAATTCCCATTTTTTATTTTTAGTTGAGAATTGAGAGTTGAGAATTGAGAGTTGAGAACACAAATCCGACCAAGCCTTCTTTTCATTCTCCATTCTCCATTCTCCATTCTCCATTCAATTTAGATGTTACTAAAGAAATCTATTGAATCACCTTCTTTCAATGTTACGATTGCCTTTTTGAAAGCGGACTCTTTTCCGTTTACAACTCCTGATTTAGTGTATCTGGACTTTCTTTTACCATCATAATTCATTGTATTGACTTTGATGACGGTTACTTTATAAAGCTCTTCCACTGCTGTTTTGATTTCCAACTTATTGGCATCAGGAGACACACGAAAACCAACACGATTCGGTTTCTTCTCGGTAATCGCGGTTTGTTTTTCCGTTACGATAGGTTTAATGATAATTCCCATTATAAATCCTCCTTAAGCTTAAAAGTTATTGATCGCAGTTAACGAACTTTCTAACACTACCAGTTGAGCAGCGTTCAATACTTTGTATGTATTGAGTTCGGAAACGGTTATTACACTTGCCTTTTCCAGGTTACGGGCAGACAAGTAAATATTGTTGTTATTCTCCGGAAGAATTACCAATAATTTCTTATCGGCAACTTTCAGATTGTTGGCAATAGCCAAAAATTCTTTTGTTTTCGGAGCTTCGAAAGAAAAGTCTTCCACTACGATGATCGCATCTTGTTGTGCTTTGTAAGCCAATGCGGATTTACGGGCCAGTGCTTTTACTTTCTTATTCAGTTTGAATTCATAATCCCGGGGTCTTGGTCCGAATACACGGGCACCACCCACCAGAACGGGAGAATTGATATCACCTCTACGAGCACCGCCGCCGCCTTTTTGACGTCCTAATTTGCGGGTACTTCCTGAGATTTCATTTCTTTCTTTAGATTTGTGAGTTCCTTGACGCTTGTTAGCCAAAAATTGCTTAACATCTAAATAAATAGCATGGTCATTGGGTTCAATTCCAAAGATAGAATCTTTAAGGTTTACCTTTTTTCCGGTATCCTCACCTTTAATATTGTATACGCTTAGTTCCATTACTTTTGAATTATTACGATTGAACCTTTTGCTCCCGGAACGGATCCTTTTATCAACATTAGGTTGTGTTCCGGAATGAGCTTAATTATTTCGAGGTTTTGCACGGTAACTCTTTCATTACCCATCTGGCCTCCCATGCGTGTTCCTTTGAATACTTTCGCGGGATACGAACATGCGCCGATAGAACCCGGGTGGCGTTGACGGTCACTTTGTCCCAATGTCATTTCACCAACCCCACGGAAACCATGACGTTTTACAACTCCCTGGAATCCTTTACCTTTAGACATACCAATTACGTCTACATAAATTTCACCGTCGAAATAATCTACAGTGAGAACATCTCCGAGTTTGTACGTTCCATCGTTGTCTCTGTACAACCCTTGTTCTTTGAACTCGGCCACGTGTCTCTTGGGAGTTACTCCTGCTTTTTTGAAGTGTCCCATTTCAGGCTTCGTGGTGTGTTTTTCCTTTTTGTCCTGAAATCCTAATTGAACAGCTTCGTAACCATCTTTGTCAATGGTTTTTACTTGAGTAACAACACAAGGACCTACTTCGATAACAGTGCATGGAAGATTTTTTCCATCGGCACTGAAAACGGATGTCATTCCGATTTTTTTTCCAATTAATCCTGGCATTTCACTAATTTTTAATAATTCACAAATATTATATTACATGTACGGGCAGATTCAGAATCCGCCCCTACGTTCTATACTTTTATTTCTACTTCAACTCCGCTCGGCAATTCCAGCTTCATCAACGCATCGACTGTTTTAGCAGTAGAACTGTAAATGTCGATCAGACGTTTGTAAGAAGACAACTCGAATTGTTCGCGTGCTTTTTTGTTTACGAATGTTGCACGGTTTACCGTAAAAATACGTTTGTGCGTAGGAAGTGGAATCGGTCCGCTCACTACAGCACCGGTAGCTTTCACTGTCTTAACGATTTTCTCTGCGGATTTATCCACCAGGTTGTAATCGTAAGATTTCAATTTGATTCTGATTTTTTGGCTCATTTTTCTTTTATTTATAGTTGAATATTAATAAGCCGGGAAAAGAGCCATTTCCTCTCCCGGCCTCTTATTTATTTTATCAAATCCACACGGCCTTTTACTTCCGTCAATACTTGTCTGGCAATTGAAGGAGAAACCTCTTCGTAATGCGAGAAGGTCATAGTGCTTGTTGCACGACCGGAAGTAATGGTACGCAAAGCGGTTACATAACCGAATGTTTCTGCCAACGGCACCTTTGCTTTCACGATGCGGGCGCCGGTACGGCTACTGTCCATACCTTCCACCTGACCGCGACGTTTGTTCAAGTCACCGATCACGTCTCCCATGCTTTCTTCCGGAGTTACTACTTCGATCCTCATGATCGGCTCTTTCAATACAGGGTTTGCTTTTTCACAAGCACTCTTGAAAGCCTGAATCGCACAAATTTCGAAGGATAACTGATCGGAGTCAACCGCATGGTAAGAGCCATCGACCACTGTTACTTTCAATTTATCCAGTCCATATCCTGCCAACACCCCGTTTTTCATGGCACGGGCAAAACCTTTCTGGATAGACGGAATATATTCTTTCGGGATATTACCTCCCTTAACTTCATCCACGAATTGCAGTTCGCCTTCAAAATCCGCATCGGCAGGACCGACTTTAACGATCATATCAGCAAATTTACCACGACCTCCGGTTTGTTTTTTATAGGTTTCACGCAATTCGACCGTTTGAGTAATGGATTCTTTGTAAGAAACCTGCGGACGTCCCTGGTTACATTCTACCTTGAACTCGCGTTTCAGACGATCGATGATGATTTCCAGGTGAAGCTCACCCATACCGGAAATAACCGTTTGACCGGAATCTTCGTCAGTTTTTACAGTAAATGTAGGATCTTCTTCCGCTAATTTACCAAGACCGATTCCCAATTTATCCAGGTCTTTTTGTGTTTTAGGTTCAACAGCAATTCCGATAACCGGTTCGGGGAAATCCATGGACTCCAGCACGATCGGATGATCTTCACTACAAAGTGTGTCTCCGGTACGAATATCTTTAAAACCAACTCCGGCACCAATATCTCCACAAGTAATAAATTCTTTCGGATTTTGTTTGTTGGAGTGCATCTGGAATAAGCGCGAGATACGTTCTTTTTTACCGGAACGAGTATTATATACATAAGAACCGGCTTCCAATTCTCCCGAATAAACACGGAAGAAACACAAACGACCTACATAGGGGTCCGTAGCAATTTTGAATGCCAACGCACACAAAGGTTCAGTTGTACTCGGATGACGGACCAATACCTTTTCATCGTCATCCGGATCTGTTCCTTCGATAGCCGGAGTATCCACCGGGCTCGGCAAATAAGCACAAGCATTATCCAACAAGCATTGTACTCCTTTATTTTTGAAAGAAGAACCGCAAGTCATCGGATTAATTTGCATAGCTATTGTACCTTTACGGATAGCAGCACGAATTTCATCTTCAGTGATAGTTGAAGGATCTTCGAAATATTTTTCCATCAAAACATCATCACATTCGGCCAATGTTTCAAGCATTTTATCTCTCCATTCTTCAGCTTCAGAAACTAAATCCGCAGGGATTTCTTCGATAGAGTAATCCGCCCCCATCGTTTCATCGTGCCAGAAATAAGCTTTCATTGAAACCAGGTCTACAATTCCACGGAACTTTTCTTCTGCTCCTACCGGAATCTGAATCGGACAGGGATTAGCTCCCAATACGTCTTTTACCTGACGAACCACTTCAAAGAAATTAGCCCCTGAACGGTCCATTTTATTTACATAACCGATCCGGGGAACATTGTATTTATCAGCCTGACGCCACACGGTTTCCGATTGGGGCTCCACACCACCAACGGCACAGAAAGCAGCAACAGCGCCATCAAGGATACGCAGGGAGCGTTCTACTTCCACAGTAAAATCGACGTGCCCCGGAGTATCAATCAAATTAATTTTATAGGTATCTCCTTTATACTTCCAGTTGGCTGTTGTAGCAGCAGATGTGATGGTAATACCACGCTCCTGTTCCTGCTCCATCCAGTCCATAGTTGCAGCTCCGTCGTGAACTTCTCCGATTTTATGAGTAAGTCCCGTATAAAAGAGAATACGTTCCGACGTAGTTGTTTTTCCGGCATCGATGTGAGCCATGATACCGAGGTTTCGTGTAAATTTCAGTGCTTGATCTGAACCTTTTGCCATTGTTTTTTAATTAAGAAATGAAGGAAATGAAGAAAATGAAAGAAATTACGCTACTCTCATTGTTTTCACTTCTTTCATTATTTTCATTTTTTCATTATTTAAAATCTGAAATGTGCGAAAGCCCTGTTGGCTTCAGCCATTCTATGCATATCTTCTTTTCTCTTGTATGATCCTCCCTGATTATTGAAAGCATCAACGATTTCAGCAGCCAGTTTATCGGCCATTGATTTTCCTCCTCTTTTACGGGAGTAGAGGATCATATTTTTCATTGAGATTGACTCTTTACGGTCGGGACGGATTTCGGTAGGAACTTGGAATGTAGCGCCTCCGATACGGCGAGATTTTACTTCAACAAGCGGAGTGATGTTATCCAATGCTTGTTTCCAGATTTCAAGGGCAGACTTTTCTTCGTTAGGCAATTTTGCTTTCACGGTGTTCAAAGCAGTATAAAAGATTTCAAAAGAAATACTTTTCTTTCCATCATACATTAAGTGGTTTACAAATTTCGTAACCCTTGTATCACCATAAACAGGATCCGGAAGGATCTGTCTTTTCTTTGGTTTTGCTTTTCTCATTTTTTTCTAATTTTTTTTGTTCTTGGTTGCCATTTTATGTCTTCAACGAATTCCTCCGAATTCATTTACTCAACCTTTATAAATGAAGAATGAAGAATAAAGAACTAAGAATGGAAATTTCACAATCGCGTCAATTCTTAATTTTTAATTTTTAATTCTTAATTTTATATAGCTTTATCCAAAAAACCTAATTAATAATTATTTCTTCTTACCACCTTTAACAGGAGCCACGGGTGCTTTACCTGCTTTAGGACGTTTAGCTCCGTATTTGGAACGTCTTTGTGTACGACCGTTAACGCCGGCAGTATCCAATGTTCCGCGTACGATGTGATAACGAACTCCCGGAAGGTCTTTTACACGACCACCTCTAACCAATACAATGGAGTGCTCCTGCAGGTTATGACCTTCTCCCGGAATGTAAGCATTCACTTCCTTCATGCTGGTCAAACGCACACGTGCAACTTTACGCATGGCCGAGTTAGGTTTCTTCGGTGTTGTAGTATAAACTCTCACGCAAACACCACGTCTTTGAGGACATGCATCCAATGCCGGAGATTTACCTTTTTCAACCAAAGTTGCCCTTCCTTTTCTTACTAATTGCTGAATTGTAGGCATTTTTTGAATTTTTAGTTCTTAAATTTCTATTCTGTTAATTTTCACTATTATACAAATTGGGCTGCAAAAATAGGCATAATTATTGAAAAGCCAATAGGTTATTCAACTTTTTTGCATATTTTTTGCGCCAAAACGGTGCAAAGGTAGCGAAATTATACTTACAGACAAAATTATTTTATGATTTTATCTGATTATTTTACACTTTATTCTTTCTGTGATTTATCCGAAAATCATTGAAATATGAATCCATTTCCGAATAACAAAAAAAATAGACTCTGACGAAAATTACATGTTATCCCGTTGATATCCTAAAAAATTAAATCCGAACAGAGTCAATAACAGACTATTATTGACAAATCCTCTTTTTAACAGATACATAACGGGTTGTAAGCTATCATTTTCACAAGCAAAGCCACAATTAAATTGGTAAAATTTATAAAAAAATAATAATTTATTATTAAATAATTGAGAAATATCATTATATTTGCCGCCAGAATGTGTACGCACACGAAAGTCAAAAGCGTTAATACCAATAACTCTTATAAATTCATTATAACGATGAAAAATTTAACATTAATTTTTATTGCAATTATTGCATGTACGGGAATGGCTTTTGCTCAATTACCTGAATTGACAAAGAAAGAAAAAAAACAAGGTTGGATACTCTTGTTTGACGGAAAAACTTCTGATGGCTGGCAAAGTTACAAAGGAAACCCTTTCCCTGAAAAAGGATGGATTATTGACAATGGTATTTTAAGTGTTGACCCTGCCGGAAAAGGAGGAGATATTATTACCACTACTCAATTTTCTGATTTCGAATTAACCCTTGAATTCAAACTCACCAAAGGAGCGAACAGCGGCATCAAGTATTTTATTCTCCCGAACTCTAACCTGGGTTGTGAATTTCAGGTGTTGGACGATGACAATCATCCGGATGCAAAATTAGGTAAAAATGGGAACCGGAAACAAGGTTCGTTGTATGACCTGATCCCGGCCGACCCGAACAAGAAAATCAAACCCATCGGAGAATGGAACCAGGCCCGGATTGTTTCCAAAGGAAACCACGTCGAACATTGGCTGAACGGAAAGAAAGTAGTTTCTTATGAACGGGGAAGTGCCGATTTCAAGGAATTGATTGCAGGCAGTAAATATAAAGACATCAAAGATTTTGCCACACCCACACAGACTCCTATTTTACTTCAGGACCACGGAGATGTCGTTTCCTACAGGAACATTAAAATCCGGAAACTCTAAATCAACTTTAATTTATTTTATTTATAAACGGCCCCATGTTTTATAAAAGACAACCCCATGAAAACATTCAACAGACGTGATTTTTTAAGGACATCCGGTATTATTGCCGCAGGAACCGGTCTTTCCGGAATCCAGATGCCCTCTGTATTTGCCCAGGGATCTCCCAATAAAAAAATTGTTGTTGCCGTAATGGGAGTTAACGGCCGGGGTAATTACCTGGCTAAGTTGTTCGCCCAGATGCCTGACTGCGAAATCGCTTACATTTGCGATGTCGACGAACGGGCCATGAATAAAACTGTTAACGATATTACAGCCCTGCAAACCCGTAAACCAACCGGAATGAAAGACTTCCGCAAAGCTCTGGAAGATAAAGGAGTAGATGTATTGGTCAATGCGGCTCCTGATCACTGGCATGCTCCCGGTGCCATTATCGGTTGCGTCATGGGAAAGCATGTATATGTAGAAAAACCCCTCAGCCACAACCCGAACGAAGGGGAATTGGTTGTTAAAGCAGCGCGGAAATACAACTGTATCGTTCAAATGGGAAGCCAACGCCGCTCCGGCACCGGAATCATTCAGATGATTGCAGACATCCGTTCCGGAATTATCGGCAATGTGTACATGGCTAAGACATGGTATACTAATGCCCGTGGACCTATGCACCTGAAAGATGCTGCAGCTCCTTCGTGGCTGGATTATGAATTGTGGCAAGGACCGGCTCCCCGTTTACCCTACAAGGAGGGGTTGATTCATTATAACTGGCACTGGCGCTGGAATTGGGGAACAGGAGAAGCACTGAACAATGGAACTCACGAAGTCGATGTTGCCCGCTGGGGACTCGGAGTGGAATTCCCGACCCGGGTATCCTCATTAGGCGGACGCTACGCTTACAAAGACGACTGGGAAACTCCCGATACTCAAACTATTTCCATCGAATTCCCGGAAAACAAACTGATCGTTTGGGAAGGCAGAAGTTGTAACAGATTCAAATCCGAAGGTTCAGACCGGGGCGTTATGTTTTATGGAGAGAACGGAACCATCCTGAATCCCGGAGGAAATTCCTATACGGTTTACGACAAATCAGGAAAAGAAATCAAAAACAGCAAGGATGTCAGTGACAGCCAGGATACCACCAATACGGTCAGTGCTGGAGCAAACTTAGATAAAATGCACGTGGAAAATTTCCTGGATTGCGTACGAAATGGAAAAACACCCAATGCAGACTGTGAAATCGGACACCGCAGCACCCTGCTGGTACAATTAGGCAATATTTCCTTGAGAACCAAAGAAACGTTGAATATCGACCCAAAAAACGGCCATATTCTAAACCCGAAAGCTCAGCAATACTGGACCAGGGAATATCAAAAAGGCTGGGAACCCAAAGTATGAAAAAACACCTGACAGATCGAATAGAATAAACCTGATTTATCCGTATAGTTTCAACCTATACGGATAACGTTTTTTAATAACTTATACCTGAAATATGTATTATTAATTTTTTGAAAAGCCTATGAAACATTTCTGACAAACTACTAAAACAAATTACCTGAACAAATTACGAAAATTGAACTTAAACTCAATGTGCTCTGCGCTGTAATAGTGGAATATTTCAGCGTAAAAACATTTTCAAACTTCTAACAACAAAATTTATGTATTTCAAAAAACTAAGTAAAACAAACATTATGAAAATACCTCGAATCATTCTCTTCGGGCTTTTTCTATTGTTCTATCCGAGCCTCAATCCGGATGTTCAATGTCAGAATAGCAAGCCGGTTACTTCCAATCCATCCGGGATACAGATATCCGGCAAAGTGGTAAATAATGACGGAGATCCTATTGAAGGAGCAATTGTAAAAGAAAAAGGACCAGAAACAGAAGTAAAAACCGATGAAAACGGTCTTTTCTCAATAAATCTTTCTGATGAAAAAGCCACGCTGATCTTTTCTGCCGCTGGTTATTTCGGCTATGAAACAATCATCAATGCTGAAAAACAAACCTCATTGGAAATCAGATTGGCAAAAGATATCAACCGGTTCGGAACCCGGGACCAGGCCTATAACCTTTTCGCTTCTCAGAAAAAGGACCTGACAACCATGTCTTATTCCCAGCTTTATGGAGACAAAGTTGAAAATATGGGTGTTGTCAACAACCAGAATCGTCTGGCCGGACAGTTAGCGGGACTTTTCGTTATGCAAACCAACGGAGAACCCGGAGATGAAGCCGCTTCCATGTTGATAAGAGGTCGCCGCACCTTCAGAAGTAACAATCCGATCGTTCTGGTCGACGGTTACGAACGCAGCATGAACTTGTTGGACCCCAATGAAATCGAGTCTGTAACCGTATTGAAAGACGCAGCGGCTACTGCCCGTTACGGTCTGCGCGGAAGCAACGGTATTATCCAGGTAACTACCCGCAGAGGTAATGAAGGAAAAGTAAAAGTTACAGCCAATATCCGGGGAGGTTTTAAGCAACCAACTACAGAGCCTGATCTGCTCGATTCTTATGATTACGCCACATTGTATAACGAAGCCCAGTTGAATGACAACCCGGGTGCAACACCCCGTTTTACAGAAACTCACCTGCAAAAATACATGAATGCCCGTAATGGAACCATCGAAAATCCCAATGACCCTTATCTTTATCCCAATATCAACTGGTATGATCAATCTACCAAGGATAAAACCTGGCAACAACGATACAGTGTCAGTCTTTCCGGAGGAAATCAATACGCCAAGTTTTTTGTTTCGGGAGGTTATTTAGAAAATTCCGGCATTTATAATACAGATGAAAATGCGAATTCTTATGGGACCAATGCCGAACAGGACCTGATGACCATACGTTCGAACGTGGATATCAATGTGAACAAACGGTTCAATATTTCCCTCGACCTGAACGGGCGTCAGGAACAACGCCGCTGGCCGGGGCTGAATGGTTCTTCCACCGACATTTTCAGAGCATTGATCAACACGCCGCCTAATGCATTTCCTGTTTTCCAGAAAGACATCGACTCTGCTACCGGATTACAAATGCTGGGAGGAACCAAAGATTACACAAAAAATCCGTACGGAATGCTAAACCGTTCCGGGTATACGCTTTCCGTGATACGTTTTATGGCAGCTACCCTCAAGATGAATTACGAACTGGATTTCATAACCAAGGGACTATCTATCCGCGGTGAAGTTGCTTTCGACAGTGATTATCAGATGTATACCACCCGTAACAAAGGTTTTAGTGTATATGGTGTCGATGTAGATGCAAACGGACAACCTAAATACGAAGAGGGAGCAAAAAATTATTATATAAAAACAGGTACTGATGGTCAAATGGATCCTAACAAGGGAACCTATGGAGATACAAACCGGAAGTTGAATTTCCGTGCCGGCTTAAGTTACAGTCGCTCTTTCGGCAACGGTGATCACCAGATCTTTGCAGAAGCCCTGTTCAACCAACGGGAAATTTCACAGGATATCGGAGACCTCCCCCGGGTTTACCGTGGAGGTGACGGAACTATTTCTTACCAATACAAAAGTAAGTATTTGTTTGATTTCAACCTGGGAGTCATGGGCTCTGAACAATTCCTGAAAGACGATCGTTTCGGTATTTTCCCCGCTGTATCACTTGGATGGGTGCTTACCGAAGAATCTTTCCTGAAAAACAACAAAACGTTGAGTTTCCTTAAAATCCGGGGATCTGCAGGAGAAACCGGTTGGGACGATATCGGCGGATATTTCCTTTGGTATCAGAAATATATTACCGGTACCTCCGGAGCTTACTTCGGGCCTGCCGGCACCCCTCAGACTACCGGAATTCAGGAATCAGCTTTTGCATTGAACAACGTTACCTGGGAGAAAAACAAGCAATACAACCTCGGTATTGATGCCCGTTTTTTGAATGACCGAATCTCTCTTTCTGCAGATGTATTCAAAGAAACGAACCGTGATATCATGCGCCAACCGGAATTACCATACCTCATGGGTATCCGTTTCCCGGACTTCCCGATTGGAAAAGTGGAAAATAAAGGATATGAAATTTCGCTCAGCTACAACGATCGGATCGGAAACGTGAAATACGGTATCGCCGGAGTTTTGACACAGGCAAAGAATAAAATCCTTGAAATGGGTGAAGCTCAAAAAATGTATGACTATCAAACTGTTACAGGGCGCCCATTAGAAAACCGCTGGGGTTATATCGCCCTGGGACTTTTCCAATCGGAAGAAGAAATTGCCAACAGCCCTGTTCAAACATTTACCGCTACTGTAAAACCGGGAGATATCAAATACAAGGATATGAACAACGACAATGTGATCGACAGTTACGACCAGGTTTACCAGGGAGCCGGACCGGAACCCAATCTACAAGGAGGCGTTCAGGTATCACTGGAATGGAAAGGCTTTGATTTCAACGCCTTGGTAACCGGTCAAACAGGAGGATACCTACAGGTAACCGGTGAATCCATGTGGGCATTTTACGGAAGCCCAACCGGAAGTGTCAACAAGCACCACCTCGACCGGTTTATTCCGAGTGACGCTTCCACCTGGGAAACGGCCACCTATCCTCGTTTGAGTTTATCAAACAATTCGGGCAATCAACAAACGTCCACGTATTGGCAAATCAATGCCAGACAAGCGCGTTTAAAAAATATCGAATTAGGGTACTCTATTCCTGTGAAATGGAGTAAAGGTGTATTGAACAAACTCCGTTTTTATGTAAACGCTTACGACTGGTTGACCTGGCAGGACACAGATCTGGTTGATGTGGAAGCCCGTAACGGAAGCTATGTACAATACCCGATCCAGAAAATGATCAACTTCGGTGTCAATGTTACGTTCTGACCTATTTTGTAATTCTTTTAACAGCTAATAATATGAATAAAATAATAAAATATACCTGGACACTCGGAACTGTGGTCGCTTTATTCAATGCTTGTTCCGATGATCCGTTCTATGCCGTCCCTATCGAATTTCAGGGAGCTAAGGAAGTCTTCACGGACTCCATTAAAGCCGGGCAATTTATCAACAATGCTTACACAGAACAACCGGCAGATGTCAGCGGCAGTTTTAACTGGATGAATGGTAACGCTATGTTTGCAGCGACCTGCGACGAAGCTATGCACGTACAATCAAACAAAACATCCCCATCTGCTGCTCAAAAAATGAGTGCCGGAAACTGGAATCCTGCTAATATGCAATATTATAGAAGCAGTGATGGAGCCGGTGAAATCGGACGCTGGATGAAATGGGGAGGCTACCATGGAAACCGAAAAGCCAATACGGCTATAAAAAACCTACACATGCTTCCGGAAAGATATTCCAAGGAATATCGTAATCGCCTGATGGGAGAAGCGTTGTTTTTGCGTGCACTTCAGCACTTTCACTTATTCCAAATGTGGGGAGGTATTCCCATTGTGGACGTTGCCTTCGAAGCATCCGACGATGTACAGATACCCCGTAACTCCGTAGAAGAAACAGTGGATTTCATTTCAAGAGAGATGCTGAAAGCAGCAGAATTATTGCCTGAAAGTCCTTACCTTTATGCACATGAAATAGGAAGAGCTACCCGTGGTGCCTGTTATGCTTATCGTGCCCGGACATTGCTTTATGCTGCTAGTCCGTTGTATAACGGAACCGGTTTTGACGGATCCTCCAACCCTTTGATCTGTTATGGTAATTCGGATCAGAATCGCTGGAAATTAGCTGCCGAAGCTGCTCAAATGGCCATTGACCTGAACTGGTACGAGCTTTTTATAAATAACGGCTCATCACCCAATACAACCAATTCAACGAATGCCAGTACTTCTTTCGGTACAACTCCAATCGGAAAAGGGCAGGAAAATTACCACCAGTTGTTCAACGAATGGGGAAACAATCATAATAACAATGAGATGATTTTCGGTAAAATCCGTGGAACAAACCGGGATACGGAAACTGACAATTTCCCTGCCGGATTTACAAATTCCAAGGGCGGTACATGTCCCTCCCAGGACCTCGTAGATGCCTACGAAATGAATGACGGAACTATATTCGACTGGAACAATGCAACTCACAAAGCAAAGCCCTACGACAACCGGGATCCTCGTTTCTATGCCTCTATCATTTACGATGGAGCTGTTTACCGCCGGTTTGCCAATCAAACCAGCACCTACACATTCGACATTACAGAAGGAGGAAAAAACAAACCGAATGCAGGCTTAACCAATACAGAAACAGGTTATTACCTCTATAAATTCATGAACTACTACGACTGTAATCCGGCTGGTAACTCAGGAAATACGTATCACGTATGGATGGACATGCGTTTTGCTGAGGTATTGTTGAATTACGCTGAAGCTGCCAACGAATTCGGAGGCCCTGACTACGTAGTAAACGGAGCGAAAAGTCCGATTACACCGGTTCAGGCGATCGACTCGATCCGTACGCGGGCAGGAATGCCTTCCGTAGCTGCTACTTTTGCTAAAAGAGGAATTCCCGTAAGCAAGGAAAACCTAAGAGAACTGATCCGCAATGAACGTCGCATCGAACTGGCTTTCGAAAATCAACGTTACTTCGATGTCCGCCGCTGGATGATTATCGGCCAACAACCTCAATACATCCGGGGTATGAAAATTACTAAAAACGGAAGTGCAAAAGAATACAATCCGAATGTGACCGCCGAGTCTAAAGTATTCAGCGACAAGCATTATTTCTTCCCCATACCGCAGGTGGAACTCTATCGTAATAAAAATCTGGTTCAGAACCCTAAATGGTAAATTACCTTACTTCTAATTATTTAAAGTAATAAGTATGAAAAAAATAATAATATATTTCATTTGCCTGTTGTTTTGCTCGGCGCCTATAATTGCCCAGAACAATATAAAAGTTTCCGGCGTTGTCGTTGACGAAGAGAACATCCCCTTAATCGGAGCCAATGTCGTAGAAAAAGGGGTACCTGCCAACGGTACGATCACCGATGTCGATGGTAAATTCACCCTGACGCTTTCCGGAAAGAATATGATCATTCACATCTCCTACATCGGATATAATGACTTTGAACTGAAAGTGAATCCCAACCAGACTGCTCCGTACCAAGTCAAATTAAAACCGGGAGCCATCGACCTGCAGGAAGCTGTGGTTATCGGTTACGGTACACAGAAAAAAGCCAGTGTGGTCGGCGCTATTTCCCAGATCAAATCGGAAGACCTGAAAATGGCCTCCGTACCTAACCTGACCAATGCCATTGCCGGCCGGGTAGCAGGGGTTATTACTGTAATGGGTAGTGGAAAGCCGGGTAGCGATGACTCTAAAATTTATGTACGGGGGATGGGAACTTCCAACTCGAGCGACCCCTTGATTTTGGTCGACGGTATCGAAAGAGACTGGAAACAAATCGACCCGGAAGACATTGAAACGTTTTCCGTACTGAAAGATGCCTCGGCAACAGCCGTATACGGGGTTCGCGGAGCCAACGGGGTAATCCTGATTACCACCAAGCGGGGAACGATAGGAAAACCGGCTGTAAGTGTTTCCGTGCAAACTGCCATTCAACAACCCATCCGGCTTCCAAAGTTCCTGGATTCTTATAACTATGCTGTGTTAATGAATGAAGCCCTAGCCAACGAAGGCTATGCTCCAGAATATACCGAAAGCGACCTGATGCATTACAAAACCGGAGATTCACCCTACACTCACCCGAACAATGACCTGTACCGGGATTTTGTCAAGGATGCCTCCCTTCAGGAAATGATGAATCTGAACGTAAGCGGGGGTACCGATTTCATGAAATATTTCATTTCGGCCAACCTGCTACACCAGGAAGGTATTTATAAAGATTTCTCGAACATTGACTACAATACCAATACCAACTACAACCGGATCAATGTACGCTCCAACCTGGACTTCAATATTACTAAAACGACCTCGATCGGAGTCGACCTGACCGGACGATTGGAAACCCGGCAACAACCCAACTTCGGAGATGACCTGTTTGTTAAGATCGTTCGTCTCCCGCCAAACTACAATCCGTATATCAACCCGGATGGTTCATTGGGTGGACGGTCTGATGAATCCCGCCTGTCGCCTTATGCTTTGATCACACAATACGGTAATCGTAACCGGAATAAAAACGTATTGGAGGGAGTGTTTAAGTTCAATGAAAAAATGGATTATATTACCAAAGGACTTTCTGTTCGTGCGATGGCAGGTATGGTCAGTACGATCGAATCCCGCAGGGATATTGTTGCCAAACCGACCCTGTATTATTACGACCGGTTCGGTAACTATTCACTGAACAGAACATACGAAGCCTACAGTATCTCTACCGATAGATACGGGGGAAAGAGGAATATTTCCTTTGAAGGATCCATCAATTACAACCGTACTTTTGGAAACCATACCATTACCGGGATGTTCCTTTACCTGCAAAACCAGACCTACGACGGATACCAGATTCCGACCGGATACCAGGGTTATGTAGGTCGGGTTACCTATGGATTCAAAAACCGTTACCTCTTTGAATTCAATGGAGGATACAACGGTTCCATGCAATTCTCCAAAGAACACCGGTATGGATTTTTCCCTGCTGTTTCTGCGGGCTGGGTCGTCTCTGAAGAAAACTTCCTCCAGGATAATCCGATTCTTTCCTACCTGAAAATCAGAGGATCTTACGGTGAAGTCGGAAACGATAAAATTGGAGATTTCAAGTATTTATATACACAGATTTATAAAGTAGCTCCCAACAACCAGAAATATCAATGGAACTGGGGAGAAACGACTGCAAGTACTTCTTACAACTTGGGTATAATAGAAGGACAGTTGGGTAACGACCGGGTAACCTGGGAACGGGCTAAAAAATCCAATATCGGATTTGACTCCAAATTTTTTAATAACAAGTTGTCTTTGAGTGCCGATTATTTCTACGAATCACGGAATGATATTTTAGCGATTCCGTATTCAATACCTCTGACACTTGGGATGAACAGACCTCAGAAAGATGCCCGTGAAGACTACCAGGGATTGCCTCCTCTAAACTCAGGAAAAGTTCATAATCAGGGGGTAGATGGGGAAATCAGTTTCAACGGTAAGGTAAGAAACTTTTCTTATTTCATCAAAGGAAACTTTACCTATGCACACAACATCATCGATCGTATGGATGAAGAAGGTAAGAAATACGACTGGCAAAAACAGGAAGGAAAATCACTGGGAACTCACTTCGGTTATACCGATATCGGTTTATTCCAGGTGGAAGACTTCGTTACTGATGCTAACGGAAACCTGTCTTTGGAAGGCGGATTCCCGGTATTGAAACCCGGCATCCCCATTCCTACTATGGGTGTTGTTTATCCGGGAGATTGCCGCTATGCCGACCTGAATGGAGACGGAGTTATCAACTCGGATGATATCGGAGCTATCAAAGGAACCAATGTTCCCGAACTCAATTATGGGTTGACCCTGGGTGGTAGTTTCAAAGACTTTGATTTCAACATCCTGTTCCAGGGAGCAGCTAACGCTTACATGTACCTGGACAATGATGCCGTCTGGGAGTTTACCCAACAGGGAAAGGTTATGGAACATCACCTGGGACGTTATATTCCCGATGATCCTTCCACCTGGAAAACAGCTTCCTACCCCAGGCTTCATCCGGCAGGAAACTCAAACAACCAGATCAAATCGACCCGTTGGTTGTACGACAGAAGTTACATCCGGTTAAAAAGTATGGAAATCGGTTATAATATACCTAAAGTGGTGTTGAATAAGCTTAAAATGAACAAGATCCGTCTGTATGTCAGTGGAAATAATCTCTGGACACACGATAAACTGATGAACTATGACCCTGAAAACGGAGGCCAGTCCGGAAACCAATATCCGCAACTCCGTAACTGGAATATCGGTCTGAATGTCACTTTCTAATAATAACTCATGATAACATTTAAATGTATGAAAAATATCATTTATAAATTCACATTATTATTGTCGGTTGCATGTGGTTTATTAACCTCATGCATAGACGATGGATCCGGGCTGCTGGATAAAGCGGAATCCGGAGACCTGAATGAAGAACGGGTCTTCTCCGATGCCAGTAATACAGGTAGGTTTCTTACTGATATTTACCGTCGGATGCCCAACGGATGGATAGAAAATGTATACCTGGATGGTGCCTCCGATATAGGAGAAGCCCGTCCCTGGTGGGGTTGGGTCAATACGGTGCATAACGGAGGATTCAGCGCTTCCAGTACTCCCAGCCGACTGAGTCGTTGGGCGGACTATTATGCTGCCATCCGTGCCTGTAACCAGTTTCTGGCTCATATCGATAATGTTCCGGTCGATCCGGAAGCTGCTGCCGTTGGGGGAATCAAAGACGAACCGACCCGTATCAAGCGGAAAGCTGAGTGTTATGCACTACGAGGCTACTTTTATGGAGAATTACTTCGTTGTTACGGAGGGGCTCCCATCATCAATAAAGTATTGGATATCAATTCTCCCGAGCTGTATACACCCCGTGCATCGATTCAGGAAATGATCGATCAGATCGTTTCGGACTGCGATATAGCTATACCCAATCTTCCTTTTCGAGCAACAGGTAATGAATATCCACGGATGACAGCCATGGTTGCCAAGGCGATTAAAGCCCGGGCACTCCTGATTACAGCCAGCCCAATTTTTAATGACGACAAAGACTCTTACGGCAATCCGTTCCCAGAAAATTGTCCGTATGGTTGGGGAAAGTATGATAAAGAACACTGGAAAAAAGCAGCCGATGCAGCAATGGATGTGATCAACTACACATCAGATCCGACCGGAGAGGTAACGGGTACTTATGGTATTTATACAGAAACCGATAATACAGCAAACTACAGTGCAACGAATAATGCGTTTACAAAAAAAGGATCCAGCTATCCCGGTGCAGCTAAGGCTTATGGATGGTCAAGAATGTTTAATCAGGCAAACAGTAAAGAGGTATTTATTGCCAGCCCATATAAGACCACTACCAATGAATTGGAGAAATGGCAAATGCCCGGATCTTTTAATGGAGGGGGTGACGCTTCTTATACCCTGCCTACTTATAATTATGCAGCTATGTTTGAAAATAAAGACGGTATCCCCATTTATATGACCGACGAATACGACGTACCTATCTGGGACTCTGCTACCGGAGATTTCAAAATCAATCCGGCTTCCGGCTTTGATCCTCAAAAACCGTACGATAACCGTGACAGCCGGTTTTACCATTCGATTTACTACCAGGGAGCAAAGTTTTCCAACAAGACTTTCAATTGCTGGTATGCTTTCGACGGACGGAAAGGTTCTGAATATCAGGTAGGCTATGCTAATACTGGTCTTTTCTTAAGAAAATTCCTAAATCCGATTGATATTTACCTGGATGCAGGTGGGCTGATTCAGGGGACAACCAATCACCGTTATCCCTTGTTCCGTTACGTAGAATTTGTTCTGGCCTATGCTGAGGCTATGAATGAATACCTGGAAGATGGAGCAGATCGTGCTTTGGTGATCGAACAAATGGACAAGATTCGCTCGCGTGCCGATATGCCGGATGTAAAAACAACTTTCCAACGCAACGGATGGAGTACAACCAATAAAGCGCAAATGCGTAAATTCATCCGCCGGGAACGTACTCTTGAACTAGCTTTCGAGGACAACCGTTTCTATGATGTTAAACGCTGGAAAATCGGGGAACAAACCCAGAAGAACATCTATGCGCATGATATTTACCTGCAGGAAGACGGTACGATCAAGTATTCCGTCAGAGTTTGGGAAAGAAGAAGGTACGAACCCAGCTATAACCTGTTACCTATTCCACAGAGTGATATCAACAACAATAAAAACCTGATACAGAATCCGGGTTGGTAATACACAGATATGTCTAACATAATTAATTAAAAAAATGAATAAAATCGTATATTTTTTAGGAACTCTGTTACTCGCCCTGCTCTTTGTTCAGTGTGAGAAAGAGGATATTTACGACTGGTATTCCCCGGAAATTCTGTATAAACGATATGTACAGACACAGAGTGGAATGGAATGGCAACTCAGTCCGGATGCTACAGAGGTTACGTTGGCTGCCGACGAAACCGAATTCACGGTTTATGCCCGGGTAAGTTCTCCAAACAGCTTGAAAAAGATTACTATTTATGAAGTAGGAAACGGAGGAAAAGAAACGGAAGTAATCGTTTTTAAGGATGGGGCCGACGGAGCGCTTCATGCAAACCCGAATGAATTTCCAATCGCCCATACGTTTACCAACATCACAACAACAATGGTGGTACGGATTACGGCGATCGATTTGAAAAATCACAAAACAACCCGTGATTTTACAATAAAAAAGTAATCGTATAATTAGAATACTAACGATTTTTATCGTCCACTAGGAATGAGGTGTATCGAAGTCTCGGTACACCTCATTTTTTATTATATAGGAAGAAATAAAGCACAACAATTATTAATTATATTTTTGAAATTAGAAAACAAATTAATATCTTTGAAACGAATAATCTAATATTACATAACACATAAAATTCTATCTCATGAAAAAGACTCGATCCTTCTTGAACCATTTATTAATTATTGTATTTTTGGCTTGCATTTCTTGTAATGATGTGGTTTTAAATGAAATCGCTGAGACCCAAAACGAAGAAATCCAATTGAGAAGTGGAGAATCCGGCTCTTGTACTTGCATGAGTTGCGCTAATCGCAGCACTTGCAGGTGTACTTCGTGTAGCGATTATTGTACTGATCATGATTGTGTTTTTGGTCACGATGACCCTGAATCAATACCTGAAGGATGTGATGATATAGTTCTCCAGAACACTATCAGTGTGTATGTAAAATCGGACTTCATAAAATGCCTTCAACAGGTTTTCGAAAGATTTGGTCCAAACATTACAACAGAAGAAATTGAAAGAATAATAGAAAGAAAATTATATGTACGACCTCTCAGTGATAGCAGTGGCAAGGAATATTATCCACATGGTTTGGACAGAGGTGTAGATAGCTATCCTTTAATTTTAGATTATTTTTTTGTAGGAGGACGTATTAATTACAACTACGAAAGTGTATATGATGCTTTAGACAATTCTGATTGGGTCTTTGCTTTTAGAAATGGACATGCCCATCCTATGGTAATAATGGATTATCTTCCTGACCGAACGCTAATTTTCTATGAACCTCGTGAAAACTACAACGGAGGACAATGGCTCAATTTTCAACTTGATTACAGAATTAATGCTGTTAAAGACTTTGAGCGCATGCCTTATTAAGAATCACTTTTTTACTTAATCAAAATTAATAGTGGTATAATAGCAATTGAAACAACACTGTCTCAAAGATTGAGAGACAGCGTTGTTTTATTTGTTACTTTGACTCTAAACCATGTTGAAAAACTTCTCCGCATAACTGTATTTTTCACAGAAGGCCTAAATCTCTTTTCAGAATTTATTCTGAAAAAATATGGATTTTATACAAACCATAGCGATTTTCTTTGCATCTTTGTATAACTTATACTTAATTTGTAGTATCCATTCATGAAGTTAATCAAACAACTATTAATTTTTACGACAATCGTTTTTATACCATCTGTTGCAATCTCCCAACAGGCTGAAATACGAATCAACACTTCCCAAAGCGAAGGAACGGTTTCTCCCTTTATTTACGGACAGTTTATCGAATACATGGGAAAATGCATCGATGGTGGAGTATTTGAGGAAGGTTCTCCCTTATCGGACAACCGGGGATTCCGGCTGGATGTTCTCGAAAAAGCAAAGGAATTACAACCTACCCTGTTGCGGTTTCCCGGAGGAACAGTCATCAAAACGTTCCATTGGGAAGACGGAATTGGACCCAAAGGAAACCGGAAAGCAAAGAAAAACCTGGTTTGGGGAGGTGTTAATAATTACCATTTCGGAACATGTGAGTTCATTGAATATTGCCGGGAACTGAAATGCGAACCCTGCCTTGTGATCAATATTTCAACCGGAAGCCCTGACGAAGCAGCCAACTGGGTAGAGTATTGTAACGGTACGGAAAATACGTATTATGCCAACTTAAGACGTTCGCATGGTTATCCGGAACCTTTCCATGTAAAATACTGGGCATTGGGCAATGAAGAAGGAGCCGAGCCGGATGCCGGGCGCCATCAGAATCCACATAAATACGTGGAAGATGTCTGGCATTTTATCAAATTAATGAAACTGACAGATCCTTCGATTCAGTTAATCGCCAATGGAGAGAGCGGAAACATGGATTGGAATAAAATCGTACTGGACGGATTGGGTGGTGCCGTTGATTATATTTCCTATCATTTTTATGCCGGCAGGGACGAGGGAAAGCCCTATTCGATTTTCAGGAAAATAAAAATGGCAGATAAAGGATTGAATCAATTTGGACAATTTATCAGAAAAAACTATCCGGATACTGTAAAACAGTGGAAAAAGTGGTATCGTTTTCCTCCGCGTCAACATCCGATAAAAATCGCTTTCGACGAATGGGGGATCTGGGAAAATCAGGAGCCTCCTTACGGAACCACCAATACATACGAATGGTGCCATGCCCTGGCGACGGCACAATACCTGAATCTGATTATACGCAATGCCCAATACGTCGGCATGGCCAACTGGGCCCAGATGGTCAATATCCTGGCTCCGATTATGACTGACAAATCAGGATCTGTCCGGCAAACGGTTTTTTATCCGTTGAAAGAATACCGGGAAAAAACATTGGGAGAGTGTGTATTTTCCCAGGTTAGCTCTCCATTGATTGAGGAGGGACTGGAATCTCTGGATGTCTCTGCAACCATCGACCGGGACAACCAATTGCTGACACTTACCGTCGTCAATTTCAATCCGAAAGAAATAAATTCTCAATTGATTTTCGAAGGTTGTAAAGTAAAATCGTTGAATAATCAAACGATATTGACCGGAACCGCTTTGGATGCTAAAAACACATTGAAAGAACCTTCAAAAAACTGTGTGATCACAGAACAGCTTTCCGATATCAGAAATAAAGATAAAATGGTTTTCAAAGGGTATTCAATCACAATCTGTCAATTCAAAATCGAAAAGTAATTTTATTTTATACCTTTGTCTACTAGTTTGACTCCAACTGACATGGTATATATTTATTCGCCCCACCCTCTCCCGCGCCTGGCTTATGTAGCCTCCCATATTTTCAGGAATATCCTGGGAACGGAATTTATGTGTACCACCGACAAAAATTTCTTTCTGAACCAGGAGGGAGTTTGCATCAATTATTCGGACGAAAAACTAAACAAAGGCATTCATATTTTTCCACAGGGATTATTATCCAAAACCGGAATTCAACCGATTTCGGATTTACAACCGGGAGAATGGGAAGGCCTGTTCTGCTTTTTTTATCAGAAAAAAGCAGAAATTCCATTTGATCTGTTTGCCGCCTCTTTTTACTTGTTAACCTGTTATGAGGAATTTTTTCCAAAGCAATTGGATCAACACCAGCGATTTGACTACCGGGAATCATTGGCATTCCAATACGGATTTTTAGAAATACCTCTTGTCGACCGATGGGCTTACTTATTAAAAAATACCCTGGAAAAAGCTGGATATGATACCTGTTCCTTTAAAAAAAGAACTTACCGGGTCGTTAGCACATTCGACATCGATCATCCTTATTTATACCGGAATAAAGGAATTGTCAAAAACACAATGGGAGCCTTGCGGGATTTATTCAAAGGTAAACTCAGCCTGATTGGAGAAAGGATCCGCGTCCTTTTTCATCTTCAGAAAGACCCTTACCTGGAGTCATTGCATTGGATCGATCGTTTTCATAAAAATTCCGGATATACTTATTCCCTTTTCATTCTGATCAGCCGGTATGGTAAATACGGACGTACAACCCTTTATCCCCAGCGAACCTATTTCGATTACCTGCGTTCTCTACGACAAGTTGAGTTTGGGTTGCACCCTTCTTATGAAAGCCATCTGAATCAAAAACGGCTAAGAAAAGAAAAACAAAAACTGGAATCCATTCTAAAACAGAACATAAGTATATGCCGCCAACATTTCCTGCGTTTGAAAAATCCGGAAACATTTCAATTATTGGATCAATATGGATTTACCGAAGATTTCACTCTTACATTTGCCCAGGCACCCGGATTTCGTTCCGGAACAGCAATTCCTTACCCTTTTTATGATATCAGCAGCGAAAAAGAAACATCCCTGTTGATCCGCCCCACCATTGTAATGGATACGACCTTAATCTCTCATTTAAAAATGAATCCGGAGGAAGCATTACAGAAAATAAAAAAACTGATCGACGCCTGTAAACAATCAGGAGGTGACTACCTGATGCTCTGGCATAATTCCAACCTGGCAGGACAGGCAGACAAAAACCCATGGATTCAGGTGTTTACAACATCTCATCAATACGCTATTTCAATTAGTTACAACATCCATTAAAACAAAAATGAATTTTAACTAAATTTCCAGTTTATTGGCATAAAATTTGAACATAACCTTATTACTACATATATATAATAAGAAGCAAAATACCTATTACTCTTCTCATAACACAAAAATGAATATTTTTTATATTTATGCTTCTTGGGTTTTATCTTAAAGGGCATTCACAGTCACCAGAATTGGTGGTTTAATCCACTGCTGCAAAAACAGGTAGCCGATGAACCGAATCGGTCGTCACAACTACCGGTAGTCACAGTGGAAATGTGAAGGTAGGTATAAATATACCTGCTATTCTTGTTGGTGCTGTCGAACTCCAATATTATGAACCCAACGGAGTTTCCCCCGGTTGGATTAATCTTCCGGTTACAGCAGGGACATTTTATTTCGGAGGAAGTAACGGATTCCCTTTTGTTGCAGGAAACCAAACAAAATTCAGGGTAAAATCCATTGCCACAACGAACCTGACCGGTAGTATCACTTTAGATTTGATAGAGTTACCAGGAGGAACGACTCTATCCACAACACCACTTACCGGAGAAATTCCGAACATCTCTCCAGGAACAGATGCAGTATTAACCCCGACAGACTTTCCGACTTCAATCGGTTGCGTAAACAAAGAATTTAAGATTACATCCCAAGCTGATAACGTTGAAACATTACCGGTAAAAGCCTAAATCGAATTCACAGAAGGTAATGCAAGTGATGTTATCCTTGAATATTGGGACATAAGTACCGCTTATCTGGCTTGGAAACCGATTAACTTTGCAGGGAATACAGGAGAATTTCAAGCATCAGGTTTTCTGTTTACAAACAATACAACCGGATATTTCAGAGTTACTTCCAACACTGCCACAGATATAGACATCAAAGTGAATGTCAAAATTGTAGAAGTAGCTGATCCGGCAAATATACTTGCATCGTTGGATATTACGGCAACTGTCGTATCTAATATCGGCCCTAAAATTACCTCTCAACCGGTAAGTGCACATATTTGCATGAATCAACCTTACACATTCAGCGTAACCGCTACCGGTGACAACCTGAATTACCAATGGTATTTCAATGGAAATCCGTTGAATGGAGAAACAAACAACACATTAACCCTGGCTGATCCAATAAGTACGAACTCAGGATTATACTACGTAGTAATCAGCAACATGAATGGGGAGATCACCAGTGACGAGGTAACCCTCTCTGTTACAGAGCCTCTTCCTGTTGATCTTCAGTTTATTGCATTTCCGAATACCGTAAAGACCAATTCAACTTACCTGGTTGAAATGGAAGAGCACAATCAGGTTTCGGATTATGTTTGGGGCCTCTCCAATGACAAAGTAAGTTTTATGCAGTTCAATGACCCGGCAGAGAACATCAGAAACAGACGTTACATCCAAACAGGCAGTAACAAAGGTTCCTGTACCCTGACCGTTACATTACTGCATGTTTGTGGCAACAGATCTGTATCCAAGACGATTTACATCGATACTCCTACCGGTATTGAATCTGTGGACTCTAAAGCACAACTTTATCCGAATCCGGTACAAGATGTATTGACAATTGAGTCGCATAGCAGCATCAAAAACCTGATTGTTTCCGACATGAACGGACGTACCGTTTATCAGTCACAACCAAGAAAAGACAACCTGCAAATCCAAGTGGATAAATGGTCAAAAGGAACTTATCTGGTACGGATCGTAACCGAACAATCAGCGACTGTACACAAAATTATTAAGAAATAATACCGGGACATATAAATAAAGTCTAATCCGTCAAAAAGAGGAGTCGCCAAAAGATAAATAAGGCGGCTCCTTTCTTTTTTTCGAGTAAAAAATAGCTACCTTTGCCGAAAATTTATTCCATGAAGATTAACAATCTTTCTGATACAAACAGTATTCTCAATCATTTTATTGCTGAGATCCGGGATGTAAATATACATAACGACAGCCTCCGGTTTCGTAGAAATATCGAGCGTATTGGGGAAATTTTGGCTTATGAAATCAGCAAGACCCTGCATTACAACCCAGTCGATGTTCAAACGCCTTTAGGAACAGCCATTGTACAAATGTACGATGAAAAAATAGTGCTGGCTACCATTTTCCGGGCAGGACTTCCCTTACACCAGGGATTTCTCCAGTTTTTCGACAAAGCTGAAAACGCTTTTGTTTCTGCGGTCCGGAAATACGATGAAGACCATACGCACTTCGAAATACGGGTCGAATATTTATCATCTCCTTCCATTGAAGGCAAGACATTGATTATTGTCGATCCCATGCTGGCCACAGGTAGCTCGTTAGAGTTTGTTTACCGCACCCTATTGAACCGGGGAGAACCGGCCGCGATTCATATCGCCTGCGTCATTGCCAGCAAGCAAGGAATCGAAGCTGTCTGCAAATCATTTCCAAACGAAAAAACGACTATTTGGGCGGCAGCTGTTGACCCCGAACTAAATGACAAAGCCTATATTGTACCGGGATTAGGTGATGCCGGAGACCTGGCTTACGGGATAAAAATATAAATATGGACAATTACGATATCAGGAATCAACGGATCAATGACAAGGAAAAAGAGTTCGAAAATGCACTCCGTCCGTTGTCTTTCAAGGGTTTCAACGGACAGGACAAGATCGTTGAAAACCTGAAGGTATTCGTCACAGCCGCCCGGATGCGATCGGAAGCACTCGACCATGTACTGCTTCACGGACCTCCCGGACTAGGTAAAACTACCTTATCCAATATCATTGCCAATGAATTGAATGTAGGATTCAAGATTACTTCCGGACCGGTACTGGATAAACCCGGAGACCTGGCCGGCGTATTGACCTCATTGGAAAAAAATGATGTCCTGTTTATCGACGAAATCCATCGCCTGAGTCCGGTTGTGGAAGAGTACTTGTATTCGGCCATGGAGGATTACCGGATCGACATTATGATCGACAAAGGCCCCAGCGCCCGATCAATTCAGATTGAACTGGAACCGTTCACCCTGGTTGGAGCCACCACCCGGAGCGGATTACTGACTGCACCTCTGAGGGCCCGGTTCGGAATCAACCTGCACCTGGAATATTACGATATTGAGACACTGACTTCCATCGTCCAACGTTCAGCAAACATCCTGGATGTACCCTGCAGCGACAGTGCCGCTGTAGAAATTGCTTCCCGCAGCCGGGGAACCCCCCGGATTTGCAACGCCCTGTTACGACGGGTACGCGATTTTGCGCAGGTCAAAGGCAGCGGCAAGATCGATAAAGAAATCGCTTGTTTCGCATTAGAAGCGTTGAATATCGACAAATACGGACTGGACGAAATCGACAACAAAATACTATGTACCATCATCGATAAATTCAATGGCGGACCGGTAGGAATCACCACCATTGCTACAGCATTGGGAGAAGATTCCGGAACAATCGAAGAAGTTTACGAACCCTTCCTGATCAAGGAAGGGTTTCTGAAACGGACTCCCCGGGGAAGAGAAGTGACCCCCTTGGCCTATCAGCACCTGGGAAGAAGCCGTACCGAACAACAAGGATACCTTTTTTAATTAAGAATTAAAAATGAAGAATTAAGAATTATCACCTGAAACATTCAATCAGCAACTCTTAATTTTTAGTTTTTAATTTTTAATTTTCTTTATGGCTGGAACGAAATCGCTAGTAAAAGATAGTGTCATTTACGGAGGCACTACCATCATACAAAAAATGATCAGTTGGTTACTGATTTATCTTTTTACCCGTACCCTCACAAAGGGAGAGGTTGGAATGATGACCAACCTGTACGCGTATGTGGCTGTAATCATGGTCTTCCTTACCTTCGGTATGGAAACCGGTTTTTTTCGCTTCGTCAATAAAGAGATTAAAGAGCAGGCCTACCGGGTGTATTCTACAGTTTTAATATTGGTCGGTATTTTTGTCCTGATTTTCGAATTTGTTTGTCTCTTCTTTCTACCCGACATCCGCTCCTGGCTCTGGAAAGATGAGATCCCCGGAGAATACATCCGACTGGTCATTATCATTATAGGAATGGATGCATTCAGCGCAATTCCGTTTGTTTTATTACGATATAAAAAAAGGCCCATACGATTTGGCATATTAAAACTACTAAATGTAGTCCTATACACGATTTTTTGTCTTTTCTTCCTCGTTGTCTGCCCCTGGATCAATAAACACCAGCCTCAACTCATTGCCTGGTTCTGGAGGGAAGAAGGCTGGCTTGTTTATGTACTTTTTTCCAACTTACTGGCAACAGGCATTCAAACGGCTTGTTTATTACCGGAACTGCTTGGCTTCAAATATAGCTTTGACCGAAAACTGGCCAAATCTATCCTCAAATACTGTTCTCCTTTGGTTATTATGGGACTTGCAGGAATGAGCAATCAGGTTGTAGACAAGTTGGTTTTTCCGGTAGTATACCCCAACAAAGATCTCGTATTCGATGAATTAGGCATTTACAGCGGATGTTTTAAAATTGCTATGATCATGATGATGTTCACTCAGGCATTCCGTTATGCCTACGAACCTTTTGTTTTTGAAAAAAGTAAAGACAGTAATTCGAAACAATCCTATGCGGATGTCATGAAATATTTTATACAATTGGGATTACTGATCTTTTTAGGAGTGATGTTCTATCTCGACATCATCAAACATTTTGTCCCATCCGAGTACTTTTCAGGACTGCCAGTTGTTCCCATCGTCCTGATCGGAGAATTGTTTTTTGCAATCTATTTTAACCTGTCTATCTGGTACAAGCTCAATGACAAAACGTATTGGGGAGCTATTTTCTCCACCATTGGATTTGTTATCATCATCGGGATCAACATTCTGTTTATTCCGAAATACAGTTACATGGCCTGCGCCTGGGCATCTTTTATCGGAAACGGTGTAATTATGCTGATTTCCTATTTCATCGGACAACGGGAATATCGCATTCGATACGACCTGAAAACCATCGGATTATACGCCGGGCTGGCGGCTGTCCTATATATGGTGGCTATTGTCGTACCGATTGAAAATCAATGGCTCCGGATGGCATTCCGGACCCTGCTGATCGGCATTTATATCGGAGTACTGATTAAAAGAGATCTTCCGGTGAAAGAAATTCCTTATTTAAATAGACTCTACAAAAACAAGCATTAGTTATCCCCTGGAGTATTCCCTAATTAAAACAAAAAACATGAGCAAAAAAGCCTTACTATCAGTATGCCTGTTTTTCTCCCTGTCCTGTTTATGCCAGGCTCAGGCAACAGACAACAAAGCCATTTATGTTTTAAATGCGATACGAACCTCCCTGGAATGTTTTCAAAATGACAATATGGCTTATTATGAATGGATCCGCAATACAACGGATGAAAACGGCACCATTACTTCTCAATCCTTTCATAGCTGGGATTTACATCCTTATCCGGGAGAGGAATACAACATCACCCTTCAACCCCAAGACGGAATTATCCGTTCGGTTGATACTCAGGGACGTAAGATCTCCATGAAATGGCAAGGAGAGCAAATCGTATCTTTCAACATAACAGGAACCAAGGAAGAAATGATCCCGGAATTCAACGAACAAAACCTTCTTACTAAACTCACCGAAACAGGATTGATGAATGGAGATACCCGGACTTTTTATCTTATCCGCTATGACGACGAAGGAAGAATCAGCCAACTGGATACCTGGTTGGAAAATATAAAGAAGAAAAACACGTATCTCTTCAAAGAAAAGAAATTTACCTATTCGACCGATAATGAAACAAATGCCATTATTTCAGTTGTAATTTACGATCGGGAACAATCCAAAAAGAAAAAACTGAAAATAATCGCGTCCCGTGAAGGCCGTTTCCTGAAAACGACAGATAGACATTATATCGTTGATGTTATCCATGATGGAATTCCATGGAAAACAAGCACGTTGTACAATGAAAAAGGACAATTGGCTTCGGTGACAGAAACCGTCAAAGGCAAGAAAACCATCACAAATTATAAGTACGCCGATGAACTACGAATTGAAGAAGAAGTTATCCGATACAATAATGATGTATTTGCCGAACACGCCCGCATAATACTTTATCACCCGATGGAAGGCACATCGGGTGACAAAATAAAATATCAGAAATCCGACCTGATCATCGGTTATGATGAAAATGGGGAAGTCAGTTGGGAGAAAAAAAACAACTGGGTCCGGGATAAAATAAACGGAATGTGGACCGATTGGTACGTTCCGCGTTAATCAGGCCCTGGATTTAGTTTTTTTGTCCAATGTACGACCGGTAATTTCCGTTACCAGACCTGACTCATCTTCTTTAAACCGGAATTCTTCTTTTATGTAAATGAGAGAAATATCCCTGACCTTTATCATGATCTGCAAATGCTTATTGGCATCATATTGATACGTATATACATCGGGATGAATTTCTTCCTGAAGAATGGAATCAATAAAATCCGGAGAAAGCCTTTCTGCCACGGTTTTTGATTTCAATGTAAAAGGAACAGCATAAATCTTGGAAGATTGAAGCAAGTCACCTTCATACGTATAGGTCTGATACTTCGGTTCAAATCCTCTGCTGGATTCTTCGACAAATAATTTTTGTACAATCCTCATATCGTCCGAAAGTACTATTTTCTCAACAAAAGCTCCTTCCACCCGTGAAGACGTTGTAGTTCCTTCATATTGATAATAGGACGCCTTGTATTTTTTACCATCGTTTTTTCCAAAATAAAGAAGACTGTCCGGCTTCTGACGGTCATTATAAAAAGCTCTTTCAAGCACCCGGGAAGCTGAATCTTTACAAATCATACTATCTAATTTTCCCTCTGTGTAAAACAAATTAAAATGCTGAATCTGATCCGGATAGTCTTCCCATCCCTTAAACGCTCTTTTTACTAAGACCAATCGGTCTGAATCATATTCAAACATAAAAGTATACGCCACTTCATTCCCAAATTTACCCGGTCTACTGATCGATCCCTGATTCCATAGTATGAAGAAATCACGTGGAGTATGGATTTGCTCCAATACGTCCGGATGACGACTGATTACCTCTTCCATGTGCTTCAACACTCCATTTTCATAAGTAGCTGTAATTTTAAACTCGGTCTGATTCGATTCGTTCTTAATTAGAATCAGGGATTTTGAATCCGATAATTCCTTGTACTCAATGTACTTTTCAGGATTAAAAATCAGATCGTAAAGAGGGCCATTATCTGCCATCATTTTACGATAACCCAATAAAATATTCAATGCTTCCCGGGTTTTTGTCTCTTTATTATTAGCCAGGAGAGACGTGAATTGAAAAGAGAAAGTGATTATAATCACCATTAACACATAACGTTTCATAACTTTTTTTAGCTTTATTTATTATTTCGTACATTGGTCGACAAAAGTAATAATTTATTCCACACTCTTATTGATAAACCGGATTATTTTCATTACCTTTGCACCGCAAAAGTCCTTTGATATCAGAATCATAAGGCTTGGCCCCTCCTTCGAACGAGGGGTTTTTCATTTTTACGCGAATAAATAGTTAATAAAAACGTAAAATAGCTAATATACTTCAAAAAATCGAATCGTTCCATGAAGAAAATCGGATGCTTTCTACTGAGTTTGGTATGGTGTATGTCTATGTTTGCCGATGAAGGCATGTGGATGTTGAACTCCCTGAAAAAAGACAACTGGACACGAATGCGGGAATTAGGATTCCTTGTCCCGGCAGAACAACTATACGATACGATCACTCCCTGTATTAAAGATGCTGTGGTTCATTTCGACGGAGGATGCACAGGCATTACCGTTTCCGAAAAAGGCCTGATTTTTACCAATCACCACTGTGGTTACGGAGCCATCCAATCCCAGAGTTCGCTGGAGCACGACTACCTGACCGACGGTTTTGTCGCACAGACCCAGGAAGAAGAAATTCCGATTCCGGACATGTTTGTCCGATACCTGATCAAAACAGAGGATGTGACCGAACAGGTATTATCCCAGGTGACAGGAGATATAAAGAATGAGGAAGAACGATTGAATCAAATCAGTAAAATCTGCAAATCCATTGCGGAAACGTATGCCGACAAATCAGCCTCGATCTCTGCTTCAGTGTCTCCTTATTACGACAACAATGCTTATTACCTGAACGTATATGAAGTATTTACCGATATCCGCATGGTTTTTGCACCTCCTTCATCTGTCGGAAAATTCGGAGGAGACACCGACAATTGGATGTGGCCCCGCCACACCGGCGACTTCAGCGTATTCCGGGTGTATGCCAACGCAGAGAACAAACCGGCTGCCTACAGTCAGGATAATGTACCTTATAAACCCAAGTATTTTGTACCGATCTCTCTCAACGGATACCGCGAAGGATCTTACTCCATGACCATCGGTTATCCGGGGCGTACTAACCGCTACCTCTCTTCCTGGGGGGTCGAACAACGGATAAAAAGCAATAATACACCCCGTATTGAAGTCCGGGGAATCAAACAGGACATTTGGGACGAAGCCATGCGGGAAAACGATGAAGTCCGGATTAAATATTCTTCCAAATATGCCGGAAGTTCCAATTACTGGAAAAATTCCATCGGCATGAACCGGGGCATTGAAAAAATGCATGTCATAGAACGGAAACAGGCGCTTGAAAAACAATTCAACGATTGGATCAACCTGGATCCCCAACGAAAAGCCTTTTACGGTGAAGCGCTCGACCTGATCCGTGAAGGTTATACTGCGACCAACGAAGACCAGAAAACAGTTACTTACCTGGGCGAATCACTGATAACAGGAACCGAGCTTACCTACCTGACTTCTGCGGCTATGGCTTTTGACGTGGCCCAACAACCGGATATTCTGGCAAAAAAATTCGAAGAAGACATCCTGCCTCTTTACAAGGACTATGAAGCCTCCCTGGATGAAAAGGTCCTGGCAGCCATGCTTAAGATTGCAAAAGAACGGGTACCGGCTGAAAAGCTTCCGCTCATTTATCAAAAAATAGACAAAAAATACAAAGGAGACTACACCCGGTATGCTGCCGACGTATTTAAAAAATCCGTAGTCCCCTATCCGGAAAAACTGAAAGCATACCTGCTGGATTATAAAAAAGCACCGAAGCTGGAAAAAGACCCTGCTTATGAATTGGTTAAATCCATACGGGAGGCATTCAGTGCTGTAAGAACAACCGTCACGGGCCACCGTTACGACATTCTGAAAGGAGAACGCCTTTACTTTTCGGGACTTCAGCAAATGATGCCCGAAAAAGATTTTGCTTCGGATGCCAATTCCACCATGAGGCTTAGCTACGGCAGTGTCGGAGGATATGTTCCCTACGATGGGGCCTGGTACGATTATTATACGACAACTGGAGGTATTTTTGAGAAATACAAAAAAGACGATCCTGAATTCGATGTTCAACCGGAAATATTAGACCTGTTGCGCAAAAAAGATTTTGGAATTTACGGCAACCTGGAGGGAGATATGAATATTTGTTTTCTTTCAAATAACGATATAACAGGAGGAAATTCCGGAAGTCCGATGTTTGACGAAAAAGGCCGGTTGATCGGATTGGCTTTTGATGGAAACTGGGAAGCCATGAGCGGAGATATCGCATTTGAATCGCAGATTCAAAAAACAATTGGAGTCGATATCCGATACGTCATGTTCATGATCGATAAATGGGGAAAATGCTCCCGGATAGTGAAAGAAGTGGTTATTGAATGAAAAAAAGCAGGAAACAACTGACGTTTTGGAAAAGGATGCGGTTTAAGTATAAACTCTCCTTTCTGAATGAAGGTACGCTGGAAGAAGTTTTTTCTTTCAGACTTTCCAGGCTTTCGGCTTATTTATTCATCCTCTTTTTTGCATTTTTAGTGATTACTCTGACCGCCATTGTCATTATCAATACACCGATCCGGAACTACTTGCCAGGATACCTGGAATCGGAAGTCCGGATGGAAATGATGAATAATGCGTTGAGAGCGGATTCATTGGAACAGGCCTTACTGGCTCAAAGTACTTATTTAGAAAACATAACCCGTATTTTAAAGGGAGATTTACCCGTAGATGCGATTCAAAAAAACGATAGCCTGCAAGGAAATTCACTATCGGACAATGCAGCCATCAACCTCGACAAATCGAAAGAGACAGCAGAATTTGTCAAGAGTTATGAGGAAGAGGAAAAGTACAACCTGAACATACTCTCTTCATCCGCCTCTGTTCCGGACAACCTTATTTTCTACAAGCCGGTAAAAGGAATTATTTCCTCACATTTCAATATCCGGGAGAAACATTTCGGAACCGACATTGCAGCAAGTCCGAAAGAAAGTGTCCTGGCAACCATGAAAGGAACAGTCATATTCACGGGATTCGATGCCAATGCCGGGTATGTTATTCAAATACAACATTCCAACGGATTTATATCCATTTATAAGCACAACGCCCTGTTATTAAAAAAACAAGGAGCGGAAGTAGATGCAGGAGAAGCCATTGCATTGGTGGGAAACACCGGACAACTGACCACCGGTCCTCATTTACATTTTGAATTATGGTATAACGGGAAACCTGTAAACCCCGAAGAATTCATCGTATTTTAATCAGGAAAGACGAATCATGCAGGAAAAAATAACTAAAAGACAAATCGCCATCCTGGGATCGACCGGTTCCATCGGAACTCAGGCATTGGATGTGATCCGGGAACATTCCGAAGCATTCGAAGTCTACGCCCTGACAGCCAACAACCAGGTAGAACTGTTGATCGAACAAGCCCGGGAATTCCAGCCGGAAATGGTGGTTATTGCCAACGAACAAAAATACGGACAACTGAAAGAAGCGCTAAAAGACCTGCCCATTAAAGTCTGGGCCGGAGCGGAAGCCATCAGCGAGGTTGTCCAGGCAGAGCCTATCCATATGGTTCTGACAGCCATGGTGGGTTACTCAGGACTTAAACCGACCATCGAAACCATCAAAGCCGGAAAGGCCATAGCACTGGCCAATAAAGAGACGCTTGTAGTCGGAGGCGAACTGATCACCCGCCTGGCGTTGGAAAACAAAACACCAATCCTTCCGGTCGATTCCGAACATTCGGCTATTTTTCAATGTTTAACAGGAGAATTGAATAATCCCATAGAGGAAATTATTCTCACCGCTTCCGGAGGACCTTTCCGTAATCACTCGCAAAAAGAACTGGAAAAGGTGACTAAAAATGAAGCATTGAAGCATCCGAACTGGAACATGGGAGCAAAAGTCACCATCGACTCGGCATCACTGATGAATAAAGGTTTTGAGATGATTGAAGCCAAATGGCTGTTTGATGTAGCTCCCGAACAAATCCAGGTGCTGGTACATCCCCAATCCATCATTCATTCCATGGTTCAGTTCAGGGACTCGTCGATCAAAGCACAACTGGGTCTGCCCGACATGCGTCTGCCGATCCAATACGCTCTCTCTTATCCCGACAGGCTTTCCTCTTCTTTTGAACGATTGGATTTCAACAAATTTCATACCCTTACGTTCGAAGAACCCGATACCCGAAGGTTCCGGAACCTGGGATTTGCCTTCGAAGCGATCCGCCAGGGAGGAAATATGCCCTGCATCCTGAATGCGGCCAATGAAATAGCAGTAGCAGCCTTTCTGCGGGAAGAAACCGGATTTTTACAAATGAGCGAGATCATAGAACGGACCATGCAGGTTGTCCCGTTCATCGCTTCACCGGAATACGAAGATTATGTACAAACAGATACTGAAGCTAGAATAAAAGCGACGGAAATAATGAAAGAAATATAACTCTCGCGCAAGCTCAGTTTGGCGCAGGCTGAACTCAGTTTGGCGTAGGCTCTGCCTACGTCATGCTAAAAACAAGGCTCCGGCCTTGGTTTGTAAGGCAGGAGCCTTACTTTAATTTCCAGCGTAGGCAGAGCCTACGCTGAACTGAGAGAGGCCGAACTAAGGCAGAGCCTATAGGCTGAACTGGAGAGAGGCCGAACCGGACAGAGCCTACGCTGAACGAAGGGGCTGAACCTGAAGCGAGGACATGAAGCAAGAATAGGAATAAAAGCGACAAAAATAACAAAGAAATGAAACTTTCATTTTCTTAATATTTTAAAAATTGATTATGGAAACAATAGCAATACGTGGTTTACAATTGGTGTTAAGTCTTTCGATACTTGTGATTGTTCATGAGTTCGGACATTTTATTTTCGCACGACTTTTCAAAGTACGGGTGGAAAAGTTTTATTTATTTTTTAATCCCTGGTTTACCCTTTTCAAATTCAAACCGAAAAACAGTGACACGGAATACGGAATCGGATGGTTGCCGCTGGGTGGCTATGTAAAAATCTCCGGGATGATCGATGAGAGCATGGATAAGGAACAAATGGCACTACCGCCGCAACCCTGGGAGTTCCGGGTAAAACCAGCCTGGCAACGTCTGTTGATCATGGTAGCGGGAGTCCTGATGAATTTCATTCTGGCCTTTTTCATCTATTCCATGATGCTTTTTGTCTGGGGGGAAGAGTATATTCCGATCCGGAGCATGAAGATGGGATTAGCATATAACGAACTGACTCAAAAATCCGGTTTACAGAACGGTGATATCCCATTGACCGCCGATGGAGTCGCTTTGGAAAGACTGGACGGAAAAACCAGGTTTGCATTAGCAGAAGCCAAACAAATTACTGTATTGAGAAACGGTGAAACCATAACCATCGACCTTCCGGCCGACTTCAATAAAATCATATTCGAAAAAGAAGATAATTTCATTCCCCGGTACCCGTTCGTGGTACAGGATGTCAGCAACGGAACCCCGGCCAAACAATCCGGAATTCAGAAAGGTGACAGTGTAGTCGGCGTCAACGGGAACCTGGATATGGCTTCGGAAGAAATCTCCCGGACTTTTGCCCAAAACAAGGAAAAAGCAATTACTCTGAATTTCTACCGGAACAACGAATTGAAAGAAACGGCCATCACTCCGGATGAAAATGGAAAAATTGGTGTGGCATTGAAATCTCCTTATAAAATTTATGAAACGGTAAAAACCAAATACGGATTTTTCGCCTCATTCCCCAAGGGTATCAAGATGGGAATCAACACCATCAAAGGGTATCTGAATCAGTTCAAATACATTTTCACCAAGGAGGGAGCGCAAAGCCTGGGAGGCTTCGGAACCATCGCCAGCATTTTTCCCGAAACCTGGGACTGGTATGCCTTCTGGAGTATGACTGCTTTCCTCTCCATTATCCTGGGAGTTATGAACCTGTTACCCATTCCGGCATTGGACGGAGGACACGTCATGTTCCTGCTCTATGAAGTTGTCAGTGGTCGGAAACCCAATGAAAAATTCATGGAATATGCCCAGATTGCGGGTATGGTCTTTCTGTTGGCCTTGTTGCTGTATGCGAATGGTAATGATATCGTCAGGCATTTTTTCAATAAATGATCCATGCTGAAACGAGATTATATCCTGGCATTAATCGAAGAACTTTCCAAGGCTATCGTTCAGCTTCTTCAACAACGAAGGGACGGAAATACCGACTCTTCGCTGAAACTGATTCAACGTTCTTATCAAACATTGAATGTGGATGAGAATCATCGGCTCAATGCAGATCCCGAACAACTTGCCGAACAGTTGAAACAGGACGCTAAACCGCCTTACCCGTTCATGGAAATTCTGGCAACATTACTTCTGGAAGAAAGTTACCTGACAGAGCAGAACGACCGGGTCCTGTTAAAAAGAGCACTGACCCTGCTGGAATATGTAGATGAAAAGGATGATACTTATTCGTTGGAACGGAAGGAGAAAATCGAAATGACCAAAGCCTTCCTGAAGGTAAAAACCAATGAGACAGGCACTCACACTGATACTACTCGGAGTTAACAGCCTCTTCCTTTTTGCAGAAGATCCTGAAAAAGAGCAACTGCATTTCCGGAAATGGAAACTGGGAAGTGTTGCTCATACCGGATACCTGATCAATCATTCACATAAAATCAAGCCGATCAACGAGGAAGCGGCATCCGGATTTGAAATCACTGTCGCCAGGCAAACTTACGGAGAAAACGACTGGAACCGTTTTTTTAATTATCCGGAATATGGTCTTTCTTATACCTGGATGAACGTCGGCAGTCCGGATTACGTTGGTACAGCTCATTGCCTGTTTCCCTTTCTGAACTTTCACCTGATCAGTAACCGCAGCCCGTTCAACCTGAACATGAGGCTGGGAACAGGATTGGCTTATGTCGAAAAATTGTACGACGCCGAAAGCAACCCGCTCAATCTGGCAGTCAGTACGCACCTCAACTTTGCACTCAGCCTGCAATTTCAGGCATCTTTTCAGCTCCACCCTCAATGGTATTTACTGGCAGGAACAGGGTTGACCCATATTTCAAACGGAGCTTTCCAGGTACCGAATACTGGACTGAATGTCGTTACATTTTCAGCAGGAGCCGCTTATTCTTTCGGAACAAAAAAAGCAGTTGAAAACCGGACTGTTTCCTTTTCCCGGAAAAAAAACTGGCAACCGGCCCTCTTTCTGGCCGGAGGTGTGAAAGAAATTCTTCCGCCCGGAGGCGACCGTTATCTGGTAGGTAACGTGTCGTTCGAACTATCGAAACAACACCTGGACTTCACCCGTTTCGCCGGAATCCTGGACATTACCTACGATACCTCCGACTATGATTTCCTGGTCAATGAATCACAAACCCCACCCAACCGGTTGTCAACTGTCAAAATCGGATTAGCAGCCGGCTATTTCTTCACGTTCGACCGCCTGACAGGAGTCATACAATTAGGCGCCTATGCATATACCAAAAACAAAGACCTGGGGATTATCTACCAGCGGACCGGACTCCGCTACGCACTTTCCGACCGTACCAGCATACAATTAGCTCTCCGTAATCAGAAAGGGAAAGCTAATTTTGTAGAGTTCGGGCTGGGTTATCACTGGTAAAAACAAACAATACCGCATCGGCAATCACTTCCCCATCTGCATCTTTATTTGTTATTTCAACATATCCCTTCCGGCCTTTTTCAAAAGAATACGATCCGATAGAAACCCATTCCCCGGAGGTCTGGCCTTCAACCACGATATCCGAGTCCTTAATGATCCGCTCAACCGGCTGCTTTCCATCGGAAAGAACCAGGTGTGTGCGGCTGGAAATCGTTTTCCGTTTGGGAAAATATACGTATACCTGATACGTTCCGGAATGAATGACATCAGGAGCAAACCGGACCGTTTTAAGAACTTTATCCGGTTGATCATCATAAAGAAAATCAGGTCCATAACCGCCTCTTTTCCCTGTTTTCCAGTCACCCGAAACCGTTACGAGTTCCGGATCGTTATTATCGACCAATAACTCAGGAATACTGCCATCGGCCAAGGGATTATCTTTCAATTGTCGACGAATTGCGTTGACATCGACTTCCTGAACAACATCCAATTTTTTATCGATAGCCAGACAGGCGGCAACCGCTGCCGACTGAGCCAGGACCATAAAAACAGGTTCCATCCGGATAGATCCGTAAGCAATGTGCGAGGCCGACAAGCAAACCGGAACCAGTAAATTGCAGGCTTCCTGTCGTTTGGGAGTGATCGAACGATAAGAAACCGGATAAGGACCAAAACCTCCCTCTTCCACATTCCCTTCATTCTTAACCATTCCGTTAACCACAATCCGGTCGCAATTATGAGAGTCCATCGTATAGGCTGCCCATCCGACCACATCCTCGCAGACTTCTTTACCCTGACAGTGATGCTGAGTCATAACCAGTCCTCCTATCATCCTCCGGCATTCACGGACGTAGAGCTGATGGGTCCAGTGGTTGTTGCCGGTATATTCGTCTTTCGGATACCCCCATTGTTTCATTTCATCCCGCACGAATTCCGGAATCCGGGGATCATTCCCAATGAAATAGAGCAAGCCTTTGGTGTAATCTTCGTGTTCTTTCCAGATCTCAGCGCGTTCTTTATAACTTGCTTCCGGATAATTCCAGTTCATTCCGATGGCATCTGTCGAGAAACCACCAAAATTATTAATATCCGTTTTCCCGTTGGGCATCATACTCCAGATAAATACATCCCGGAACGATTTCCAAGGTGTTTTTTCCTTCAACCGGATCAGGAGTTCGTATTTTGCCGGATCATAATGATCCGGTTTCGTAACCGGGATCCGGTTTTCCGGACGATTAGTCAGGGTGATCCGGAAATTATATGCCTGAATCTTTTTATCACCGCTGCCTTTCGGCTGTAACGCTCCGGTACCGATACCCCAAAGCAAACCACTTTCTTTTTTTCCGGGAACCACATACGGGTCGATGCCATCCGGAAACTGATGATTTTTAAGGATCTGAACACCATTGAAAGTCTCATTATACAAGTCATTAGATTCCCTGCCTATAGCATAAGAAACACCGGATTTTGCCATCAGATCCCCCTCATACGAACAATCAATATACATCTTTGCCCGGATCGTTTTATCGGAAGACGACTTTGGATTTCCGGAATCTTCCACACGTATTTCCCGGATTTGTGTTCCTGTTTTTTTGACATCCTTCACCCGTCTTTCCAACCAGACTTCAACCCCGGCTTTCCGGGTATATTCATTAAAGATAGCCTCTGCCACCTTAGGCTCAAAAATCCATTGTTCCAGTTTACCATAATGATCACCCAGTTTCCGGTAAAAATCACGGGCCAGTCCGGTCACCACATATTTATTCCCGATATCGGTATAACCCAATCCTCCGGAACTCATACCTCCCAGATTCTTCCCCGGCTCTACCAGTACGACACTCTTTCCCGATTGTTTGGCCGTATAAGCTGCGATTACTCCAGCCGAAGTTCCTCCGTAAACACAAACATCCACTACTTTCACCTCACCGGAGTAGCAGGCAAGCGACAGCATCCAGAACAAAACCGGAATGCAATGTTTATTCAATATTTTCATTACTTGAAAAATTTAATTATTGTGTTTTTCTTATGCACGAGTCATGCGGGGAGATAAGCTTTTCTGGGGCAGATTAGCTCCAGCCTCCCTCAATGTCATTATCAACGTTTCCGTATTCAGATCGCAAGCCGGTTGCCCGGTACGGATCGACTGAACGGCTGCCGTTCCCGCAGCTTGTCCCATCATGTTGGCAGGAGGCTGCACACGAACAGAACCATGAACCCTTACATCAGTCGAAGTACACCTTCCGGCCACCCACAGGTTGGACCAACCCTTTGGAACCAGGATGGAATAAGGAATACCGAAATATTCTCCAGGTTTTAACCGAGCCGTTTCCTGATACTCCTTGACATAGCGCTGAAATTCCTCTTTCGAACTGTCATAGGCGTGAATGTCCACCGACTTATTGAAAATCCCGATCTGGTCGGAAAACTCCCGCCGGGATATGTAGTCTTCATAATTCAATTCGTATTCGCCCACAATCCGCCGGGACTCACGAATTCCCATCAGGGAAGCAGTAGTAGCGTGTTCCACATTTTCGAATCCGGGAACATATTTTTTATAAAACAGCAAATATTCCCGGGCGATTTTTCGTCCCAGCATCATCCCGTCGGAAAGGCTTTTACAATTCAGGGCATCCAATCCGAAGACATGCCCTCCGTTCAGGTAACCCTGGGTTTCGCTCACCCGGCTCAATCCGGGTAGATGACGGTCGGGCTGGGTCAGATCGCCTGCCTCGATGGCTTTCAGCAACAAAGGATGGTTGGTTCCTACGTAGGTTATTCTTGAAAAATCGATATTTGAAAAATACGAGCACAGTGTCGACGGCATGATATGAGGAGTATCTTTTCCGGCTTCCCGGCATTTTGCCCCGCACAGGTCAGTCAGTACGGCGTCGCCCGTACAATCGATGAACTTGTTGGCTTTGACATATTTCAGTCCTTCTATATTCTGTTGGATGATCCCGTTCACCTTACCTTTTTTAGCATCCGCATCCGCTTCAATGACCCGGGTAAAAAAACGTACTTCGATGCCAGCTTCCGTAACCATCTCATCCAGTATCAATTTATATCCCTCCAGTTGAAAAGCAGTCCAATGGTGGTACCTTTTCATGAAGACTTCCGGTTTTTGTCCGGGTCCAAGGAATCCGCGTTCATACAACCTCATCACAATTTCGAGCATGATACCACCTACCAACATTTTTTCACCGTTGGCCATCGGATCAAAAGCAGTCACCAGTCCGGAAGTACCCATTCCTCCCAGGCAGCCGGTCGCTTCCAAAAGCAGCACATCCGCACCCAGGCGGGCGGCGGCGATTGCAGCTCCAATTCCGGCCGGACCACCTCCGGCTACCAGGACATCATACTCTTTATCTGCAGGAATATTCCGGGTAAAACGATAAGTTCCCGGTGAAGCAGAAGGCTGAGCATTACTTACATCAGTAATCCCGGAGAACCCGGCTGTTGCAGCAATAGCACCCACAGTCGATTTCTTAATGAAATTTCTTCGTGTGATCATGATTTTTTCCTTTCTAAGATTAACAACTCCAATTATCCGGTCTAAAAACTAAAAATATATCCTCCCGAATACGTTCGATAGAGATAGTCATGTACCCCATACTGGTACCGGAAGTAAAACGAATGGTGCTTATAGTTGTACTGGAGCCGGGTATGGAACAAAAGCGGTTGGTCTCCTTCGTGCCAATATCCCGCAAATCCACGCAAATCTGCATCCCAACAGACATTCCGGAGACGGGATTTCAATCCTCCTCCAGCCATCCAGGCATCGTTCTGGCGATGGACTTTACTGTTGGTCATGTAACAATAAAATCCCCCCATTCCTACGATCCGGAGGTAACGGTCTTTATTTTCCGACCGGACAATATCCTTTCCTGCATTCACATTGATCCAATAAGAAGCTGCATCTGTGTAACGTGCATCGACAAGCATATTTCCCCCAGCCGTTTTCAGTCCCAACGAGAATGTGGCATCCAGCCATTTCTCGCTTTCCAGCAATTGAAAGGTCGTAATAAAAGTAACATCCCCGTAGCAGGGATCTCCATTAGCAGGTGTATTATTCGCAGCATGACGCTCCAACCTGATATCATCAGAAGTTCTGTAATACTCCCGGACTACCCCGCTTACTTCGACCATCGCCTTTTTTCCGAAAGGAACAGAAGCCCGAAGGTAAATATCACTGGTATTATCTCCCCTGGCCTGATGAACTTCATAACGGACCTCAGCTTCATAAAGCAGGTTTATTTTACCCGAATTCAGGTCAGGAATAGGAAATGCATTGGGTCCGAAAAATTTGGGAGTATAAATCAAGCTATCCATCCGCTCTCTCCACTCCTCGGCCAGGCCAGGCCACAAATTAAAAAATAAAAAAAACAATAAAACAAAGATCTTACTACTTATTCTAACCATTCAACACATATTTTTTAATATCACCTCCGGCTTCGCGCTCAAAAATCTGCAAGTCAAAATACCGGACGGCAGCAATCAGATGATCGAAAATATCCGCCATAATAAACTCGTACTCCACCCATTGAATCGTATTCGCAAAAACATAAAGCTCAAACGGCAGACCAACTTCGGTAGGAGCCATTTGGCGAACCATCAGGGTCATATCCTTTTTCGTTCCCGGATGATTCTGCAAATACCATTCCGCATATTTCCGGAAAAGCCCGGCATTGGTAAGGTTACGTCCATTGACCGGAATGCTCCGGTCGGCTCCGATGCGCTGGTTGTGAGCATCAATTTCGGCCTGCCGTTCATCAATGTAATCGGAAATACCCTGTATGCGTTTGAAAAGAGGGAGTTCTTCATCGGTTATATAGCGAATACTGGATTGTTTAATGATAATCGCCCGCTTGATCCGCCTACCTCCGGAGGCCTGCATACCCCGCCAGTTCTGAAAAGAATCCGAAATCAGGGCATAAGTAGGAAGGGTAGTGATCGTTTTATCAAAATTCTGCACTTTTACCGTAGTCAGGTTGATTTCTATGACATCACCGTCTGCCCCATATTTAGGAACCGTAATCCAATCCCCGAGACGGACCATATCGTTACTTGCCACCTGGATACTGGCTACAAAACCCATGATAGAATCCTTGAACATCAACAACAAGATGGCTGAAGCAGCTCCCATGGCTGTAAAAAAGACCGTCGGAGATTTTCCTGTAATAATTGAAAAAGTAATTACAAGGCCAAACAAAATCAGAATCATCCTGACTACCTGAAGATAGCTGACCATCGGCTTATTTTTAAATGCCGGTTTTTCGACCAACACATTTGCTCCCGATTTAACCAAAGACATGATGATGGCAATTACAAGGAAAATCAGGTAAATCTCAGCCAGGCTGTTTAATGGATTGATACAATTCGGAAAATCTGAAAAAACAATAGGGATCAATGACTTAACAATTGCATAAGGAAGTAGTTGAGCCAAATAACGGGGAAAATAATTTTTTACCAGGTGCTTAAAAAATGAAATATCCGATACCTGGGCCAGTTTATTAAATAACATCCGGATAATCCTACGGGTCACATACTGGACAATATATACCAATAAAAAAGAAAGGACAAGCAAAATACCGGCATTGATATGGGCTGCCACATCACCGGAAACTCCCCATTCGATCAACCGGTCGTACGACCAGCGACTGATAAAGTGAGCAGAATGTCCGAAACTATCGTTCATGCAATGTTTTTTAAATGATCATACAAACTTAAGTAAAAATACCGTATTAACTAAACGAAGCGGATAAAAATAATACGAATTATGTAATTTTGTATACCTTTGCGGATCATTGCATTCAATTCTTTACTTTCAATGAGTCAAACATCGTTATTGGAAAAACTTGATACCCTGGTCGACCGTTTTAAAGAAATCGGAACATTAATCACAGATCCTTCTGTCATTGCGGATATGAAACGTTTCGTTAAGCTGAATAAAGAATATCGGGACCTGGAAAAAATTGTGATCGCCCGCAACGAATACAAGCAAGTCCTGACCGGAATCGACGAAGCAAAATCCATACTTGAAAAAGAATCGGATACCGAACTCCGGGAATTTGCGAAAGAAGAATTGGATACATGCAATCAACGGCTTCCCCTGTTGGAAGAAGAAATCAAGTTACTTTTGGTCCCCGCCGACCCGCAGGACGGTAAAAATGCCATCGTAGAAATCCGGGGAGGTACCGGTGGAGACGAAGCTGCCATTTTTGCAGGCGATTTGTTCCGCATGTATGTCAAATTTTGCGAATCCAAGGGCTGGAAAATCGAGGTAACCAGCAGTAGTGAAGGAACGATCGGCGGATTCAAGGAAATTATTTTCACCGTTAGCGGAGAAAATGTGTACGGCACTCTGAAATACGAGTCCGGAGTACACCGTGTACAGCGTGTACCTGTGACCGAAACACAGGGAAGGGTCCATACCTCAGCTGCTACCGTAGCAGTCCTTCCTGAAGCAGAAGAATTTGACGTGGAAGTCAGGGAGTCGGATATCCGGGTGGATATTTTCTGCGCTTCCGGGCATGGTGGTCAATCGGTTAACACTACTTATTCGGCTATCCGCCTCGTCCATATCCCTACCGGAATTACGGTCCAATGCCAGGATGAAAAATCGCAACTGAAAAACAAAGCCAAGGCATTGGTAGAACTCCGTACCCGCATCTACAACATGGAATATCAGAAATACCTGGACGAAATCGCCTCCAAAAGGAAAACCATGGTTTCAACCGGCGACCGTTCGGCCAAGATACGTACCTATAATTATCCGCAGGGACGAATTACCGACCACCGGATCAATTACACACTCTATAACCTCCCCGTTTTTATGGGAGGAGATATCCAACCGGTGATCGACCAACTGATCATTGCAGAAAACGCAGAACGATTGAAAGAAAGCGAAATTTAATCACACTCATCTTATTTTATGTTTTTTTGTAACAAAATCAATTTCGTATGAAAACAAGACTCATCTTTTTATTTCTGTTTGTTTGTTGTCTGATTCATGCCCAGGAAAATAAAAATACAGAAAAATGGAGGTTCAGCCTGTCCGGAGGGTTAGGTTACCTGCTTGGAAGCACAGGGGATGCTAAAAAAGAAATGCAGGACGTTATCGTCGATCCCGGTGTTATCGATGATTATTATTCCGATCTCAAACTGGGAACACAAGCCAGCGCCGATATACATTATTTCTTTTACCAGAACCTGGCAGCCGGACTTACCTATTCTTTTTTCAGGACATCAGCCAGGCAAAACGATGTTGTCTTTGATCCTCATGACGGAGTACATCATATAGTGGGAAATATCTCTGAGACTGCTTTTGTAAATTATATAGCCCCGTCCTTAATGGCCAGGGAGTTTTTCGGCTCAGACAAAAAATGGGCATTGACCAGCAATTTCTCCGTCGGTTATGCTTTTTACCGGAATGAAGGCTCTCTATTGAATCAAAACCTGCTCATGACAGGAGGAAATGTGGCAATACAGGCCGGAATCGGCATCGAATACTCCCTCAGTAAAAATATAGCAATCGGATTGGACGCAAATGCATTTTATGCATCGCTGGGGGAAGTGAAATTAAATAATGGCTACCAAACGATCACCCAGGACCTGAAAGACCAGCGGGAAAACCTTTCCAGGCTGAATGTTTCATTGGGTATCCGGTTTTATAGATAAGTACAGTTATGAAGAAGAAATGCCTATACCTACTGGTTTGTCTGTTTACTGGAATTTATTTCTCATCCTGTAACAATGACTTTCTGAATGAGAAAGAAGATGAACCGCAACTTAGTATAACTATACGTGATACGGTTTATGTGGATAACACTCAACTAAATTCAACCTGTATACTGACCTTTTCACTGCCGGAATTAAAAAATTCCCGCTATAAAATTTTACAATTTCCTTCCTGGATCGAATTCAACTCCTTACATGGCACATTCGATAGTAACGGGATAACTGAACTTCAGTATCAGGTACACCCACCTGAAAATAATTTTTTGGGGTACAAAGAAATGGGAACGCTGATACTGGAAATGGAAACCGGAACTTATCGCTATATTTCCATCTTTTTTTGCTACGAGAATGTAGGAAACCCAGCCCTGATGCTAAGTACGATTTCCATTGACTTCGGACAAAAAAGTAAGGTTCAGTATATTTCTTTATATAATTACCAATCCGGTCTTTTGAGATGGAAGATACTGGAAGCTCCGGAATGGATTGCTGCAGGAAGTTCTCAGGGTACTATTCTGACAGGCCCTGTAGAAATAGCCCTGCACTGCCGCCGGGCCGACCTGACACCGGGAAGTTATACGGGTGAAGTAGTTATTCAAAGTAATGACAGGAATAATCCCATCCAAAAAATCGACGTCCGGATGGAAGTGTTGGAAATGGGACAGGAAACAGGTATATATGCAATTAAAGGAACCGTTGCAGGCTCCTGTTTCGATAAAGAAAGAGGACTCCTGTATGTTGCCGCAAAATCACCCGACAACCTGTTGATCTATGATGTAAAAGCGGGTCCTGACAAGTTGTCGTGCAAGGAAATAGCACTAAACAGGGCTCCTAGTTGCATCAGTCTGTCGGAAGATGGAAAATTGATACTGATCGGTTCCGCCGGACAACTAAGCGCATACAATACCCAATCAGGTACTTTCACCCACAACATTGACCTGGATTTCAATGTATTTGATGTTGTTTACGGAGAAAACGGCTATTGCTACATGACACCGGATACAGAAGAGAATGTCTGGGAAGCGTTGTATTACATCAACCTGGCAACCGGAGAAATCAAGAACAAACATTCCGATCATATATATGTCCGGAGCCGTTTCCGGAAGGTGAAAGGCAGTCCGTTATTACTATCCACACGCAACCAAGTATACCCGAGCGGATTGACCCTGATCGACATTTCAGGGGGTACACCCGGAACCGAACTGTACTGGCATGAAGAACTGAACAAGCAATTCTGGATGTCGGAAGACGGAAAATACATCTATACCGGAGCAAATGCCGTAATTGAAACTCCGGATCTGACAACCGGAAGGGATATATATCCAATTACCTATTTCTCCAATAGCCATCGTACGGCCGGCTGGGTGGATCATAACCAACAAACCAATACACTCTGGTTCGTGGAGAAACCGGATTCCTGGGGATACGGGCGGGAAATTTTCAAAGTAGATGTTATCGGTTATTACCTTTTACAACAAAGAATAGAACCGTCCGATTATGTAACAACGCTGAACGGAGTGCGCGATTATTACCTCACCTGCGTCCATTATTTATTTACAAACAAGACCGGAAATTATCTCTATCTGGTTAAGAACCTGAGTAATGTGGCCAACAGTGGAATGAAAACCAACTACAACGATTGGAGCATTGAAGTTGTACAAGTATATTGATATAAAACACATTCATTATGACAAAACAAGAATTAGTTACCCATATACGAAAAAAACAATCCTTCCTTTGTGTAGGGTTGGACAGTGATATTAAAAAGATTCCTGTTCATTTGTTGACCGAAGAGGATCCTGTTTTCTCTTTCAATAAAGCAATTATCGATGCAACGGCGCCTTATTGTGTGGCTTATAAACCCAACCTGGCTTTTTACGAAAGCTTGGGTGCCAAAGGCCTGGTTACATTGGAAAAAACAGTAGCCTACATCCGGGAAAATTATCCGGATCAGTTTATCATCGCGGATGCCAAACGCGGAGATATCGGCAATACTTCGGAAATGTATGCCCGTGCACTATTTGACTTCTCCGACTTTGATTCTGTAACCGTTGCTCCCTACATGGGAGAAGACAGTGTCAAACCGTTTCTGGTTTATCCCGGCAAATGGGTAATCCTGCTGGCACTGACCTCCAACAAAGGGTCCCATGACTTCCAGTTAACAGCCGACTCAAACGGAGAACGCCTCTTTGAAAAAGTATTGAAAAAATCCCAGGAATGGGCGAGCGAGGAGCAAATGATGTATGTCGTAGGCGCCACCCAGGGAAAGATGTTTTCAGAGATCCGTAAAATCGTACCCAACCACTTCCTGCTGGTACCCGGAGTAGGTGCGCAGGGTGGTAGCCTGAAAGAGGTGGCCGAATACGGAATGAATGACCAGTGTGGTCTGTTAGTCAACTCGTCCCGGCAAATCATTTATGCCGATTCTTCTGAAAAATTTGCGGAAGCCGCACGGATGGAAGCACAAAAAGTACAGGAAGAAATGGCGGTTTACCTGAATGGAAAATAAACGCAAAATTATCAACGACCCTGTTTTCGGATTCATTAATGTTCCGAGTGAATTCATTTACTCCATTATCAAGCATCCGTACCTGCAGCGGTTGAACCGTATCAAACAACTGGGGCTGGCTTCTTTTGTCTATCCGGGAGCCCAGCACACCCGCCTGCATCATTCGCTGGGAGCCATGTTCCTGATGAATGAAGCGATTGTCCAATTACGCTCGAAAGGACACCTTATTACGGAAGAAGAAGCAGAAGGAGCGCTGGCCTGCATCCTGATGCATGATATCGGGCACGGTCCTTTTTCTCATGTATTGGAAGATACACTGGTCACGGGAATTCATCATGAAGAAATCTCCCTGATGCTGATGAACCGTATCAACAGGGAAACAAACGGAAAGCTGGATACTGCCATCCGGGTTTTCAAAGACCAGTATCCTAAAAAGTTTCTCCACCAGCTGGTAAGCGGTCAATTAGATGTGGATCGCCTGGACTACCTGCGCAGAGACAGCTTCTTTACCGGAGTCACCGAAGGAAACATCGGCTCCGCCCGCATCATTAAGATGCTGAATCTCAAAGAAGACCGACTCGTCGTAGAAGCCAAGGGAATTTACTCCATCGAAAATTTCCTGATGGCAAGAAGACTGATGTACTGGCAGGTCTATTTGCATAAGACCGCCATAGCTGCTGAAAAAATGCTTGTAAATACACTAAAAAGAGCTAAAAAATTAGCAGAAAACGGTGTGGAATTATTTGCATCCCCTGCTTTGCACTATTTTCTGTATCATCCGGTCGATAAGCAGACGTTCGAACAAGATCCTCAGGCCATCGAACATTTTGTCAACATGGACGACAATGATATCTGGTGTTCCCTGAAAGTATGGACCGGGCATCCGGATAAGGTTTTATCTACTCTGAGCTCCGGAATTATCAACCGGAATCTGTTTAAAATCGAAATCAGTCCGAATCCTTTCGAACCGGATTTCCTGGAAAGAACCGTGCAGGAATATGCACGTAAATTTCAGATTACAACATCGGATGCCGCCTATTTCGTCTCATCCGATGAAGTGTCTACCAACATGTACAACGAGGTTGATGACAGCATCGATATTTTATACAAGGACGATACTATAAAAGATATAGCAGAAGCATCTGATATGCTGAACATTCAGCTGCTTTCTAAAAAAATAAAGAAGTATTACTTTTGTTTTTTGCGGGATTCAAAATAATTTACGTACTTTGCCTTTTATATGTTATAGGTTTTATATATAACGCATAACAAAAAACGGACAGAAATGGTATTTAGCGCTAAACAAATAGCCGGAATTCTCAACGGTACAATCGAGGGAAACGGTGATATTGAAGTCAGTAATTTCTCTAAGATTGAGGAAGGAAAACCGGGAACTCTCACTTTTCTTGCGAATCTGAAATATTCCTCTTATATTTATGAAACACAAGCCAGCATTGCATTGGTAAACGATGATTTTGTTCCGGAAAAAGAACTTCCATCAACCCTGACATTGATACGGGTGGCTAATGCCTACGCAGCACTGGCCATCCTGATGGAATTAGTCAACCAGCAAAGAAAAAAGAAACAAGGGATTGAATCGATGGCATTTGTCAGTCCATCGGCTTCTGTTCCGGAGGAAGGTTGTTACATCGGCGCTTTTGCTTACATCGGAGAAAATGTCGTCCTGGGAAACAATGTTTCGGTATATCCGAACGTTTATGTAGGAGACAATGCCGTTATCGGAGATAATACTATACTTTATCCCGGAGTCAGAATCTATGAAAACTGTAAACTCGGGCAACGCTGCATCATTCATGCAGGAGCTGTCATCGGTTCGGACGGATTCGGTTTTGCTCAGGAAGGCGATGTTTACAAAAAAATTCCACAACTGGGAAATGTAATTATTGAAGATGATGTGGAAATAGGAGCAAACACAACCATCGACAGAGCTGTAATGGACTCTACGATCATCCATTCGGGTGTCAAACTGGACAATCTGATTCAAATTGCCCATAACGTGGAAGTAGGAGATAATACCGCGATGGCTGCTCAGGTAGGCATTTCCGGATCAACCAAAATCGGAAAAAACTGTCAGTTGGGAGGACAAGTGGGATTGGGAGGACACATAAAAATCGGAGACCGGGTGAATATAGGTGCTCAATCCGGAATCATCAGTAATATCGAAGATAACAGAAATATTATCGGAAGTCCGGCCATCGATGTGAAGAACTTTTTCCGTTCCAGTATTATTTTTCCCAAATTACCGGAATTATACCGTACAATCAATCAACTCCAGAAGGAAATAGAAAACTTAAAAAAAGAAATAAACAAATAATTGTAATGGCTAAGCAACACACCTTAAAAGAAAGCTTCTCACTCAAGGGAAAAGGATTACATACGGGTTTGAATATTGAAATCAAATTCAATCCGGCTCCCGAAAACCATGGATATAAAATTAAACGCATCGACCTGGAAGGCGAACCCATCATAGACGCTGTTGCCGAAAACGTGGGAGGAACCCAACGCGGTACAGTACTTTCTAAAAACGGAGTACAGATCAGTACGATTGAACACGGCTTGGCTGCTCTTTTTGCATCCCGTGTCGACAACTGCCTGATTGAAGTGAATGCTCCCGAATTCCCGATCCTGGATGGTAGTTCCATTATTTATGCCAACGAAATCGAGCGGGTAGGTCTGGTGGAACAAACGGCTCCCCGTGACTACTACATCGTCAAAAATAAAATAGAGGTCAAAGACGAAGAAACCGGCTCTTCAATTATTGTTCTTCCGGATGATAAATTTGCTGTCAACGCGTTAATCTCTTTTGACTCTGTTTTTCTGGACAGCCAATACGCCACACTTGAAAACCTGGAAGACTTCCCTAAGGAAATTGCAGCCAGCCGGACCTTTGTTTTTGTCCGCGAAATCGAACCCTTGTTGCAAAACGGACTGATCAAAGGAGGAGACCTCGACAATGCGATCGTTATTTACGAACGCCAGATCAGCCAGGAACGTTTTGACCAGTTGGCCGACCACATGGGAGTCCCCCATAAAGATGCTACTCAGTTGGGTTATATCATGAATAAGCCCTTGGTTTTCCCTAACGAACCGGCCCGCCATAAACTGCTGGACATTCTCGGAGATATTGCTCTTATCGGCAAACCCATCCGTGGAAGAATTATTGCCACCTGCCCGGGACATAAAATCAACAATCAATTTGCACGCATTATTCGCAAAGACATCAAACTAAACGAGGTGCAAGCTCCTGTATATAACCCAAATACACCTCCTTTAATGGATATCAACCGGATCAAGGAATTGCTGCCTCACCGTTATCCCTTCCTGCTGGTGGAGAAAATCATCGAAATCGGAGCCAAACACATTGTCGGTATAAAAAACGTATCGGTCAATGAACCTTTTTTCCAGGGACATTTCCCCGAAGAACCCGTTATGCCGGGAGTGCTTCTGGTCGAATCTATGGCACAAACAGGCGGCCTGCTGGTACTGAATCAAGTCGACGAACCGCAACGATATTCCACCTATTTCATGAAAATCGACAATGTTAAATTCCGCCAGAAAGTAATACCAGGAGATACCCTGATCTTACGCCTGGAAATGATTTCAGATACCCGCCGGGGTATCGCTAACATGAAAGGGTATGTTTTTGTGGGAGAAAAAGTCGTTTGTGAAGCGGAATTCCTGGCGCAAATCATTAAAAATAAATAAAAACAACATATGAACAATCACCCTTTATCTTGCATCCACCCCGAAGCGATTATCGGAAAAAACGTAACAATAGGTCCTTTCGTAACAATCGAAAAAAATGTTGTTATCGGAGATAATACGGAAATCTATCCGAATGCAATTATACTGTCCGGAGCCCGGATCGGAGAAGATTGTAAAATTTTCCCCGGAGCTGTTATTTCCGGCATCCCTCAGGACCTGAAATTTGTCGGAGAAGAATCTACCTGCGAAATCGGTCACCACACAACTATCCGCGAATGTGCAACCGTTAACCGGGGAACTGTAGCCAAAGGAAAAACAATGGTCGGAAATCATTGCCTGATCATGGCCTACTCGCACATCGCCCATGATTGTATCCTGAAAGATAATGTAATTGTAGGAAATGCGACTCAACTCGCCGGAGAAGTGGAAGTAGATGATTTTGCTATCGTCAGTGCAGGGACACTGGTTCATCAGTTTTCCAGAATCGGGATGCATGTCATGATTCAGGGAGGGTCACGCCTTGGGAAAGATATTCCTCCGTATATTACGGTCGGAAGAGAACCCATTACTTACTCCGGTGTAAATGTAATCGGACTGAGAAGAAGAGGATTTATCAACGAACAAATCGGAACAATTCAGGAAATATACCGTGTTTTGTATCAGTCAGGACTCAATAACCGGGATGCTGTAAAACAAATTGAAGCCAATATTCCCGACTCGACAGAAAAAGATAATATTTTAACTTTTATTAATAATTCTCAACGCGGAATCATCCGTGGCTACTTAGAATAATTTATTTAACTTAAAACTATGGTTTACAGGTTTATAGTATTATCAGACGAAGTAGAAGACTTCAGAAGGGATATTACCATTGATTCTGAAGCGACCTTCCTTGACTTACACAATGCCATTCTGGATTCAGTAGGTTACACTCACGACCAGATGGCCTCGTTTTTTATTTGTGCGGACGACTGGGCCAAGCTGACCGAAATCACACTCGTAGAAATGGATACAAGTTCGGAAGAAGACAGCTATGTCATGGAAGATACCCGCCTGAGCGAAGGCTTGGAAGAAGAAAAGCAAAAACTGATGTATGTTTTTGAATACCTGACAGAGAGGGCTTTTTATATGGAACTGAGGGAAATCATCCCGGGAAAAGACCAGGAAAAAGCACTTTGTGTCAAATCCATTGGAAACCCGCCGGTACAGGTAACCTCTTTTGAAAATTTAGACACCATGATAAACCCGCAAACCTCGGAAATAGATGAGAATTTCTATGGAGACGAAGAATTCGATTTGGACGAATTGGATGAAGATGGTTTTGAAGGGTTAGGTAACACCGGAAATCCTTACGACGACTCGTATTAATTGCATTGAAAACACTCCTGGTTCTATTGGGTCCTACCGGAGTCGGTAAAACAGAATTAAGCCTGAAATTAGCAGAAAAATTCAGGTCTCCTGTTATTTCTTCCGACTCACGCCAATTGTACAAAGGCCTGGAAATCGGGACTGCGGCTCCTACTCGGGAACAGCAGCAGCGAGTAACACATTATTTTGTGGGGACACTCCAACTGACGGATTATTACAGTGCCAGTCAATTTGAAGAGGACTCCATCCAACTGCTTTCCGAACTGTTCCTCACACACGAAACGATTGTCATGAGCGGAGGATCCATGATGTATATCGATGCGGTATGTAACGGAATCGACGATCTTCCTACAATCGACGACAAACTACGGAAAGATCTGCTCGATCTGTTTGAAAAAGAAGGATTGGAACCGATCCGGAAACAGTTAAAAATACTGGATCCTGTTTTTTATAGCCAGGTCGACCTGAAAAACTACAAACGGGTCATACATGCCCTGGAAGTTTGTCTGATGACGGGTAAGCCTTATTCTTCATTACGTACTCAAACAAAGAAAAAGCGGCCTTTCCGGATTATTAAAATAGGATTGACCCGCGACCGGGAAGAATTGTATGAACGAATCAACCTGCGGGTCGACCAGATGATGAAAGACGGTCTCCTCGAAGAAGCCAGGAATGTTTATCCGTTGAGGCACCTGAATGCACTCAATACGGTTGGCTACAAAGAACTTTTCGCATCTTTCGATGGAGAATGGACCCTGGATTTTGCAATTGAAAAGATCAAACAAAATTCCCGGATTTATTCCCGGAAGCAAAAGACCTGGTTCAAAAGGGATCCGGATATTACCTGGTTCCATCCGGATCAGGAAAAAGAAATTCTAAGGCACATTGAATCGTTGCCGGAAAATGAATATTTTCAGGAAAAATAGCTGAAATAACTTATTTTTCCAAGAACTTTTTCCTATTTTCATTGTTTTATTAGTTATTAAATAAAATTATGATTGAATCGCCCAACGAAAAACAACGGTTATTCAGAGGAAAGCCTATGGTGCGCATGCATGCCATGATTAAAGCTACCGGCCCTATCTGTAACCTGGACTGCAATTATTGCTACTACCTGAGTAAAACTGACTTACTGAAAACAGACAGCCGCTGGAGAATTTCAGACGAAACGCTCGAAAATTTCATCAAACAATACATCGAACAGCAAAATGCTCATGAAGTTGTATTTTCCTGGCAGGGAGGAGAACCTTCTTTACTGGGGTTAGACTTTTTTAAAAAAGTAGTTGAACTTCAGAAAAAATACGCTCCTCCTCATGTCCGTTGTGAAAACGACCTTCAGACAAACGGAACCCTGTTGGATAAAGAGTGGTGTAAGTTCCTGAAAGAAAACAATTTTCTTGTAGGCCTAAGCATTGACGGACCGAAACACCTGCACGACACTTACCGGACATACACGGGAGGAAAAGGTTCTTTCGATCGCGTTTTCGAATCAGCAAAGCTGCTTCGGGAAGAAGGTGTGCGGTTTGCTACCCTGACCGTTGTCAACGATGTCAATGCCAACTATCCCCTCGAAGTTTACCGGTTTTTACGGGATGAAGTAAAAAGTAAACAAATGCAATTTATTCCGATTGTCGAACCGAAGAATTTCACGACCACAGCTCCCCAGTATTGGAAAATACAGGATATACCCGAAGAAAATTCTCCTCAGGCCAAGCCTTCACACCCGGATTCGTTTGTAGCCTCCTGGTGTGTGGACCCTCTGGAATACGGCAATTTTCTGATCAGAATATTTGATGAATGGTATGCTAAAGACCTGGGGCAGATTTACATTCCGTTTTTTGACAGCGCTGTAGAGCAATGGATGGGACGGCCATCTCCCTTGTGCATTTTCTCTCCCATCTGCGGAAAAGGATTGGCTATGGAGCACAATGGAGACGTATATGCCTGCGACCATTATGTATATCCCGAATATAAGCGTGGAAATATCCGGGAAAAGAATCTAATCGATATGGCCCTCTCGGAAGAACAGGAACAATTCGGTTACAGCAAGGATTTTTCCCTGCCGGTAAAATGCAGGCAATGCCGGTATTTATTTGCCTGCTCAGGAGAATGTCCCAAAAACAGGTTATTAAAAACTTCCCTGGGAGAACCGGGATTGAATTATTTATGCAGCGGTTTATACAATTATTTCAGCCATATAGATCCTTATATCCGCAAGATTGTCAACCGTCTGGGATATGAAGTAGCGGATGATGTACCACCTCTCATTTGAAAAATCATGATAATAATAATCAACAACATCGGAGAACATGAAAAAGAGTTGATTGTCAATACCCCCTGGGTAATGATTGAAACTGATTACAATGACCTGGTAAAAAGATACTCCAAGCTGTCTTTCAAAGGATTTCGTCCTGGGAAAGCTCCCCTGAGTGCCATTGAATCTCATTTCAGGAATTACATAAAAAACGACTTGTTGACAGCTGTTTCCACCCGCCTCTGCCGCAAAGCACTGAAAGAAAAAGGAATGATAGCAGGCTCACCCATTGAAATTACCGAAAGTGAGCTGAAAAAGAATGAAAACCTGGTCTTCAAGGCCAACTTCATCGAAATGCCGTCCTTCGATCTTCCCGATTATATCCACCTGAATCTGAAATCAACAGAAGAGGAGGCACAACTGGATGAGATTTCAGAAAAATTACTGGAACAAACAGTAATCAACCTGCCATCCTCTTTCATTGAAAATGAATTAAAGTATTCCGACCTGTCGGATGAACCGGTTTCCGAAGAAGAAAAAGAGGCTGCTGCTAATCGCGTAAAACTGATGCTCATCCTGAAAAAAATAGCAGATCAGAACAACATTGAAGTAGATGACAGAGACATCGAGGAACGGATCAAAGCGCTGGCTGAAGAAAATGAGATAACGTCTGAGCAATTGAAAGAATTCCTGGTTACCAACAAAGGGTTGTCCCGGCTGGCCGATTCGTTATTGGCCGAACAGGTATTTCAATACATCATCCAGATTCAAGAGCAAGTCCAGTAATTATTCCCGTTTTCCGTAAACAATAACTAACAATAACTGTTAATAGATATAGAACTTTCATTAAGATTTTTGAAAAGTTTTACAGTATTTATTAACAGTTATTTTAGTATGAAAACAATTAGCACAACTTCACTTTATATTTTACTTATCCTGACAATGGTTGCATGCAACAGCCAAAACCGGGACCCCAAAAAAACAGTTGAAAATTCTTCTTCCGATTCGACAATCTTTATCAATATGGCCTGGATTCCATCCGGAGAATTCCAGATGGGGACTGACGACCCCAACAGCATGCCTAACGAACGACCTTCGCACCATGTGGCTCTCGATGGCTTCTGGATGGACGAATATGCGGTAACCAATGCGGAATTCCGAAAATTTGTCGAAGCGACAGGATATATAACCACGGCGGAAAAACCCGTCGATTGGGAAGAACTGAAGGAACAATTGCCTCCCGGAACTCCCAAACCGGATGATTCCCAACTACAGCCGGGTTCTTTAGCGTATACTCCTCCCACTCAGCCGGTAGATTTACTAGACATGTCGGGTTGGTGGACCTGGACTCCCGGCACAAGCTGGAAACATCCTCAGGGGCCGGAAAGCAGCATTGAAGGCAAAGACAATTATCCCGTAGTACAGGTATCCTGGGATGATGCAAGGGCATACGCCCAATGGGCCGGGAAACGGCTACCGACTGAAGCCGAGTGGGAATACGCTTCCCGTGGAGGGCTGGAAAACACACGTTATTACTGGGGAAATGAATTCAAAGTAAACGGAAAATTTATGGCCAACACGTTTACCGGAACATTTCCCTACGACAACACAGCTGAAGATGGATTCGAAGGACTGGCTCCCGTAGGATCATTCGAACCTAACGGATACGGACTGTATGACATGGCCGGAAATGTATGGAACTGGACTGCAGACATCTATATAGAGAAAGACCATGCACACCTTTCTGCAATCACCTGCGACTTAATCAAGAAAGGAACACCCAAACCGATTGAAGTAACGGGTGAAGTCCGGCGTGTAACCAAAGGAGGATCCTTCCTGTGCAATCCGTCCTATTGTGAAAGTTATCGTCCTACGGCCCGCCGGGGCACTCCTTACGACACAGGAATGGGACACATCGGATTCCGGTGTGTGAAAAGTGACCCCTCCCGTCTGTAAATAGATGTAAAAAAACAAACTTTTTTCACATTAAGAATGTTTATTAAAAGACTATAATATTTTCATATAACTATTTCAAGAGAGATTTACACATATTATTATCATTTCAATTCAACGAATTATGAAGATGAATTTAAAAGACAAATTAAAAAATTGCGGTAAAATAGCTGCCATAGGAATGGTACTCGCCGCAGGAGCTATTGTTCCTCAGCAAGCAGAGGCACAGCAGACAAAAAGCAGCAAACCTAATATTCTGGTAATTTTCGGGGATGACATAGGTCAAACTAATATCAGCGCTTACAGCAGGGGATTAATGGGATTTATGACTCCTAATATCGACCGGATCGGAAAAGAAGGAGGTGTATTTATTCAATACTACGGACAACAGTCCTGTACCGCCGGCCGGGCTGCTTTTATTACCGGGCAATGCCCTTTCCGTACGGGATTGACAAAAGTGGGAATGCCAGGAGCAACGGTAGGTTTGCAGGCAGAAGATCCGACAATCGCTGAGTTCCTGAAACCACTGGGTTACATGTGCGGACAGTTCGGAAAGAATCACTTGGGCGATCGCGATAAATTCTTACCTACGGCTCACGGATTCGACGAATTTTTCGGAAACCTGTATCACCTGAATGCAGAAGAAGAACCGGAAAATCCTGATTATCCGAAAGACCCTGCTTTCAAAAAAGAATTCGGTCCTCGTGGAGTATTGCGTTCAACAGCCGATGGTAAAGTGGAAGACACAGGACCATTGACAAAAAAACGGATGGAAACTGTGGATGAAGAATTCTTAGCAGCAACCAAAGATTTTATAACTCGCCAGGCAAAAGCAGGTAAACCATCTTTTACCTGGTTTAACTCTACCCGAATGCACGTATATACACACCTGAAGCCTTCTTCTGATGGTAAAACAGGATTGGGATTACAGGCCGATGGAATGGTAGAACACGATGGAATGGTAGGCGAGTTGTTGAAGTTGTTGGATGATTTAGGAATTGCTGATAATACTATCGTAATTTATACAACCGATAATGGTGCTATGAAGAATCAATGGCCCGACGGAGGCGCTTCTCCTTTCCGTTCAGAAAAAGACACCAACTGGGAAGGCGCTTACCGCGTTCCTTGTTTGGTTCGCTGGCCGGGACATATCAAACCTGGAAGTAACTTCACAGAGCTTTTTTCTGCCGAAGACTGGCTGACTACTTTAGTCGCTGCTGCCGGAGGAAGTCCGACTTTGAGAGAAGATGCAACAAAAGGTGTACAAGCCGGAAGCAAAACATTCAAAGTACATTTGGATGGCTACAATCAGTTAGATTACTTGACTGGGAAAACGGATAAATCGCCACGTCCCGAGTTCGTGTATTTTGATGATGACGGAAATCTGGTGGCTTACCGTGATACCCGGTTTAAATTCACATTCTCTGCACAATATGCAACCGGGATGGCCGTATGGCGTATGCCATTGACTAATCTCAGAGCACCGCTTGTGGTGGATCTCCTGTCGGATCCCTATGAATATTCAATCGATGGTTCTGCAAATTATGAAGCATGGATGCTTAAACGTGCATTCCTTGTATTACCCGCTGTGCAGAAAGTAGGACAATACCTGGCTACATACAAGGACTTTCCTCCTCGTCAGCGTCCGGCTTCCTTCTCTATAGACCAGATACTTGAAAAACTGAATACTTCAATAAGATAAAACATAAAACGCAAACTTCATAAAGCCATAAAAGCAATATTAAAAGCTTTTATGGCTTTTTCTATAACCACTGGTTTTCTCTATACCAATCCACACATTCTTTCATCCCCCGAACAAGATCGTAATCAGCTTTGAAATGAAGGTCTTTCTCTAAGGGAAGCGTATCACAGGTCCAATCACGCTGTTTCATGATCTTAAACTTATCACGATTCAAGGTAGATGGCTTTCCGGTCATTTTCGAAATCTCCCCGGCAACAACGGAAATAATTTTCAGTAACCACAACGGGACCTTTATTTTCAGGACGCATTTCTTTCCCAATGTCCTTTTGACTATTTCCGTATATTCCTCATCGGAATACACATTCCCATCGGCCACTGCATAGGCCTTATGAGTCAACGAAGACTCCAGACAAAGGAAAACCGCTTTTACCAGGTCCTTCACATAAATAAAAGTCAATTGCTGAGGTTTAAATCCGGCCGCAACTTCCAATCCCGCCTGCACACTCTTGATCATGAGAAAATAATCCTTCTCCCGGGGACCATATACCCCTGTGGGGCGCAGAATAATAAAAGGGAAGCCGGATTGTGATTCCAAAAACAGTTCCGCTTTCCGTTTACTCTGCCCATAAGCAGTTTCCGGGTCAGGAAAAGCACTCAGGCTGCTCATCAAAATGAACTTTTCGGGGACTAAACCTGTTTCCTGTAAAGCTTCGATAAAATGTTTCGTAAACAGGTAATTGACCCGATCGAAATCCTCCGGCCGCAAGCACTTGGTCACTCCGGCATTGTGGATAATATAATCCCACCTGCCATGAAGCTCCCCATGTTCGCGGATTTGTTTCTTAAGGGTTTCTTTATCCGAATAATTCAGATCGACAAACTGAATCCGGGAGTCTGCCAGGTATTCCCGACTGCTGCTCCGGCGGACTCCCACCCAGATTTGCCACCCGCGGGCAACAGCCTCTTCAGTTAAAAAGCTGCCAATAAATCCACTGGCTCCGGTAATCAGTATTTTTTTCATCTTTTATCCTGAAAAAAGCGTTTCATCATTGTAGCTGCTTCTTCGCTCAACACCCCAGGTTGAACCTCCGTCTTCGGATGCAATACCTGCGGAGCCATCTTCCGGTAGCCCCGTTTTTCATCACCGGCTCCATAGACAATGCGGAAAATCTGAGACCAGGCCAACGCTCCTGCACACATGGGACACGGCTCTACGGTTACATACAGCGTACAATCAATCAGGTACTTTCCTCCCAATTTAGAAGCAGCCGCAGTAATGGCCTGCATTTCTGCATGAGCCGTTACATCGTTTAATGTTTCCGTCAAGTTATGCGCCCGGGCAATAATTCTTCCCTGGCAGACAATCACCGCTCCGATAGGAATCTCTCCTTTATCAAATGCAATCCGGGCCTCTGCCAAGGCCTGCTTCATAAAAAAATCATCATTCAACAATTCGGCCATGAGCAAGATCTTAATCTTTTACGATCCGGATAATCCGTATATCTTTCAGCGGCCAATCCTTCGAACCGGTAGGAAGTGCTGCAATTTTATCCACAACATCCAGTCCTTCCACGACTTCTCCGAACACCGTATAATTACCATCCAAGAAAGGAGCTCCACCAAGTGTCAGATAAGTCTTTCGCTGAAATGCATCGTAGGATTTATGGTTCTGGGCTTCCACATCACTCAGCTCATCGGGAGTAAAAGTACGTCCCTGAACAATGTAAAACTGGGAACCCGACGAACGCTTTTCCGGATTAAGATCATCTCCCGTACGCGCTGCAGCCAGGGCACCTTTTTTATGAATATATTCAGTAACGAATTCCGGTGGGATTGTATAGTCCGGCTCACCGCTTCCCAGAGGCAGCTCTTCCGGAGCCAGGTTCCGGGTCTCCGCATTACCGGCCTGAATCATAAAATGCTGTATCACCCGATGGAACTGCAGGCTATCATAATAATGCTCTCCGACCAGTTTCTCAAAATTTTCGCGATGAAGAGGTGTTTTTTCATACAACCGGACCTTGATATTGCCTAATGAAGTTTCAATGGTGTAGGTAGGACTTTTAGAAGTACATGCGGTCAAAGCAAGCCCCAAAAAACAAAAGAAAAAAAGCTGTTTTTTCATGACGTTTTTTTATATTTTTTACCTCCTCATTTCATTTTCTCCGAAAAGAGTCGGATAGTCCTGTTCCAATACTTTGAGAATGTGAGACAATATTGTTTCACGGTACCAACGGGACCTGTTCGTAATTTTATACTTCTGTAAATAATTATTAATTGTTTTATACTCCTCTTCATTGAGCATAAAACTGATCCGTTGAGTCCGCGGAAGATCGGGAACAGCAGGAGTATATTTGCGGTTTTTCTTCATTTGGATGCAAAAATAAACGCTTCTGAGGTATAAAAAAAGAAAAATACTACTTTTGTAGAAATATTTTATCATTTTACCATGGCCGAACATAACACATTGGGCAAAGACGGAGAAACCGCAGCCTTAGCCTACTTAAAAGAAAAAGGATACCAGATCTTACACACCAATTGGAGAAAAGGTCGTTTTGAACTGGACATAATCGCCCGAACCGAAGAAGAATTAATTTTTATCGAAGTGAAAACCCGCACCATAAGAGACTGGATGAATCCGGAAGAAGTCGTAGATAACCAGAAAATCCGGCATATTATTTCTGCAGCAGATTTGTATATCAAGTTATTTAACACCGACATGCCGGCCCGCTTCGATATCATTTCTGTAATGGGATCCTTCCCCCACTTTGAGATCGATCATATTGAAGACGCCTTTTATCCCCCGGTAAATACGTATCGGTAAGATATTGATTCCTGAAATTATTTGATTAACTTTGTATCTGGAATATCTTATAATATTTCAGTTTGTTTTATCTACCCAAACCCTTAATTTATGGAAAAACAAAGATCTAAGTATCTGAACCTATTAACCGATTACGCTTTTAAACGTATTTTTGGTTCCGAATCATGTAAAGATTTACTCATTGACTTTCTTAATGAGTTGATCGAAGACCAGGGACGGATTATTCAGTTAAAATACCTGCCCAATGAACAACTGGGCAAGAACGAAGAAGACCGTAAAGCGATATTTGATATTTATTGCCAAACCGACTGTAATAAATATTTTATTGTAGAATTGCAAAAAGTCAGGCAGGCATACTTCAAAGAAAGAAGTATTTATTATTCGACATTTCCTTTGCAGGTGCAAGCCCAAAAAGGGAAGTGGAATTTCAGGCTAAATCCTGTATATACAGTAGCTATACTGGACTTTGTTTTATTTGATGAAGAAAATAACGAGGACTATTTTCATAATGTAAAATTAATAGAAGAACGTACCAATCAGGTGTTTTATGACAAGTTAGTCTACAAATACCTGGAATTACCCAAATTTAACAAACCGTTGCATCTTCTGGAGACTAATTTTGAGCGTTGGATATACCTTTTAAAAAATCTTCCGACTTTTAAAAACCGCCCTCCGGAACTGCAGGGAAAAATATTTGATAAATTGTTTCAATACGCAGAAATAGAACAATTAACAAACAAAGAAATGGAAGAGTATAAAAAAAGCATATTGGAATACAGTGATATTCAGGATGCCTTGGAATACGCTAAAGAAAAAGCAGCGGAAGCAGGACGAAAAAAAGGTTTAGAAGAAGGCTTGGAGGAAGGAAGAGAAAAAGGCTTAGAAGAAGGACGGGAAGAAGGACGTGAAGAAGAAAAAAACAATATCGCAAAAAAATGCCTGCAAAAAGGAATAAGCTTAGAAGATATTGCAGAATTAACCGGACTCACTAAAGAACAAATAAACCGACTCAAGTAACCCACATTATGAATATCGAAGAACTCCGGGAATATTGCCTCTCTCTCAAAAGTGCTGTCGAATGCCTGCCTTTTGATGAAGTTACATTGGTATTGAAAGTATTGGATAAAATGTTTGCCGTGATCCCCCTGGACAGCCTTGAATTATCAATCACCCTGAAATGTGACCCGGAAAAGGCCATTGAACTCAGGGAGAAATATTCCTGCGTAGAACCGGCTTTTCATTTCAATAAAAAATACTGGAATACCATTTACCCGAACCGTGCAATGAGTGATGAAGAAGTACAATCCTGGATCAGACATTCGATTGATGAAGTTCTCAAAAAATTGCCCAAACGCGTACAAAATGAATATTATCAAGGTTGACTCCGTATCATCCACCAATACCTGGCTGAAAGAATTATCCGGCATTCAGGAAACAGAAGAAGCGACTGTAGTCGTAGCCAGGGAGCAAACCTCCGGACGGGGACAAACCGGAACAAGCTGGGAAGCAGAAACCGGCAAAAACCTCACTTTTAGTGTCTTGTTTAAGCCTTGTTTTTTACCTGTTTCCAACAACTTTCTGATTTCTCAGGCAATATCCCTGGGAATCAAAAAAGCGCTGGATAATTATACCAATGATATCCGTATCAAATGGCCTAACGACATTTATTATCAAGACAAAAAGCTGGTAGGAATTCTGATCGAAAATGAAATCACGGATCAGCGAATCACCCGGTCCATTATCGGTATTGGAGTAAACGTCAATCAGGATATATTCAAAAGCAATGCTCCGAACCCTGTTTCCTTGAAACAAATACTTCATGCCGATCTTGACCTCGACCAGTTACTTGAAAATATTATAGTCCGAATCCTACAGGAATACAACAACTTAAAAAACGGACTTACAGAAAAAATCAGCAGAGAGTATTTTTCCTCTTTATACAGAAACTCCGGTTATCATTTATTTTCAGATAATGAAGGAATATTCAGGGCCTCGATCACCAATGTAAAGGAAAATGGTCTATTGGGTCTCGTCACTATCAATGGAGAATTTCGTCAATATGCATTCAAAGAAGTAACATATATTACCTGAAAAAAATTACCTTTGCACACAATAAAACAAATTAAAAATCAATATAAAAAATGAAACAATACAAACGCATCCTGCTCAAACTTAGCGGAGAATCTCTTATGGGTGAAAAACAATACGGAATCGATGAGAACCGGTTGAACGACTATGCCTGTCAGATCAAAGAAATTGCAGACATGGGCATACAAATCGGTATCGTAATCGGAGGCGGTAATATTTTTCGCGGACTAAGCGGCACATCCAAAGGCTTTGACCGGGTCAAAGGAGATCAGATGGGCATGCTGGCAACCGTAATCAACAGTTTGGCCCTGAGTTCAGCCCTGCAAAAAGAAGGCATTAATGCCCGTGTATTTACAGCTACCCGCATGGAACCCATTGGCTACCTATATTCGAAATGGGAAGCGATAGCCGCCATGGAAAAAGGAGAAATTGCCATCATTGCCGGAGGAACCGGCAATCCGTTTTTCACAACAGATACGGCGTCTGCCCTACGGGGAATAGAAATTGAAGCTGATGTAATGCTGAAAGGAACACGTGTGGATGGTATCTACACGGCGGATCCGGAAAAAGATCCCACTGCAACCAAATTCGACTCCATCACTTACGATGAAATTTACAACCGGGGACTTAAAGTCATGGACCTGACTGCAACCACATTGTGCAAAGAAAATGGTCTCCCTATCATCGTATTCGACATGGATACCACGGGAAACCTGAAGAAGGTATTATCCGGAGACAAAATTGGAACATTGGTACACAATTGATGTATATTGTACAGATTAAGAATTTTCGCTATCTTTGCGTTATTAAACCACTATATAACAATTATTATGACGGACATCAAACAAATAGAAAAAGCGGCTGAAGGAAAAATGCAGCAAGCGGTTGCATTTCTTGAGGATACCTTATCGCATATCCGAGCAGGAAAAGCCAATATCCATATCCTGGATGGTGTAAAAGTGGAATATTACGGAAGCCTTGTTCCTTTATCCAATGTAGCAACGGTAACGACCCCGGATGCCAAAACGATCACGGTGCTTCCGTGGGAGAAAAACATGCTGAGAATTATCGAAAAAGCATTGATGGACTCTGATGTGGGCATTACTCCGGAAAATAACGGTGAAATTATCCGGTTAGGAATTCCACCGTTAACGGAAGAACGCCGCAAGCAGCTCGCCAAACAGTCTAAACAGGAAGCTGAAAATGCAAAAGTCAGCGTGCGTAATGCCAGAAGAGATGCTGTAGATGCTATCAAAAAAGCAGTAAAAGAAGGTGTTTCCGAAGATCTCGGAAAAGACAGCGAGGCCATCGTACAAAAGATCCACGATAAGTTTATCAAAAAAGTGGACGAAGTATTGGCCATTAAAGAAAAAGAAATAATGACGGTATAGAGTGAAAGGCCTCGTAGTAAAAAACACCGGAAGTTGGTATCAGGTATATACAGAAGACGACAGGCGGATTGATTGTAAAATCAAAGGCAATTTTCGCCTGAAAGACATAAAAAGTACAAATCCTGTTGCCGTAGGAGATATTGTAATCATCGAGGAAAATCAGGAGGGTACGGCTTTTATCTGTGAAATTGAAGACCGGAAGAATTATATTGTACGCCGGTCTTCCAACCTTTCCAAACAATCGCATGTAATTGCCGCGAATGTCGATCAGGCATTTCTGATCGTCACCATTAACTATCCGATTACAACACCTACTTTCATCGATCGTTTTCTAGCTACAACAGAAGCCTATAATATACCAACATCACTCTTTTTTAATAAAACGGACCGTTACAAGCTGGATGACCGGGAGTATATGGAAGCATTGATCCATTTGTATGAAACCATTGGCTATCCCTGTTACAAGATATCTGCAAGAAACGACGAAGACTGGCCCTTTCTACATGCTTTACTGAAAAATAAAACCACCTTATTTTCAGGACATTCAGGAGTTGGAAAATCAACCCTCATCAACCGCCTGATACCCGGATTAAACCTGAAAGCCGGGGACATCTCCGAGTACCACAATAAAGGAATGCATACCACCACTTTTTCTGAGATGCTTCCCCTACCGGAGGGAGGATATATTATCGATACTCCCGGAATTAAGGGATTCGGAACATTTGACATGGAGGGAGTGGAAATTTCACACTATTTCCGGGAAATATTCAAATTCTCTCAACAATGCAAGTTCAATAACTGTTCGCATAGAAAAGAGCCCGGTTGCGCTGTCATAAAAGCGGTGGAAGAACATTACATCAGTGAATCCCGCTACCGGAGTTACCTCAATATATTCGAAGATAAAGACGAAAGCAAATACAGGGAAGCGTTTTAAAACAAGGATAGACGTATGAAAATTGACAAGGCTCTGTTCGCACAGGAATTCAAAGACAATTGTTTTATCTTGTCCGGTTTAATTTTATACGCCGTAGGATGGACCGGTTTTTTATTACCGAACCAGATTACCACCGGAGGTGTTACGGGTATTGCCGCTCTTATTTATTTTGCCACAGGAATTCAGGTCGGTATCAGCTATTTTTGTATTAACTTGATTTTATTGATGATTTCAATCAAAGAGCTGGGCTTTAAATTCAGTGTCAAAACCGTAATCAGTGTCATCATCCTAACCTTTCTTTTAACACTTTTGCAATCCCTTATCAAGGAACCCCTGGTAAAAAACGAACCTTTTATGAACTGCATGCTCGGAGGAGTTTTATGCGGAATCGGGCTGGGATTGGTTTTTAATTTCAAAGGAAGTACCGGAGGAACGGATATTGTTGTACTCATTATCAACAAATACAAAGACATTTCCATCGGCAAATCAATGCTGATCTGCGACTTGCTCATTATCAGTTCTTCCTATTTTATTTTTCACAGCATCGAAAAAATTGTTTATGGACTCGTAGTTATGGGTGTCGTTTCCTATACAGTAGACATGGTCCTTAACGGGGCGAGGCAATCGGTCCAGTTTTTTATTTTTTCAGAAAAATACGAAGAGATTGCCGACACGATTAATAAACAGGCACACCGGGGTTGTACCATACTAAGCGGAACAGGCTGGTACTCAAAGAAAGATGTAAAAGTCGTGGTAACTATGGTTAAAAAAACCGAATCTGTCATGATTTTCCGGATTGTAAAAAATATCGATCCTAATGCCTTTGTCTCTCAAAGTTCGGTGATCGGACTCTACGGCGAAGGCTTCGATAAAATAAAAGGGTAGTTTCCACGTTATAAACTACATGAAAGAAATTGTTTTTGCTACGAACAACCTGCACAAATTAGAAGAGGTTCGGGACATCTTAGGCCGGACCTTTCACATATTATCCCTCCAGGATATTCATTGCCTGGAAGACATTCCGGAGACAGCCGATACCCTGGAAGGAAACGCCTTGCTGAAGGCGGAATACGTAAAACAAAACTACGGATACGATTGTTTTGCAGATGATACCGGCCTGGAGGTGCGGGTACTGAACAACGCCCCGGGAGTATACTCCGCCCGTTATGCCGGAGAAGCCAAAGATTCCCTGGCCAATATGAATAAAGTGCTGGAAGAATTGAAAAATCAGGCAGACAGGTCGGCTCGGTTCCGGACAGTCATTGCTTTGATTCTGGACCAGAAAGAATACTTGTTTGAAGGTAAAGTAGAAGGCTCCATTACCCGGGAAAAACGAGGTTCCTCCGGTTTTGGATACGATCCGGTTTTTATTCCGGAAGGATATACGGAAACATTTGCTGAAATGGGTGCAGATGTAAAAAATAAAATCAGCCACCGGGCTGAAGCTGTTCAACGATTAAAATCATTCTTAGATGAAAAACGGCTGGATTAAAAAAAGCATATACATTGCAGGACTGCTAATCCTGGGAATGAACCTGCAGGCACAACGGATCGGGACCTGGAAGTCATACATGGCTTATCAGAACGCAACACTTGTGGCAGAAACGCCTAACAAGGTTTTTGCTGTTTATGACGGGTCTCTGCTCTCTTATTCGCCCGATGACGAAGAAGTCACAACCTATTCAAAATCAGACGGATTAAGCGAATTCGGAATCACACACATGGCTTACAGCCCGGAAACCAAAGCACTGGTACTGGTTTACGAAAATTCAAACATAGATATCTTCCTGGGAAGAAACAACGTTTATAACCTTCCTTTTATCAAAGAAAGTTCATATACCCTGAAGGGGGTCAATAACCTGGAATTATTCGGCAATTACGCCTATTTATCTACCGATTTCGGGATTGTCGTGGTAGACCTGCTGCGTAAAGAAATAAAAGACGATTATAAAATCGGAGCCATTACCCGGTCCGTATGCATTGTGGGAGAATCTATTTATGCTGCTACCTCTAATGGAATACTGAAAGCATCGACTTCATCCAACTTAAAAGACAAAAACAACTGGAAGAAAGAACAGCTAGACTACAAATGTGAAAACGGACAAAATGGCGATAATACCCAAATAACCAAACTATTGATATTCAACGGATCGCTCGTTTTTTATCATCCAGGCTGCGGAGTCTATCAATTAGACAAGGAAAACAAATCCCATTTTCTCACAGGAGGTGTTTATTACCAACTAACCGTTGCCAACAATCAACTGATTCTTGTCGGTATCGGATACCTGGCTTTTTTCAAAGATTTCACATCGCCGACTTTTGTCGGAGGTGTAAATGCACAATGTCTGAGTAATTATAATTCTAAAAATATTTACTGGACTGCTCAGAAAAATAAGGGATTAGTAGGGATCTCCATACAACCAGGAGCACAGGAATACACAACGGTTATATCCGGAATTCAGGTTAATAGCCCCAAACGAAACCTGAATTACTATATGACCTTCACTCAGAATAAATTGTTGATCGCCGGTGGTGGCAGGGACGGAAAACGATACAATAACCCCGGAACTTTGATGATTTATGAAAATGGCAAATGGTTCAACCTGGACGAAGATGAAGTAACCAAACAAATACAACAGGAATTCGACGATAAGAATCTGTCCTGTATGGATTTTACATCAGTCGCAGTAGATCCGCGAGATCCGAATCATTATTTTGTATCCAGTTGGGGGGAAGGTGTATACGAATTCAAAAACAATCAATTTGTGAAATTGTATACGCTCGGCAACAGTACACTAGAAGCTTCCGTTCCCGGTAATAAAACCTTTGTCCGGGTCGACGGATTGGTATACGACAAAAACAATAACCTCTACATGGTTAATTCGGAAGTAAGCCATGCACTTCATATTTTACAGGCCAATGGGGAATGGGTAACCAATTCCTATCCTGATCTTGAAGGGATAGAAGTCATTTCTCAACAAGTATTGATCAGCAAAAGAAATAACCAAAAATGGATCAATCTCCCAAGAGGGAAAAGAGTGGGTATTTTCGTTTTAGATGAAAAAAACACTATCGGAAATTCCAGCGACGATGCAATTGCATTCTCCGGTACATTCATTGATCAAAAAGACAAAAATATAGGCGCTACCGGTTATCTCTGTATGGCCGAGGACCTGAACGGTACGATTTGGGCAGGAACAGACAACGGACCCATTCTCTTCAACAACGCAGCCCAGGTTAATAAGGGTACCTGTTCCCGTATCATTCTGACAGATGAATACGACAGCGGTTATTATTTATTAAGCGGAAAAAAAATAACCGCAATAGCCGTGGATGGAGGAAACCGGAAATGGATCGGAACAGATGATTCCGGAGTATTCCTGGTAAACCAAAACCAGGAGACCATCTCTGTCGAGAACTTCAACGCAGACAACAGTGGCCTGATTTCCAATAAAATCAACAGCATTGCCATTAATCCCCAAACGGGAGAAGTATTTATCGGAACCGATAGAGGACTGGTCTCTTACATGAGTGATGCCATAGAAGGAAAATCGGATTATTCCAATGTCTACGCATTCCCGAATCCGGTGAGGCCGGTCAACAATCAACAGGTCGTCATTACCGGACTGATGAAGGATTCCAATGTAAAAATTACCGATATGGCCGGCAACCTGATTGTTCAGGGAACTTCCATCGGAGGGCAATATACCTGGAACTGCACCGGACGAAACGGAGCCATTGTTAAAAGTGGCATCTACCTGGTTTTTGCTGCCACTCCCGACGGAGGAGAGGGAGTCGTTACCAAGATTATGATCATCAAATAAAACCCTTTTTTCCAGCACTGACCTTGTATTTTCAATTAAAGTTTATTAATTACAGAATTTTTTCTTTAATTAAACTTTCTAATTGAAATGAAAAACATTACTTTTGTACCGCCTTTGAAAGGGGAATATAATTTTTAAGAAAAAAGTGATAATAACATAATAGGTCAATCAATTAAATTAATTTGAAAATGGCAAATTTAGATTTAAGCAAGTATGGTATCAGCAGCAATATTGCTGTTGTTCACAACCCTACTTATGAGCAGCTTTTTCAGGCAGAAATGGACCCTGCAAACCAAGGATTCGAAAAAGGAGAGTTGACAACAACAGGAGCAGTTTCTGTTAAAACAGGTATTTTCACCGGACGTTCACCCAAAGATCGTTACATCGTTAACGATGCTACGACTGAAAACACCATCTGGTGGGATGGAACAATCAACAAACCGGTTTCCACTGACATTTGGAATGACTGTAAAGCTTTATCATTAAAACAGTTAAACTCTGCTAAAAAGCTTTATGTAGTAGATACTTACTGCGGCACCAATGCTGACACACGCATGAAAGTGCGTTTCATCGTGGAAGTTGCATGGCAGGCTCACTTTGTGACCAATATGTTCATCCGTCCTTCTTTATACGAGTTGGAACATTACGGTGAACCGGATTTTGTAGTATTTAACTCTTCTAAAACTACAAACCCCAAGTGGAAAGAACAAAACCTGAATTCAGAAGTATTCGTAATGTTCAACCTGACCACTAAAGAGCAAATCATCGGTGGTACCTGGTATGGCGGAGAAATGAAAAAAGGTATGTTCGCTATGATGAACTACTACCTGCCATTAAAAGGTATGGCTTCCATGCACTGCTCTGCCAACGTGGGCGAAAAAGGCGATGTAGCCATCTTCTTCGGTCTTTCCGGAACAGGTAAAACTACGCTTTCTGCAGATCCGAAACGCTTTTTGATCGGTGACGATGAACACGGTTGGGACAACAACGGCGTATTCAACTACGAAGGTGGTTGCTATGCGAAAGTAATCGACCTGAGTGAAGAAAAAGAACCGGATATCTGGAGAGCTATCAAACGTGATGCTTTATTGGAAAACGTAGTCATCAAAGCAGACGGAACTCCTGATTATACGGACGGTTCCGTTACCGAAAACACCCGTGTTTCTTATCCGATCTACAACATCAACAAAATTGTTCTTCCTTCCAAGGCAGGACATGCAAGCAAAATCGTTTACCTTTCTGCAGATGCTTTCGGCGTATTGCCTCCGGTTTCCATCCTGGATGAAAATCAGGCTCAATACCACTTCCTTTGCGGTTACACTTCCAAATTGGCCGGAACTGAAAGAGGAATCACCGAACCGGTACCGTCTTTCTCTCCTGCTTTCGGAGAAGCGTTTCTGACATTGCACCCGACCAAGTATGCTCAAACACTGGTAGGTAAAATGAAAGAACACGGAGCTAAAGCTTATTTGGTAAATACAGGCTGGAATGGAACAGGCAAACGTATCTCATTGAAAGATACACGTGCGATCATCGATGCGATCATCGACGGTTCTATCGAAAAAGCAGAACGGGTAAATATTCCTATCCTGAATCTGACCGTTCCTAAAACATTGCCGAATGTTTCTGATATTCTGGATCCCCGTAGTACTTACGCCAATGTAAGTGATTGGGAAACCAAAGCAAAATCGTTAGCTGCAAAATACATCAAAAACTTTGAGCAATACTGCGACAATGACGCTGCCAAAGCGTTGATTGCTGCCGGTCCTCAATTGTAATTGTAACTCACGATTCATAAGGCCTGGAGGCTGTTTACAGTTGTTATTCTTATAAGAGAAATAATGGTCGTAAACAGCCTCTTTCTTTTTACCTTTTTCATTCCCTGAAATTAAAAACACGCCTTATTATTTAACAAAAAATGTTATTATTTATTAAAAAACATACTTATCTTTGTAAGATAATCGTTTATCTTTTAACCAATCAAATGATATGAAATATATATTCTGTTCGCTTGCATTGATTTTGTTTATTGTATCTTGCAAAAAACAAGAGGGTTATGTTATTGACGGCAGAATAAAAGGCTTGGAAAATTCTTCCATTGTTATTCGTTCTACTCAGGAATTGTCTCTTCACTGGGATACCATACAGACAGACAAAGACGGCAGATTCACATTCAAAAGCACTTCAGACTCCCTCAATCCTGTGATTATTTACATGAAAAAAGGAGAGGTCTGGGCTACCGTTTGGGCTCAGAACGACAACAAGATAAACTTGTCAGGAAATGTTGCCTACCCGGAATTAATTATTGCCAAAGGAGGAAAAACCAATGACCTGTTGGCCAAATTCAAAGAAAAAAACAAAAAATTACTGATTGAAAAATGGGATCTCCAGCTTAAACATTCATCGCTATTGGGAGGTACGGATAGTTTACACACCGATTTCGATGGTACCGAATATTCATCTAAAATTGTAAATCTCAACCAGCAGTTGAAGAATGAAGTCGAAGATTTTATCAGGCAAAACCCGACTTCGGTCGCCTCATTGGTTCTTATACAGGACTATCTGATTGATTTCGAAGATCCGGAGTCTGTCCGGGAATATTTATCCCTCATCAGCGGAGAAGCACTTGAAAATCAGCTTTTCCGGAAATTGGACAAACTAAATAAACAGCTTTTACAGGTAACCGTGGGTTATGAAGCTCCGGATTTCTCAGTTATAGATACCCGCAAAGACACTCTATGCCTGGATACGTTCAAAGATCGTTACCTGTTGCTGGCATTTGCAGCATCCTGGTGTGAAATGTGCAAACAGGAAAATCTGGAACTGGCCAAACTCAGAAGTACATTCAAGGAAGATCAACTGGGAATGCTGACCATCTCCCTGGATGTCAACAGCAACGATTGGAAAGAAATGGCAGAAGAAGACAAAATAACCTGGCTCCAGGTGATCGATAACCGGGAATGGGGTTCGGAAATGGTATCCCGCTACAATGTTACATCGGTTCCTTTCAACATCCTGATCGACAAAGAACGTAAAATTGCAGCCAGGGGATTGACAACGGATAGCCTGACTATTATTTTGAAAAATAAGTTGAAGATAGAGAAACCAGGGAAGAATTAAAAATTAAGAGTTAAGAGTTAAGGATTTAACTAACCATTCAATTTAACCAATACCAATTATGTTAGTAAAAGTCTATGCAGCAGCACTGCAGGGAGTCAATGCAACCATTATCACCATTGAGGTAAACTGTTCGAAAGGAATTAAATTCTTCTTAGTCGGACTCCCGGATGTCAGTATCAAAGAATCACATGAACGAATTACTTCCGCACTAAGCGTCAACGGACTTAAATTTCCCCGCAACCAGATTGTAGTCAACATGGCTCCAGCCGACATTCGCAAAGAAGGTGCCGCTTACGACCTGCCTTTAGCTATCGGAATCCTGGCCGGTGCTGAAAAGATCAAAGCCGACCGGATTGAAGATTATATGATGATGGGAGAACTATCGTTGGACGGAAGCCTTAAACCGGTTAAAGGGGTCCTGCCGATTGCAATTAAAGCTAAAGAAAACGGATTCAAGGGGCTGATCCTGCCCAAAGACAATGCCCGGGAAGCAGCTGTCGTCAAAGGGCTGGAAGTTTATGGGGTCGACAACATACGGGAAGTTATTCAGTTTTTTAACGGAGAACTCCAACTGGTTCCCACAATCCTCAATACCCGGGAGGAATTTTATACCAATCAAAGTCTGTTCGAGTGGGATTTTTCAGAAGTAAAAGGACAGGAGAATGTAAAGCGAGCCATGGAAGTCGCTTGTGCAGGCGGGCATAATATCATCATGGTTGGTCCTCCGGGAGCCGGAAAATCCATGCTGGCCAAACGCATTCCTTCAATTCTTCCACCGTTGAATTTAAGCGAAAGCCTGGAAACAACCAAAATTCATTCCGTAGCCGGAAAGATTAACAACAATGGCTCTCTGATCGCTACCCGGCCTTTCCGGAGCCCGCACCATTCGATCTCGACCGTAGCGATGGTAGGAGGCGGATCTTACCCCCAACCGGGAGAAATCAGCCTCTCCCATAATGGAGTTTTGTTTCTCGATGAATTACCGGAGTTTCCCCGTTTGGTACTCGAAGTCATGAGACAACCGCTGGAAGACCGGAAGATAACAATCTCAAGAGCTAAATTCACGGTAGAATATCCGGCCGGTTTTATGCTTGTGGCATCTATGAATCCGTGTCCCTGTGGCTATTATAATCATCCCGAACGGGCTTGCGTTTGTGCTCCCGTTCAGGTGCAGAAGTACCTGAACCGGGTTTCCGGACCTCTCTTGGACCGGATCGACATTCAAATCGAAATCGTCCCGGTTCCTTTCGATAAAATATCGGATACCCGACCCGCCGAACTCAGTGAGAACATCCGCCAACGGGTTATTCAGGCAAGGGATATTCAGGCTCATCGGTTTGAAAAAGAGGAAGGTATTTACTGCAATGCACAGATGCACACCCGGTTGCTCCACAAGCACGCCCAACCGGATGCTGCGGGTTTGGAGCAATTAAAAAACGCCATGAACCGGCTGAACCTTTCCGCCCGGGCTTACGACCGTATTTTACGTGTTGCCCGTACCATTGCAGACCTCGACAACTCCCTTCAGGTCCAGTCCGGTCACCTGGCAGAAGCCATCAGTTACCGGAACTTAGACAGGGAAAACTGGGCAGGATAAAAGTCAGGAAATTCCCAGCAACTTACTGTATTCTTTATCGCTTTTGATAATTTCCTTCGCTTTTCGAAGCGACTCATTCTCCTGATTGATGATTTGATAATATTCGTTCATATCCCAAAGATCACGGGCGATCAGGGCTTTGATCTGCAAGCGGATCAGCGGTGAAGATTTTTCAAATTCAGCTAACTCTTTCGGAGTAATTTCCGAAGAGGATCCGGAATCATTGAAATCCGGAGAATCTACTATTTCGACTTCCTGATTCTCTGATTTAACAGTCGATGCGGCAGGTTTCTCTTTGGCTGTCAAATTCTTTTTTTCCTGACGAGCCCAACTGAGTAATTCATCCATCACGGAATCCGAAATCGTAAAGTCAGAGATAAACTTGTCTACAGTCGGATATTTCTTCTTATACTCAGCCCGGTTTTTATCGATCATATTCATGGACATTTTATTAATCAACCCCATGGCCGATATATTCCGGTGAAAAGCCGTATAGCGCGTCGTATCGAACGGAACAAAGTAATCCGGCATGATTCCACCTCCTCCATATACCGTACGGTGATTAACCAGTGTACTGTATTTCAACGAATCGGGAAAATGGATACTGTCTGCCGACATCATTTCTCCATGGTTGTAGCGATCGATCAGGTCTTTGTTGTAAGAATCCAGGTTCCCTTTTTCATAAGGCTTCTGGATGCAACGGCCCGTAGGAGTATAATAACGGGCAGTCGTCAACCGGATCATAGAGCCATCGGGCAGAGGTATCGGACGCTGAACCAGTCCTTTTCCAAAACTTCTTCTTCCCACGATAACTGCACGGTCCCAATCCTGTACGGCTCCGGCAACAATTTCGCTGGCAGAAGCTGAGGATTCATCCACTAACACAATCAATTTTCCTTTTTCAAACAGGCCTTTAGAAGAAGCCACAGCCTCTTCCCTCTTTTGTCTGACACCTTCCGTATAGACAATGATCTCATTCTGTTTAAGGAATTCATCTGCAATATCGATTGCGGCTTTCAGATAACCTCCTCCATTGCCCTGAAAGTCAAAAATCAGATTTTTCATACCCTGGGACTGAAGTTTTTTCAGTGCCGTAACAAACTCTTCATGAGAGGTCGCAGCAAAACGGCTCAGTTTTATGTATCCGGTTTCTTTATCCAGCATGTAGTGGGCATCTAAGCTGTAGACAGGAATTTTATCCCGGACAATCCTGAACGTGAGTAAATCCGCAAGTCCCTGGCGAAGGACCTTTATGGTTACATTAGTTCCTTTCGGACCTTTCAGGCGTTTCATTACACTATTCGTCGGCATTTTCACTCCGGCAATCAAGGTATCATCTACCATGATGATACGGTCTCCGGCTTTAACGCCTACCTTCTCGGAAGGACCGCCCGGAATCACCTGGATAATATACAATGTATCTGTCAACATATTAAATTGAACTCCGATTCCATCAAAATTGCCCTCCAGCGGCTCATTCATTTCTTTAACTTCTTCCGGAGTCAGGTAATTGGAGTGAGGATCCAGTTTTTCCAACAAAGAAACAATAGCATCCTCTGCCAATTTGTTTTCATCGACCTTGTCAACATACATATTCTCAATGGCATACATGGCCATATTCACTTTTCGCATGGCCGGATCGTTTCCCTGTCCGTAAGAAGAACAGGCGCCCAGCATGATCGACAGGACGACTAATAAGATCGTTTGCTTCATTTTTCTTATTTTAAATTATTGATAATCATGAATATTTAATCCTAACGGAACAAAATCATCCACATTTTTTCCGTAAGCAAGCAGTTCCCTTACAATAGACGAACTGATATGTGTATGTTCCGGCTCCGTAAACAGGACAAAAGTTTCAATTCCCGATATTTTCCGGTTAACATCCGCAATGTTTTTTTCGTATTCAAAATCATTGACCGAACGGATTCCCCGGAGAATAAAACCGGCACCGACCTCCCTGGCAAAGTCAACTGTCAGGGATTCGTAACTGAGTACTTTTACCCGGCTTTCTTCTTTAAACAAATGAGAAATCATTTCTATTCGTTTTTCTAACGAAAAAAATGTTTTTTTGTTCGGATTAACCCCGATAGCGATGATAATTTCATCCACTAACGCCAGCCCTCTCCCTACTAAAGAGAGGTGTCCGATCGTAAAGGGATCGAATGTTCCCGGAAATATGGCTGTTTTTTTCATTTGTACTTAATAAAAGTGGCCTTGACTATTTTGGTCTGATCATCCTTTGTAGAGGTTGTCGAAACCACGGTATAACTCCCGTCTTCATTTTTCTTACGATTTTCGGTTGTAACAAGAGACGGAGGAGTCGTCACATGGATACTTTCAAATATAATGGCATCCGCTCCTTTTTCCCGTGCATATTTTTCCAACCCTTCCTGAGCTCGTTGCAAGGTGGGAGTATATATATCGATACTGACTTCGGCTCGTCCCATAATCTCGTAATCCCGAAGAATATCGATTCGATCAAAATAAAGATCCAATTGAGAGGTCGGAGCATAAGACTTTCCTAAATAATTCACAGTCGTTCCACAAGCCGTAAATAAAACAGCCGTCAGGCACATTAACAATAATCGTATTTTCATCTTCTTCTTTTTTTATCAAACATCTTCTTCTACAACGAGATTATCTATAATAAAACCTTGTCGTTCCATCGTATTTTTACCCATATAAAACTCAAGCATTTCTTTCACCGAATCCTGTTTTTTCATAGTCACCGGATCCAACCGTAAGTCCTTTCCAATAAAATTTTTGAATTCGGAAGGAGAAATTTCCCCCAATCCTTTAAATCGGGTAATTTCCGGATTTGGACCCAGTTTTTGAATCGCGTCCAATCGCTCTTCTTCCGAATAACAATAAATTGTTTCCTTCTTATTCCGTACCCGGAACAAAGGTGTTTGCAGAATAAAAACGTGATTATTCTTAATCAGATCCGGAAAAAACTGAAGAAAGAACGTAATAATCAGCAAACGGATATGCATTCCGTCCACATCGGCATCCGTAGAAATGATCACTTTATTATAGCGTAACCCTTCCAGGCCGTCTTCGATATTCAAAGCCGCCTGAAGAAGGTTGAACTCTTCATTTTCGTATACAATTTTTTTGGTCAGTCCAAATGTATTCAGCGGCTTACCCCGCAGACTGAAAACCGCCTGGTAATTGGGATCCCGGCTTTGTGTAATGGATCCGCTGGCAGAGTCTCCTTCTGTAATAAAAATACAGGTCTGGTCTAAACTTTCTCCTTTGGCATCCGTATAGTGTAAACGACAATCCCGCAGTTTTTTATTGTGTAAATTAGCCTTTTTAGCTCTTTCCCGAGCTAATTTAGTCACTCCGGCGATCGCTTTGCGTTCCTTTTCCGAATCCAATATTTTCCGGAGCATATTATCAGCCGCATCCGGATGCTTGTGCAGGTAATTATCTAATTCTTTTTTGACAAAATCGCCGATGAATTTAGCGACCGTAGGCCCATCCGGACCCATGTCTTTCGAACCCAATTTAGTTTTGGTCTGGGATTCGAAGACAGGTTCTTCGACCTTAATACTGACAGCCGCGATAATACCGCTTCGGATATCGGCATATTCAAAATTTTTATTATAATATTCTTTGATTACCCTGGAAACCGTTTCCCGGAAGGCCGACAAATGCGTTCCTCCCTGGGTGGTATGCTGGCCGTTGACAAAAGAATAATATTCTTCACCGTATTGATTGGCATGCGTCAGCACGACCTCGATATCCTGCCCCTGAAGATGAATTACCGGATACAAGGGTTCGGAGGTCATATTCTCATTCAGCAGATCTACCAATCCGTTTTTGGAGTAATATTTTTTCCCGTTGTAATGGATAACCAGGCCTGAATTAAGAAAAACATAGTTCTTGAGCAGTGCTTCCACATACTCATCCTTATATTGATACTCCCTGAAAATTTCCTCATCAGGAATAAAGTTGACCAGTGTTCCGTTCGGTTCTTTAGACCATTCGACTGGCGTATCTTCAATGACCTGAGCCCGGTTGTATTCCACGCATTTGGTCTCATTTTCCCTGAAACTCTGCACCATCATATACGAAGAAAGTGCATTGACCGCCTTGATCCCGACTCCGTTCAATCCTACCGATTTCTTAAAAGCCTTGGAATCGTATTTACCTCCGGTATTCATTTTGGAAGAAACATCGACCACCTTACCCAGGGGGATACCCCGTCCATAATCACGAATAGTGACAACCCCATCCTGAATGGTTATGTCGACAGACTTTCCATAGCCCATCATGTATTCGTCGATGGCATTATCGAGTACTTCCTTCAGTAATACATAGATTCCATCGTCGGAATAAGAGCCGTCACCGATCTTCCCGATGTACATACCGGGACGACGACGTATATGTTCCCACCATTCAAGGGTTTGAATGTTATCCTCTACATATTCAACACCCTCAATGGTACCATTGAGATTAATTTCATTCATTTTTTATTAACTAAACTTTTTTATAAACGCCCGACGCGTTTTGTGGTGCCTTACATCAAAATCCTCCCATTGCGATTGCATTTTGGTATTCAATTCCAATTCGGGATTACTCTCGGCAAATTTATATCCTAATCTATTGTAGATGGGTATCAAATCATAAAAAAGGAGAGCATTAACACCTTTATTCTGATACTCCGGATGTACGCCCATGATATACAGATCCACCGTATCGTTCTTTCCATAAAGGGCCTTCAGTAAATAAGTCCACCCGAACGGAAACATACTGCCCTTGGCCTTCTGGAGAGCTTTGGACAAACTGGGCAGGGTTATTCCGATACCTACTACGGCATCATCCGATTCCCGGATAACAATCGTAACCAGTTCCAGCCTCAACATCGGAATATACATCTTGACATAGTATTTGATCTGCTTCGGAGACAATTCGGAATATCCGTAAAGCGGCTTGTATGCCTCATTCCACAGTTCAAAAATCTTTTCTGCATAGGGCCAGATCTCACTGGTTTTCTTAAATTTCATGATCTTCAGCCCATATTTTTTCATTACGATTTCGGAAATCCGGCGATGCTTTTCGGGAATTTCCGTCGGCATATTGACCCGGAACTCATTCCAGTCCTGATCTTTTACATAGCCTAACTTGGCAAGGTGATCTTTGTAATACGGATAGCTATAAGTCGTGGCCATAGTTCCCAGTTCCTGAAATCCATAAACCAACAATCCCTCATGATCCATATCCGTAAAACCCAAAGGTCCTTGTATTCCGGTCATACCTTTCTTTTTTGCCCAATCCTCAACGGCTTTGAACAAAGCAGCAGATACCTGCTCATCATCAATAAAATCAAGAAAACTGAATCGTGCATATTGCTGATTCCAGGATTCGTTGGCTTTATGATTGATGATTCCGGCAATCCGACCGACAATATGGCCTTCCTTGTAGGCTAAAAAATAAATGGCTTCGCAAAAATCGAAAGCCGGGTTTTTATCTTCCCTGAGCGTCATCATTTCGTCGTCGATCAGCCCGGGAACATGATACGGACAGCCTTCATAGAGTTTGATATTGAACTTCACAAATTCTTTTAAAGTGGCCTTGTCCGCTACTTCTTTAATTGTTATCGACATTTTTTTCAGTTAGTGTGATTCAAAACATGCAAATATACGTTCTTTTTTTGTAATATTGCACTTTAAATTACGGGATAATTTTCATAAAATTGTTAAGTGAAAACGACATATTATTCAGGGATGAAAGTCTGATTGCCATTAATAAACCTTGTGGCCTGCAGGTTCATCGTACCTCTATTTCGGAGGAAGAGGATGAATTCGCATTACAGCAGACCCGTGATTTGATCGGAACACGGGTTTATCCGGTCCACAGGCTTGACAAACCAACTTCGGGTGTGCTTATTTTTGCTCTTTCTCCCGATATTGCATCCGCCATACAGCGTATGTTTGTTGAAAGAAAAATAAAGAAAATCTATACAGCCTTAGTCAGGGGGTGGTTTTCCGAAGAGCCCATACATTTGAATTATCCTGTCAAAAGTTCTACAGGAAACCTTCAGGATGCGGAAACTTATTTCCATTTGCAGGAAAAATTTGTATTCCCATTTCCAGTTCGACCCTATGCCACAGCCCGTTATTCCGTCATTGAAGCAATACCGGCAACGGGACGCTGGCACCAGATCCGGCAACATTTGGCGCACCTCAGGCATTATATCATCAATGACCGGGTACATGGCGACGGACATCACAACCGGTTGTTTACGGAACGACTGGGCATCCCTAATTTATTTTTACATGCCGGAAAGCTGGAATTCGACCATCCGGTTACAGGAAACAGGATTCTCCTGGAAGCCGGATTTCCGGAACATTGGAATCAATTAAAAAATATAAAAACACATGAAAGCAGTTATTCTTGATGGCTACCGGCTCAATCCTGGCGATTTGACCTGGAAAGGCTTTTCCGACTTATGTACGTGTGAATTTCATGAATTCACCGCTCTTGAAGATACTATTCACCGCTCTTCGGATGCAGAAGTCCTGATTACCAACAAAACCGTTCTTTCCGAATCCATCATCAGTCAATTGCCCCGGTTAAAATACATCGGGATCTTAGCTACCGGCTACAATGTCGTTGATATCGAAGCAGCCAGAAAACGAGGCATTGTGGTTACCAACATTCCGGCTTACAGTACGGAATCCGTAGCCCAAACAGTTTTTGCACACCTGTTGAATATTACCCAACATGTAGCCCATCACGCTAATGAAGTAAAAAAAGGACGCTGGTCGAGAAACCGGGATTTCTGCTTCTGGGATACCCCGTTGATTGCACTCAACGGGCTGACTATGGGTATTATCGGCCTGGGACATATCGGACAGATGGTTGCGACCATTGCACAATCTTTCGGAATGAAAGTCATCGCTTTTACGTCCAAGCCTCAGGAAAAACTCACCCCGGGAATCAGTAAAGTCAGCCTGGAAACCCTGTTTCAGGAAAGTGACGTATTGTCTTTGCATTGTCCCCTGACGAAAGAAACGGATAAAGTGATCAACGAAAAAAATCTCGCTCTGATGAAACCTTCGGCTATCCTGATCAATACCAGCCGGGGCGGACTTATCGACGAACCGGCCCTGGCACGGGCGCTGAATGAAGGAAAATTGTTTGCCGCCGGAGTCGACGTCCTGTCTACAGAACCTCCGAAGGAAGACAATCCTTTGATTACCGCTAAAAATTGTTACATCACTCCTCACTATGCCTGGGCAACTAAAGCCGCCCGCCGGAAGTTGATGGACATTGCCGTTTCCAACCTGAAAGCATTTCTGGAAGGATATCCTCAAAATAATGTAGCCGGCTAACAAAACAATATATCTTTTAAGTTGTTTTTAACAATATAAAAAGATATAAGTACGTGATATAAATTAGTTTCTATTATTTATTACCTTTGCACCCATTATGGGACGAGTTAATACTCCAGTTCTAACATCAGCACAGCGCCAAGCGTTGGAATTGGGATTAAAACAAGGCGCAAGCCACTGTTTC
>JAVBKV010000044.1:0-45896 GCA_031553885.1 Bacteroidales bacterium
TAAAATCATGAAAATAGAGTAACAGAAATGGGCGAATACAAAAATTTACCCAAAATCGGAGTAGGATCCCGCTAAAATAAAAAAACTGCCGAAGATTGTTCTTATTTCGACAGTTTTATGCGAATTTACTGAATGTCCCTAGCTACAGCCTAAAGTATGCAAAAAAAGGGAGATAAAAGGAATGTAATAACCTGAAAACAGAAATAGTCGAAAAAAGAGCAATAGATTCATCATTCATGCTTTTTTTTCGACTATTTTATTGGTCTTTTAGCGAATTGGCCTTCGTATATCTTGTCTTTTAGTTTCTTTTACTTTGTTCGATCAGGAACCGTATCTTTTCATTTAGTTCTTCCGCTTGCAGTAGTTCCTCTAAACAGATGTGCATCCGGTATCTCCAGTAATGCCGGGGATTGGATGGAATGTTAATGCGTTCTTCTTCACAATTCTTTCTTCGTATGTTTCCATCGATGGAAAGCCAGTCCTGCAAAGGAATAATCGCCAGCATGGAAGGAGCAGTCAGATGATTGAACAAGATTTGCTCACAGGTTTTCGGATCACATTCCTGCGGTGCAGGCCCTTCCTGCTTTAAAATAAAATTATAATAGCGTTGGGTTTTCTCCTGGTTTTCTTCCCACCAACTGCGGATTGTCGACATATCGTGAGTTGAAGTCGTACATACCGATAGGTAAGGTAGTTTATGAAGGTCTGTAAATTCGACATTGGATTCCTTAGGCATCCGTTCGATTTCCAGACTGAGGATCTGGAGTTTATGCATGACTTCCGGAACCGATTGTGGGATCATGCCCAGATCTTCCCCGCAAACCAGCATGTCGGTGCAGGAAATCAACGGAGTCAGCCGTTTATAGCCTTGTTCCTTCCAAAATTCATTATGCCTTTGATAAAAGTAATTCCAGTATAAATAATCAAAAGCATACCGGTCGGAATTGCTTAATTCGTGGTAGAGGTATGATACAGATGCTGAAATACGGGGATGAAAATGATCGTGCAATTTAGGATCGGGAATAAACAATACCTCATTAGCAATAGAAAATAGACCCTTTTTGATAATCTTACTTTTTTCATCTTCCAGTCCTGTAAAATAAGCCTGGATTTTTCGTTGAGTATTATAGTTGGTTTTCAATGCAAAATGACGGGAGGAAGTCCGATCCAGGAAAACGTCACGCACTTCCTGGGTGTATTCCCCGAATAGTTCGGGGAGGAACTGTTCGTTGATATGTGGAGTCGTAAATCGTTCCCGGCTGAACGGTAGTCCGGCATTTTCTATTTCCTGGATATTGAATGGCAGGGAGGGGTTAAAATAGCCGGACAAACCTTGTACCGATTTCTCCGGAATTTCCCAGATCCGGAAAAAGCCAAGTATGTGATCGATCCGGTATGCATCAAAGTAATCCGACATTTTACGGAACCGTTTTTTCCACCAGGTGTAGTGATCGGCCTCCATATTTTCCCAGTTATAAGTAGGAAATCCCCAGTTCTGTCCGGTGGCGGAAAAATCATCGGGAGGAGCCCCGGCCTGAGCATCCATGTTGAAGTAGGAGGGTTCGGTCCAGGCTTCAACACTTGATTTGCTGATACCAATAGGAATATCTCCCTTGAGGACAATGCCATTGGCATACGCATAATTCCGTACATCTATTAATTGCCTGTGTAGATGAAACTGGAGGAAGTAGTACAAGGCAATGCTTTTGTAATGCGGTTTTTCAGGTTGGCAAAATTGCTCGATTTCGTACTTATTATACGAATTGTATTCTTTCCACTGCCTGAAATCAGGTGTCTGATACTTGTCCCTCTGGTAAGAATAAGCTGCGTATGGAACCAACCATTCTTTATTTTCCTGAAAGAAGTCGATAAATTCCTGAGAAGAAAGTATGTTGTCTCCTTCCTGATCGAACAGTTCCCGGAAAAAGCTCCATTTTATCCGGTCCACAGATTCGTAATCGACAACATCCAGGGAATTGAGTTCCCGTTGTTTTTCTGTATAATACTTATCCCGGGAATCATCCTTGAGTTTTCCCATGCGTTGCAAGTTCAGGTAAAGAGGATGTAATGCGTAGATGGAAATCGCATTGTATGGGTATGAATCCAACCAGGAATGGGTTACTGTCGTGTCGTTTACCGGTAGAATTTGAATTATTTTCTGTGAAGTCATTTTGGCCCAGTTTACGACTAAGTGCAAGTCATTCAGGTCCCCGATTCCGAAGCTGTGATTCGAACGAAGGGAAAAAACCGGAACGACTAATCCTGTACATTTCCAGTCGGGAGTATCATCCCTGAATTGTAATCCGGAAATGATCCCGAATTCATTGTCTTTGAGTGGAGGTAGGTTGAGGATACGGTTATCTCCGTTTTCCCAGCGAATAATCGATTTGTCTTCGTTATCCAGTACACAGAATTTATATTCAATGGGGTAGGAGAGTTGTGTGGCATCAAATTCCACCCTCCATTCAGGAAACTTTTCACAAGCTAAAATAAGCGCATTTTTAGGGTCCCAGTAACCGAATTCTTTTTGATTTCCAACTAAAGCCAGGCTTTGATGTTTGAGAATGCGAGGAGCCAGGACTTTCATCTGTACCTTCCTGCTGGATTTGACTACCCGTTCAAATTTATCGCAGGGATGGGCAAACAGGCTTTTGGAAAAGGCAGAGGAGTAAAAAGCCCTGTTTTGAGGATGGTTTTGCCAGTAATCCAGCAAAACGTAAGAAAGCCGTGTCTCAGTTAAAGACAACAGATGATTCTTCTGCCATTCTTCGAACACCAGTTTGTTGTTGGAACTCATGAAGTAACGGTATTCAAAAGATACCGGCACATCCGGAAGATCGAGTTCCAGTGTCCAGTAACCTTCTCCCGTGTATTGCATTTCCCGTGCAGCCGGCGTGTTCCATTCTCCTAATTCAGGGATTGACCCTATGATGTGTAAGGTCTGTCCCCATACTGTATGGAATTGAATATTAAAATTGACTTTCATATAAGACCAATTTACTTGATCACTAATCTTAATGTATGAATTTGTTTTTCTTTCTTTATGTATAACAAGTAAACACCCGGATCCAGCTGAATGTTATGTGAGCTGATACGATTGGAAACCTGCTCCTGGAGAATTAATTGTCCGGAAGTGTTGTAGTACGATAATTCAGCCTCATTTCCAAATTCACCCAGGTTGATAGTCAGAGATTCTCCTTTTTTTACCGGATTTGGAAAAACCGCCGGAGTCTTGACTTGTTGTACCGGATCGATTCCCAGATAAGTTATCCGTATTTTGGTTTCTACTTTATCAGATTCATTGTCATTATAATTTGCGCTGATGCCATATGTGTATTCTCCGAAGGATACAACATCGGTATAATTGTTTCCGGAGATATTCCCGATAACATCTCCGTTGCGGTAGATCGTATAACCGGACGGAGCGCCGGCAATGGGCTCAATTATTCCTGAAATACACCAGTTGACGGTTTTGTAAGTATTCCACAGGTCATCTCCGGATGAGTATAAATTGGTTTTCTCCCGGATCCCGGGATTCTTTCCAATGGATACGGGATAATTACCTTCTGTTGATTCGGTATAGATGCCGATACAAAGATCTTTATTGATGTCGATTGGAACAGGTGTGTCCAGGGTAACTGTTATCCATTTCAAAGAAGTTACAGGATCTGTCACTTCTTTCTGCGCAATTAAAGTTCCTGCCGAGGCTTCACTTCCTCCCTCCCAGACTCTTGCTGAATAAGTAACGCTGGTCAGGATGGGGCCGCTAAGAAATTTAATTTGTTTCAGGGCATATCCGTTCCAGGAAGTCAGGTCATCTTTGCTCCAGCGTACAGCATAAATCATTTTGTTCATCCGGATGCTTCCATTCGATTCATCGTTAGGGTTTCCGATTGGGATTTCTTTGTCAGGGCCAGTCCAGCTTAGTGTTACTTTTTCATTATTGATGGATGCTTTCAGATTTTTTATCGTTGGATAGAAAGTTTCGTATGTAATTGTCAGTCCGTCCTGTTGTTTGCTTTTGAACGGGATGGAATCTGTCGGTATCGTAAAGGATAGAGAGTATACAATTGTGACGAAAAGGAAAGATAACAGAACTGTTATTTTTTTTGCACCCATATATGAACAAAGCGATTGAAAAATAATAGAACAAAGGTATTGTTTTTTTCTGATTTTTTATAAAGATGTTTTTTTATTTTTTTTCTTAAGCATATATGAAATTGAGATAAAAGTATTACCTTTGCATTATGAATCATGGGGTTGACCGGTTTTGACAGCGGGTAGAAGTGGTTTGTAAGCATGCAGTGCGTCGTTGTCCGGCACTATAATATCGGGTGATGAACAATTAACTGGCGAAAATAATTACGCTCTCGCTGCTTAATCGAAGTATAGTAGATTTAAAGCTTTATCCTTACACCAGGTGTTTGGACGAGATGTCACCCGGAAGCTCTGGCTTCGAAGCAATCCGATCCGGTGGCACAGCAATATCGGAGATAGTCTGAAGGAAACCCTGGCCTTCGGATGAAATAAAAGGGATAAGCTCAGGTTTGGTTGCTTCGGTCTTGGCCTGAGTCGAAAATCAAAGCGAAGATAAGCATGTAGAAAGCAGATTAATTCCTCGTTTGGACGAGGGTTCGAATCCCTCCAGCTCCACTGAGAGAAAATTTATTCCGGATTAATAAAAGTGCCTCATAGAATTATGAGGCATTATTTTTTTGAAAGGAGTTCAGGAATTGCTTTTGGAAGCTGCTATTAATGTTGAGGGCATTGCCTGTAAAACGTCTTTTTCCAGGTCGGATAACTGATCCGTATGGAGTTTCTTCTGGCAAACAAATCTTCCGAGAATTGAGACGCCTTTACAGATACAGCAGAAGGTATTCTACATTTTCACACAGCTACTCTTGTCTACGCTGTGTTAAAAGCAAAGTTCTGCTTTGCAAAAATTACCTATAAATACTATATTCATATCAAGAATTTTATATTTTTGTCTTTTAGCTTTGGTGTTGTCTTTGACTATAGCATGTTAAAGCAAAGTTCTTGTTTTGAAAAGTTGCAGGTCAGATACCTGCTTTTAACCTGACATAGTCAGAGAATACACCGAACAGGTGGAATAATATGCTGAATAGGGTGGGGTAAGGCAATTGAAGTAGCTATTCACTTAATAATTAAAGACATCCATCAAAAAGTAATGGATGAAAAAATCAAAAATGAAATTAGATTTATATTCATATGAAAAAGGCAAAATTAAGAGATAGGTTCTTAGCAACCTTGTTTGATTACACTGTTATTGGATGTTTCTCTCTAGTATTTATTTATCAATATGGAGAGATTAATAGTGAGGGTGGGTATATGGTAGATGGAATTAAATCATTCATTCCATTAATATTTTGGTTTGTATATTTAATCGTAATTGAGTTTGCTTTTAATGCTAGTGTTGGACATCTCATTTTAGGATTGCGAGTAGTAAAAATCGATGGAAGTAAAATTAAATTTATTGATTCCCTTAAGCGGCATTTAGTAGATTTTATTGATTTCTTTTTCTTTGCGGTTCCAGCAATCTTACTTATCAAAAATACTTCGCTCAATCAAAGACTGGGGGATATTTGGGCAAAAACGATAGTAATAGAGAAGTAAGCTTATGATTCCTCACAATCTTATGAGTTAATAAGTTATAGAAGAAAGGTCCACTTTTTTTGCGGATTTCAATAAATATATTACTTTTGTCAAGTGTAAAGGAAATAACTATGGAGATAACGTTTGAAAAAGAATACTTGCGGGAACTGTATGAAACGGGAAAAACAACAGATAAAAAATATCGTTTTCAACCTCAAGTGTCGGCAAAGTACCGTAAAACGATTGATATTCTCGAATCGGTTGCCGGAATTGAAGATTTGTATAAATTCAATTCCTTACGTTATCAAGTACTACACGGTGATAAAAAAGGTATCTCATCTGTACGGATAAATGATCAATACCGGATTGAATTTATAGCAAACCAAGTTGTTTCTGAAACTGTTATAACAATATGTAATATTATAGAACTGTCGAATCATTATAAATAGACGCATTATGGGAAATATAAGATACGGGATCACGCCCACACATCCAGGTGAAGTTCTCAAAGACGAACTGGAATTTCGTAAACTTTCACAAAGTCAATTAGCCAAGCAAATGGGTATGTCATACAAAGTTCTGAATGACATACTTAATGAGCGTCGTCCGTTGACAACTACTACGGCCATGCTTTTTGAAGCAGCTATTGGAGTGCCGGCTGAAGCTTTGATGCGTTTGCAACTGAAATATAACATGCAGATTGCAAGCCAAGACAAGACTTTTGCGGCTCGTCTTGCCGAAATCCGTAAAATAGCAGCAATGCTTTGATTCGGATAAACGACTCCCTAGGTCTATGCTTTGTAAAGCCTACGCTAAACTTTGTTCTTCGATCAGTTTTAAGCCGATGTCCTTGAGTTTGAATTTCTGAATCTTACCGCTTCCTGTCATCGGGAAATTGTCTACAAAGAAAACATACTTCGGAATTTTGTGCCGGGCGATTTGTCCGCGACAGAAATCCCTGACTTCATCCGGGGTCAGTTGGGCATTTTCATGAAGGATAATGAATGCTCCCACTTCTTCTCCGTATCTCTCGGAAGGAATACCGGCCACCTGTATGTCTTTTACGCCAGGGAGATGATAAAGAAACTCTTCGACTTCCCGGGGATAAATGTTCTCTCCTCCGCGGATAATCATGTCCTTGATACGTCCGGTGATTCGGTAATAACCCCTTTCGTCCCTGATGCCAAGATCCCCGGAATGCAGCCAGCCGTCTTTGTCGATTACTTCAGCCGTGGCCTGTGGGTTTTTATAATATCCTTTCATGACCAGGTAACCACGACAACAAATTTCGCCCTGTACTCCGGCTGGACATTCTTCTCCGGTTTCAGGATTGATTACCCGGACTTCTGTGAAAGGATATTCCTTACCCACAGTGGTACAGCGATCCTCGAAAGCATCTTCCAATACAGAGTGGGTCATTCCTGGTGATGATTCGGTCAGGCCGTATACGCTGGTGATGTAGGTAATGTGAAGTTTGTCAGTTACTTTTCGCATGAGCTCGATGGGACAGAGGGCTCCCGCCATGATTCCGGTTCTTAATGAAGAAACGTCGAACATGGAGAACATCGGATGATTCAGCTCAGCAATGAACATTGTCGGAACGCCGTGTAAGACGGTACAACGTTCCTTGTGAACGGAGGCCAGGACTGTCAGCGGATCGAAACGCTCCACCATAACCTGTGTAGATCCGTGAGTCAGGCATGCCATGGTGGCTAACACCACTCCGAAACAATGGAACAGCGGGACACAGCAGCATAACTTATCTTCCTGTGTGAATTTCATGCCTTCTCCCGTAAAGTAACCGTTATTGACGATATTGTAATGGGAGAGCATCACTCCTTTCGGGAATCCTGTTGTCCCGGAAGTGTACTGCATATTAACCACGTCGTGGCAGTGCACCGTTGCCTTGACTTCATCCAGTTTCTCGTTTGAAATATTCTGCCCCAGCAACAGGATCTCAGCGGTATTATACATTCCCCGGAATTTTTCCTGTCCGATAAAAACGACGTTTTTCAATTGAGGGAAACGTTCGCTGTTCAGGTAACCTCGTTGTGAGGTCTTCAGTTCCGGTAACATGGTATTGACCATATCTATATAACTGCCGTCGAATACACCTTCGGTGATACAAAGCGTGTGGATATCGGAATCCTTCATCAGGTATTCCAGTTCGTGTTGCTTGTAATTTGTGTTGACGGTAACGGCAACAGCCCCGATTTTAGCGGAAGCATACAAAAATGTAAGCCAATCCGGAACATTCGTGGCCCAGATCCCTACGTGTTTCCCCGGACTCACACCAATGGTAAGCAGTCCTTTGGCCATGTGGTCGACCCGTTCGTTGAATTTTTTCCAGGTAAACCGCAGGTCCCTGTCGGAATAAACGATGTACTCTTTGTCCGGAGTTTGTTCCGCCCAGTATTCGAGCCATTGCCCAATGGTTTTATCTGTTAATTCCATACTTCTGATTAAATAGGGGTGTATACGACAGCCAGTATTTTAGCGCCACGATTATCTGCTGCATGTACATGGTGGGCGATGATGGAGTCGTAATAAATACTGTCTCCCTCTTCCAGGATAAACGTGCTGTTTCCGTACGTTATTTCTACCAGTCCATCCATGCAGTAAATGAATTCTTCCCCTTCGTGGGAGGAAACTATAAAATCAACCCCTTCTTCCGCCGGTTCGATATGAATAATAAAGGGTTCCATGTGTCTTCCTGATTTGGCAGAGGAGAGGGCATAATAATCCATGTGCCTTTTCGAACCGGAGTTGTTGGTGGAAAAACTGATATTTTCGTGTTTTTCTTTCCTCGAAATGACAGGGCCTAATTCGTCCTGATCGTCCAGGAACGTTCCCAAACGTACACCCAGGACACGGGCAATTTTGATTAAGGGAGCGAGAGATGGTAATTCGATGTTTTCTTCGATTCGTTTGATTTGGTCCTTATCCAGACCTGATCGGGAGGCCATGTCCTCCGTACTGATGCCTTGAGTTTCCCGGAGCGATTTAATTCTATTTCCTAATATTTTATTATTATTCATAAAAATTATATAATAGATTGTTATATTTCTTGATCAAAAAATTATGATTTAAATGCGCAAATATATAACATTTTAATTAATCCGCAAAAAATAGTATATTTGTCCCTCGACTTAATCTTTATAAGTTTATAATGAATGGCAGATGCTGTAACAGAACGGGTAAAACAATACATTCAGGAACAACGGTTGCCGGATACGGGAATTCTGATTGTCGGATTGAGTGGCGGGGCTGATTCCGTCGTGCTTTTGCATGTATTGTCCCGGTTAGGATATTCCTGCATAGCTGCTCATTGTAATTTTCATCTCCGGGCTGAGGAATCTATGCGGGATGAGATGTTTGCCGGTCGTTTTTCTGCATCATTAGGAGTTCCATTCCGGAAAATAGATGTTGATACAGAGCAATATGCCCGGGATCATAAGCTTTCCATTGAAATGGCTGCCCGTGAGATTCGTTACCGCTGGTTTGAAGAATTAAGGACTCGGGAAAAAGCGGAGGCTGTGGCTGTAGCTCACCATCAGGACGATAGTGTTGAAACGGTGTTGCTTAATCTGATACGGGGGACCGGGTGGAAAGGACTGACAGGAATTCAGCCCCGGAACAGGAATGTCATTCGTCCTTTGTTGTGTCTTTCCAGAAAAGAAATTATAAATTATGTCCGGGAAAACAGATTGGAGTATGTCACAGATTCCAGCAATCTTCAGGATGAGTTTGTCAGAAATAAAATCCGGAACCAGTTATTGCCTTTGATGGCAACTATTAATCCTTCGGTGACAGAAGCTATTGCCCGTACGGCGGATAACCTCCGGGAGTCATCCCTGATCCTGACGCAGGCCATGGAGGAATACCGTTCCGTTTTATTTACGAATGGAAAAATCAGTATTGCAAAACTGAGGGAAACTCCTTCTTCGGAGGCCGTTTTGTTTGAATTGCTGAAAGAATATGAGTTCAACCCGGATGTGGTTCGTAATGTTGCACGCTCTCTGGATGGTAGTCCCGGTAAAGTATTTTATTCTCCAGGTTTTCGGTTGGTTATTGATCGTGATTCGATTCTGATTACTTCCCGGTTAAAAACCGAAGCCGGAGAATACCGGATAGAAAAAAACGACCGGATAGTCGATGATCCCATACGATTGCAGGTTTCATACTCTTTTTATTATGATGGTTTTCCGGTCGATAAGAATCCTTGTTGCGCCAGCCTGGATGCTGATAAACTGCATTTTCCGCTTGTTCTGAGGAGATGGGAGAGCGGCGACCGTTTTAAACCCTTTGGAATGAATGGATTTAAAAAACTTAGTGATTACTTTAGTGATCATAAATTCAGCCTGATAGATAAAGAGAATGTGTGGATTTTATGCAGTGGAGATGACATCTGCTGGGTAGTGGGACACCGAACCGACAATCGTTTCCGGATCGATGAAAATACCAAAGAGGTGTGTGTAATTAAACTTTTGTGAAAAAAGCTTTGTTATAAAATAAAAAAGGAGTAAATTTGTCCTCGAATTACTTCGCAGATCAAAAATCATAATTTATTTTAGGGCCTACTCGTATCGATGAGCAAAAAAGTAAATCTTCCTACAGATGTATCCATTATAACTACATACCGGTGTCAGATGCGCTGTAAAATGTGTAATATCTGGCAATATCCGACCGATATAAAAAAGGAGATACAGCCCAAGGAACTGGAAATGTTACCTAAACTGAAGTTTATTAATCTGACAGGGGGTGAGCCTTTTCAACGGAAAGATCTGGAAGATATCGTTGCGGTTTGTTTTGAAAAAGCACCACGGGTGGTAATTTCAACTTCCGGGTTTCATTTTGAGAAGATCATTGATCTGGCCCGAAAGTTTCCACGCTTGGGGCTAAGGATAAGCATTGAAGGTCTTTCTCAGAAAAACGATGAACTGAGGGGGCGGGAAGGCGGATTTGATAGAGGACTCCGTACGCTGTTGACTCTCAAAGAAATGGGTTTGAAGGATATCGGATTCGGATGTACCGTTTCCAATAACAATTCTTCGGATATGCTTTCCCTGTATCAGTTGTCAAAAGCATTGAAACTGGAATTTGCAACAGCAGCTTTTCATAATTCGTATTATTTTCACAAGTACGACAATGTGATTACGAATAAAGAAGAAGTCTGTCATAATTTTGAAAAACTGGTCGAACAGCATTTGAAGGAAAATAATCCCAAATCCTGGTTTCGTGCGTTCTTTAACTTGGGATTGATCAATTACATCCAGGGAGGGAAACGGATGCTGCCCTGTGAGGCTGGCACCACCAATTTCTTTATTGAGCCTTATGGAGAAGTGTACCCTTGCAACGGCCTGGAAGACCATGTCTGGAAGGAAAGTATGGGTAATATCCGGGATTACTCCCGGTTTGAGGATTTATGGTACAGCGAACAGGCTGATAAAGTCAGATCGATGGTCCGTTCCTGTCCGAAAAACTGCTGGATGGTTGGTACTGCAGCTCCTGTGATGGCAAAATATTTCCGTTGTCCATTATCATGGGTGGCTAAAAATAAAATAAAAAGCATTATAGGTAAGCCTGTTTGCTACCATGATATACCTTATTATAAAGTAGATCGGGATTCGAGACAGGGAGATCTTGATTTCTCACGATGTGTTCCTTTTACAGATAAAAAGGGAGTGCAGTACGATGAACAGATTCCGTTGATTGAAGAATAAATCTTTTTTTAATGAAGATTGTAGTTGCCGGGACAAGAGGTTTTCCCCATATACAGGGAGGTGTGGAAACTCATTGTGAACAACTTTACCCCCGCCTTGTTGAGAGGGGGTGTGAGGTGACTGTAATCAGGCGTTCTTGCTATGTTTCCGATCAGTTGGATGAATACCAGGGAGTTCAATTGAAAAATGTCTTTGCACCTCGTAAAAAAATGTTTGAAGCGATTGTTCATACATTTTTAGCTGTTATTGAGGCGAAAAAGATGAAAGCGGATGTGCTGCATATTCATGCGATCGGACCGGCCTTGATGGTCCCTTTTGCCAGAATGCTCGGGTTGAAAGTGGTGCTTACACATCACGGTCCCGATTATGAAAGACAAAAATGGGGCAGGGGAGCCCGGTGGTTTTTGCGACTGGGGGAGCGATTCGGTGTCCAATGCTCTAATGAGCTGATCGTTATTTCAGAAGTGATCAACGAAATTGTCCGGAAAAAATACAAGCGAAACAATGCTCATCTGATTTTTAACGGAGTGGAGACTCCGGTCCATTCGGAGAATGTTCAGTATATTGAATCACTGGGACTTCGAAAAGGAAATTACATCTTATCGGTCGGACGTTTTGTTCCGGAAAAAGGATTTGATCTGCTCGTGGAAGCCTATTCCCGGTTGGAAAACGGAGAAATCCGACTGGTTCTGGCTGGAGATGCGGATCATGAAACAGATTATTCCGTTCGATTGAAAAAAACAGCGGAGGCAAACGGAGTTGCGCTCACCGGTTTTATTACCGGGGAAAAACTGAATGAAATATTTTCTCATGCCCGTTTGTTTGTCCTGCCTTCATCCCATGAAGGTTTACCGATTGTGCTTTTGGAGGCAATGAGTCACAGACTGGATGTGTTAGTCAGTGATATACCTGCCAATAAAGCTGTAGCATTGCCTGAGAGCAGCTATTTTAAGTCCGGGGATTCGCAAGACTTGTCGGAAAAATTGAGAAAAAAATTAGAAAAACAGGGAACTGTTGTTCAATACGATATGTCGTCGTACAATTGGGATGTGATCGCCTCCCAGGTATTGGAAGTCTATCGGAAAACAAGAAAAGTTATTGACCATAAATAGAAGAATTATTTAATTTTTATGCAGAAATATAATATTTTGCAACTTAAAGGAATGGAGCAGGGAACATTGGTTGCCCTGGCCAAAGAGCTCGGTTTGAAAAAAACAGATAAACTGGAGAAAGATGAATTGGTATACCAAATCCTGGATCAACAAGCAATTGTAGGAGCTGCGCAACAAGCAGCTGAGGAAAAAAGTGCCGAAGACAGAAAAATGGTGAAGAAAGGTCGTCCTGTAAAATCACCCAAGCAGTCAGGAAATGCAGGAAAAACGAAACCATCACCGGAGGTAAAGCCGACAGAGGCAAAACCTGTTTCCGAAAAACCGGCCGTTCCGGCACCATCTCCTTCTCCTTCTGGTGAGGGGGTAACCGTTTCTGACGGAAAAACACCTCAAAAGAATATGAAGAAGAAAGAGTTTTCGAAAAAGGAAATAGCTGCAGAAATTCCTCCTGTAGAAAAAATCATACAGCCGGAGCCGGAAACAAAAGAAGAAGTTGTTTTTAATAAAGGAAATAATCAGGAAAAAAAGAAAAGAGCACGGATTGAAAACCCGGTTCCGGTCAAACATCATCCGAATGATCCCGCAGAAAAACAAAAACGACCGGTTGCCGATGTGGCAATAGTTGAGCCTATGGTCGAGCCTGTGATTGCAGATCCGTCAGTTAAACCAGAAGTGCCCGTAGTTCCTGCTGCTCCTCAGAAAATGGTATTTCGCCATAGCCCGGAAGTGAACAGTGTGATGGATCAGGTGCTATTTTCTCCCAAAAAAGAGCAGTCGAAGCCGACTCCTCCGTCTCAACAATCCGTTCCGGTTCAACATCCGGCAAAAAATACAAATGGCAATGGTAATACTCAGCCGGCTGTAACTAAAGATAAAGCGTTTGAATTTGAGGGTATTCTTACAGGAAACGGTGTTTTGGAAATTATCCAGGAAGGGTATGGTTTCCTTCGTTCATCCGATTATAATTACCTGTCGTCAGCAGATGATATTTACGTTTCTCAATCTCAGATTAAACTGTTCGGACTTCGTACGGGTGATGTTGTAGAAGGCCCGATCCGTCCTCCGAAAGAGGGAGAAAAATTCTTTCCGCTGGTTAAGGTTGACCGTATCAACGGGCTGAGTCCGGAAGAAGTGCGCGACCGTGTGCCTTTCGATCACCTGACACCTCTTTTTCCGGATGAAAAATTCCGGTTGACTGCCAGTATGAGTCCGAAGGTAAACGACCGGATTTCTGTTCGTGTGGTGGATTTGTTTTCTCCGATCGGTAAAGGGCAGCGGGGGCTGATTGTTGCCCAGCCTAAAACCGGTAAAACCATGCTGTTGAAAGATATTGCCAATGCGATTTCCTGGAATCATCCGGAAGTATACATGATTGTACTGCTGATCGATGAGCGTCCGGAAGAGGTAACCGATATGCAACGCAGTGTAGATGCGGAAGTGATTGCTTCTACTTTCGACGAACCGGCCGAGCGTCATGTGAAAATTGCAGAAATCGTACTGAATAAAGCCAAAAGAATGGTAGAATGCGGACACGATGTAGTGATTCTGCTGGATTCCATTACCCGTTTGGCCCGAGCTTATAATACGGTTCAGCCGGCTTCGGGTAAAGTGCTTTCCGGAGGGGTGGATGCCAATGCTCTTCAAAAACCCAAGCGTTTCTTCGGAGCTGCCCGTAATATTGAAAACGGAGGTTCCCTGACAATTATAGCTACGGCATTGACTGAAACCGGATCCAAGATGGATGATGTTATTTTTGAAGAATTCAAAGGAACCGGTAACATGGAATTGCAACTCGATCGCCGCTTGTCCAATAAGCGTATTTACCCTGCAGTGGATATTACGGCGTCCAGTACACGGCGTGATGATCTGCTTCAGCCATCGGATGTGGTGAATCACATGTGGATCCTTCGTAAATACCTCTCGGATATGAACAGCGTCGAAGCAATGGAATTTGTGAAAGATCGTTTGGAAAAAACCTACGACAACGAGGAGTTTCTTGCTTCCATGAATGGTTGATAACGTGCCGGAAGTTTTCAAAAAACTGGTGTTGATCCTGGGGCTGTCGGGAGTTATTTCTGTTACTTTAGCTCAGACAGATACCCTTGGCGAACTGTTTACGGATGAATATACAATTTCTTCTGAAAACGAAGGTTTGTTGAAATTAAGCATAGAGAATCTCAGTTTTTTTAAGAATAATGAATCGGACGGAGATATCTTTGACGGATATTCTCTGCCCGGTTTTCGTTTTATGCCCCGGGTTATTTTTTATCCTTCGTCTTTTGTGAAGCTGGAAGCCGGGGCTTCTTTATTGCGTTATTGGGGTGCTGACCGGTACCCTTGTTATGCATACCAGGATATTGCCGAATGGAAGGCTGATGATTACCAGTCCGGGTTTCATATCCTTCCTTTTTTCAGGGCACAGATACAGCCGATCCGGCAGATACAGGTCGTACTTGGTACTATATACGGGGGAAGTAATCACCGTTTGATAGAGCCGTTGTATAATCCGGAGCTGAACCTGACTGCTGATCCGGAATCCGGAGCTCAGTTTCTGTACCATTCCCGGGTGGCTGCTGTTGATCTTTGGGTGAACTGGGAAAGTTTTACTTTCAGAAATGATACACACAACGAAGCATTTACCACAGGTGCATCCCTTTGTTTGAATCTGACAAAGCCTCATTCCTTTTTTTATATGGGGATTCCTGTTCAGGCCCTGATGATCCATCGGGGAGGAGAGGTCGACTCGGTAGAGGGTGATATTGTCAGTATGGCTAATGGGGCTGCCGGTCTTCGTTTTCAACTCAATTTTAATCAAAAATTACTAAAGAATATTACGTGTGACCTGATGGGTGCCGGATATGAGTCCATTCAGGGCGATGAAAACCTGCCGTTTAGTCGGGGGTGGGCCCTCTATTCGAATTTGTCGGCTGATATCGGGAATCTGAAATTAAAAGCAGCCTGGTGGAGCAGTGAGGATTTTGTGAATATTCTGGGTAATCCGGTATTCGGTAACCTTTCCCTGACTATTTCCGGGCGTACTTTTGCCCGGACGGATGTGTTTAATTTCGGTCTGGCATACGAGCAGTATTTTGGACGAGGCTTTACTTTAGGTGCTGATGCCGAACTTTTTTACAACCCCCGCCTGGTTGCTTATGAGTCACAACCAGAACCAGCCAGAATCAGTCGTTCGTCCAATTTTTCCATGGGAATCTACCTCCGCATCAATCCTTCTATTACTCTAAAAAAAATTTTTTTTAATTAAAACATGAACAAAATAACATTCGCATTGTTATAGTAGTAAATGTTAATATAATGCGATGTCTAATTTTAATAAATAAGAATTTTTATGAAAAAGAGTATTTTGTTTTCCCTTTTTGTGGGGACAATGTTTTTTTTAACGTCATGTAGTTCTTCTTCTTATACGCTGATTAATAGTAATCTTTATCCGGGTAAGGATGTGAAAGCTTATAAAACTTTTAGTGTCTTACCGTATGATGCTTTGAAGTTGCCTCCTCAAATCAATATCTATGATGTGGAAAATATTCAACGGGCTATTGCCAATGAATTGGCTATTCGTGGGTTCAAAGAAGATAAAACCGGGAATGGAGATATGGTGGTTATTACTACGCTTTATTCTCAAACAAGCGTAACGACTAAAGATGCTGTTCCCGAATGGGCTCCGATCCGTCCTTTAGGTCCTACGGCTTCTATGTACAGAAGTTACTACGATGATGCATCTATCATAGATAATATTAGTAAAGATGGAGTATTAGCCGTTGATTTGGTTGATCCGAAAGTCAAACAGGTAATCTGGGATGCTGCTGTGAGTTCGGTAATTGATAATGTTCAGAAGAACATTAAGGATCCGAAACAAATTAATCAGGCTTGCGATAAATTGTTTAGTAAATTTCCGGTACCGGTACCTGCTGTTAAATAATAATGCCGGCCTATCAATGATAATACGCCGTGGGCGAGAGTCAATTCTTGTCCGCGGTTTTGTTTTTATAAACTTATTGACTATTTTTGCCTCAACTATAAATATTCAAAAATGAAAAAAATCTTTTTACTTTTATTCGTAGTGATTTTGTCGGCGAGTTCTTATGGACAGGCCGGAGATTTGTTTGTAGGGGCTAAAGGAGGATATGTTACCAGTTATAAAGACCTTCTTTATGGCTTCGATGTGGCTTATCATTTGGCTGATCCGTTGGAAATCAGTTTTACCGGATTGATGAACCCGGATATGAAGGTGGATGATGAGATCGATGGCAAAAGTAAGATCAGTCTTTATTCGGCGAATCTGGATATGCGTTATTATTTATTGCTTCAACGTACCTGGGGAATGGGTCCTGCACTGGGAGGACAGTACATGTACCTTAATAAAAAAGTACTGAATTCACCTACCAACGAAGAATATAGCAGTCAGCCGCTTGGTTTCAATATCGGTTGGCACATGCGCTTTAACCTGACAGAAAATGTCAAAGTAAACGGTGGTTGGAGGTATACGACGGCTAACAAGGATGCCAGCCATCACTTGATTTACATTGGACTGGGGTATACTTTTAATTTGTTTTGATGAGAATGGAGAATTGAGAGTGGAGAATTTGAGTATAATCACCATTCATTCTCCACTCTCAATTCTCCATTCTCAATTAACTAAATTTCCTCTGCAATCTTGTATTGATTTCTCTCCGAAGAGTTCCGGGTAATCAGCTCTCCGATAAAGCCCGTCAGGAACAACTGAGAACCCATTATCATGGAAGTTAAAGCGATGTAGAAGTAAGGCGAGTCGGTTACTAGCCGGTATGCATTTCCTACGTATAAATCGTAAAGTTTTATTCCTCCGACGACAATTGCAGCGATAAACCCGAGAAAAAACATCATGCTGCCTATCAATCCGAAAAAATGCATGGGCTTTTTCCCGAACTTAGAGAGGAACCACAAGGTCAGTAGATCCAGGTATCCATTGAAAAAACGGCTCATTCCGAATTTGCTGTTACCGTATTTTCTGGCCTGGTGATGTACTTCTTTTTCTCCTATTTTTGTAAATCCTGCATTTTTAGCCAGATAAGGAATCCAACGATGCATATCGTTGTATATTTCGATGTTTTTGACAACTTCCTTCCGGTAAGCTTTCAGTCCGCAGTTGAAATCGTGGAGTTTGATTCCTGAAACAGCCCTGGCAGTTGCATTAAACAGCTTGGTTGGTATGGTTTTGCTTAAGGGGTCATACCTTTTCTTCTTCCATCCCGAAACCATGTCATATCCTTCTTGTGTGATCATCCGGTACAATAGAGGAATTTCCTCCGGGCTGTCCTGTAAATCCGCATCCATAGTAATTACCACATCGCCTTGCGTCCGTTGAAATCCACATTGTAAACCAGGTGATTTTCCGTAATTTTTGCGGAAACGGATGCCTCTCACTTCCGGATGTTCCTTCCGTAGTCGATTGATTTCCTGCCAGGAACTATCGGTGCTGCCGTCGTCCACAAAAATGACTTCGTAGCTGAAACCTTCCTTCTGCATGACCCGGCTGATCCATGCGTATAATTCAGGAAGAGACTCCGCTTCGTTGTATGAGGGTATGACGATTGAAATATCCATAATTTATGTTATTTTTGCACAAATATACGACTAAATAAGGGAAATTTTTGTTTTTTGTTTTTTTATTCTAACGAAAAAATGTATTTTTGTACCCATAAAATGAATGGAGAGGTTGGAGTTAGTGAAGTTGATCATTTTTACATAAAAATCTTATAATAGCTTTTTTGAGGAACCTTATTCTTCGAGAGAGCTTTTTTCGTTTATTGTCATTCTCACTCTTTTCCTTCTATTGTTATCAGATGTGTTATCCCTGTTTTGTTGTAAGTTACTTGGGAAAGTCGCTGCAATAGCTTTCATTAGTATTTTACGTTAATTGTCTGAGAAAATAGTTCGGAGAAGAGTGAGATTTTGAAAAATTATACTTACCTTTGTGGCTCAATTTTAATATTTTATTTATAAACAATTACTGATCATGTATTTAGATTCAGAAAAGAAAAAAGAAATCTTCGCCAAGTACGGAAAGTCTAACACTGATACTGGTTCTTCTGAAGGCCAGATAGCATTGTTTTCCTACCGTATTTCGCATTTAACTGAGCATCTCAAGTTAAATAAGAAGGATTATAGCACGGAAAGATCCCTGAAAATGTTAGTAGGTAAACGTCGTCGTTTGCTGGATTATCTGAAAGATAGAGATATCGAACGGTATCGTACTATCATCAAAGAGTTGGGGATCAGAAAGTAAGCTTGATTTTCAAAAGAAAAAAAGAAAAGGACATTCATTCGGATGTCCTTTTTTGTTTTTTTAGTCGGCCGGTCTTTTTTAATGCCTGGTCGATAATCCATGAAATCTGGCCGTTGGTGCTGCGGAATTCATCCGCAGCCCACTTTTCAACAGCCTCCAGGACATCGGCATCGATGCGCAGGATGAAACTTTTCGTATTGCTTTCTTTTTTTGACATAGGTATTTATTGGTGCAGCGTTCCTGTATTTACTACGGGTTGTGCAGCTTCATCCGCACAAAGAACAACCAGGAGGTTGCTTACCATAGCTGCTTTTTTGTCTTCGTCCAATTCTACAATTCCGTTTTCGGAGAGTTTATTCAATGCCAGTTGTACCATTCCAACTGCACCTTCTACTATTTTTTCCCGGGCGGCAATGATGGCGGCGGCTTGTTGGCGGCGAAGCATAACGGCAGCAATCTCCGGAGCATAGGCTAAGTAGTTGATCCGGGCTTCCACCACTTCGATACCGGCCATGACCAGGCGTTCATTCAGTTCGTGGACCAGGTGTCCGTTAATCCGGTCTCCTCCGGAACGTAAGGTCATCGAGTCTTCTTCTCCGATTTCGTTGTTATCATAAGCATAACCTCCTGCTACTTCGCGTAAAGCGGCGTCACTTTGCACGTGAACAAAGTTTTCAAATGTTTTCATGAGGGCTCCGACCCTCATTCCTGCCGTTGTTCCGGCATTTCCGGACAACGAAGAGGTATCGATGTCAAAAACCGCTTTGTATGTATTGGATACTCTCCAGACCAATACCATTCCGATCATGACAGGATTCCCTGCCTTATCGTTGACTTTGATGGGAGGAACGTCTAAGTTTCTTGCCCGTTGGGTAATCCTTCTTCTGCTGATGAAAGGGTTGACCCAAAAGAATCCGGTTTTACTCAATGTTCCTTTGTATTTTCCGAAAAAAATCATCACGCAAGCGTTGTTCGGTTCGTTGGTGAAAAACCCCGGAAGAGAAAAAATAAATAGAATAATTCCCAGTATCCCCCATACAGGAAGGAATAAGTGTATTAGACATATGACAGAAGCAGCCAGTATCAATAAGTCGACTGTTAATGCTGCAAACCCAGAACATCTGAACCCTTCAAAATCAAATTCTTTATTTTCCATGGTAATAGTATTAATGATATTAAAATGATATCACAAAGATATGTGTTTGCGTTTTTATATACAAATTTTTTCATGGATTTTTTCTTTTCTTATTTGAGATATAGATTTTTTCTATTTGTTTATAAAAATTATCGTTTTGATAGATAAGTTAAAATCATGTAAATTTGCAGTAACAATTCAAACCATTAAAAAACAATAATCTATGGAACCTATTATTAATTCTCAACTTCCGGAATTTTCCGTGCAGGCGTTTCAAAACGGCCAGTTTAAAACAGTAACCAATCAGGATTTAAAAGGTAAATGGGGGATATTTTTTTTCTATCCGGCCGACTTTACTTTTGTTTGCCCTACCGAATTAGTCGATATGGCTGAAAAGTATGCCAAGTTCCAGGAAATGGGTGTGGAAATTTATTCGGTAAGTACTGATTCCCATTTCGTTCACAAAGCCTGGCATGATGCTTCCGAAAGTATCCGTAAAATCAAGTATCCGATGTTGGCCGATCCAACCGGTAAATTAAGCCGTGCATTCGGTGTAATGATCGAAGCGGATGGTATGGCTTACCGAGGTACATTTGTGGTCGATCCGGAAGGAAAGATCAAAATTGCAGAGATCCAAGACAACGGTATCGGCCGGAATGCCGACGAACTGATGAGGAAAGTGGAAGCAGCACAGTTTATCGCGTCACACCCGAATGAAGTTTGTCCCGCTAAATGGCAAAAAGGCGATGAGACTCTGAAACCCAGTATTGATCTAGTCGGAAAAATTTAATAACAATCGATTCAACCATGTTAGATTCAGCATTGAAAGAGCAGGTAAAGGCTATTTTCTCGGGCCTGGATTCCGATTATGTTTTTGATATTGTCGTGTCCCTGGGACATGAACGTCGTGACGAATTGCTGGGCTTATTGAATGATGTAGCTTCTTGTACGGACCGGATATCCTGTAGGATCAGGGAGGGCGAGGGCCTGACTTTTTCAATACTGAAGAACGGGTTAAATACGGGTATTGCTTTTCGTGGAGTTCCTAACGGACACGAATTTACGTCTTTACTGCTCGCTGTTTTGAATGCTGACGGTAAAGGAAAGAATATTCCTGATGAAAGTATACAAAAACGGGTAAAGGCCTTGAAGGGGCCGATCCGGTTGGTTACTTATGTCTCGCTGACTTGTACCAATTGTCCGGATGTAGTGCAGGCCTTGAATATTATGGCTGTACTGAATGACGGTGTCTCACATGAAATGGTTGATGGTGCAATCAACCAGCAGGAGGTGGAATCCCTGAAAATACAAGGTGTTCCAGCTGTTTTTGCAGATGGACAGCTGTTGCATGTGGGACGGGGAGATTTCGGTGAATTATTGGGTAAACTGGAAGACCTGTATGAAACTGTCCCGGCAACCAGTCCTTCTGTGATAAAAGAATATGATGTAATTGTTGTCGGAGGGGGGCCTGCAGGTATTTCCGCGGCCATTTATTCTGCCCGGAAGGGTTTGAATGTGGTATTGCTGGCCGAACGGATCGGAGGGCAGGTAAAAGAAACCCTGGGTATTGAAAACCTGATTTCCGTTTCAAAAACGACAGGAGAGGAATTGACCCTCAACCTGAAACTGCATGCTCAGCAATATGGAATCGATTTACTGGAGCATCGCCGGGTAGAGCAAATTACACTGGAAGGTCCGGTTAAACGGGTTTCTGCCGCCGGAGGGGAAATTTTTTCTGCACCTACTTTAATTGTTGCTACCGGGGCTGGTTGGCGAAAGCTGAATGTTCCCGGAGAAACCGAATACATCGGACGGGGAGTTGCTTTCTGTCCGCATTGTGACGGACCGTTTTATAAAGGGAAACACGTGGCTGTTGTCGGAGGAGGAAACTCGGGAATCGAGGCGGCTATCGATCTGGCAGGTATTTGCTCCAACGTAACTGTTTTTGAATTCCTGGATGGATTGAAAGCCGACCAGGTATTGCAGGATAAAGCCCGAAGCCTGCCGAATGTGGAAATTTTTCTGAGCTCCCAAACCACCGAAGTGATCGGAAATGGGGAAAAAGTAACTGGCATACGGGTGAAAAATCGTCAGACAGAACAGGAGCGGGTGATTGATCTGGACGGTATTTTTGTACAGATCGGATTATTACCCAACAGTACCCTGCTTCGGGAAATCGTACAAACCAATCGTTTTGGAGAAATTGAAGTGGATGCGCATTGCCGTACTAATGTTCCCGGAATTTATGCTGCGGGAGATGTTACGACAGTGCCGTATAAACAGATTGTTATTGCTATGGGTGAAGGAGCTAAGGCAGCGCTTTCGGCGTTTGAAGACCGGATGAGAGGTTAACTCTCATCCGGCTATTTTCTGTTGTTTACAAATATGCTGAAAAAGGCAGATCCAATGCCTCTGCTACCGGTTTATAAACCACTTTTCCATCATACACATTCAGTCCTTTGGCTAAGGCAGAATCTTCTGTTAATGTTTCTTTCCAACCCTTGTCTGCAATTCTCAATGCATAGGGAAGGGTGGCGTTGGTGAGCGCCAGGGTGGATGTGCGGGCCACAGCTCCCGGCATGTTGGCTACACAGTATTGAGTGACTCCGTCGACGACAAAAACCGGATTGTTGTGTGTCGTTGGCCTGGATGTTTCAAAACAACCTCCCTGATCGATGGCTACATCGATCATAACCGATCCTTTTTTCATGGTGGATATCATTTCGCGGGTTACTAACTTCGGGGCCTTGGCTCCGGCAACTAATACGGCTCCGATCACCACGTCCGAAGTTTTTACAAGTTCCCGTATCGTCATGGGATTAGACATGATCAGTTTGCAATTGGCAGGCATTACGTCGCTGAGGTAACGGAGCCGTTCGATATTATTGTCCAGGATGGTTACGTCGGCACCTGATCCGCAAGCCATTTTTGCAGCATTAATCCCAACGATTCCCCCTCCGATAATCAGTATCTTGGCCGGAGCAACTCCCGGTACACCTCCCAAGAGAAGTCCGGCGCCCCCTTGAGCCATTTCCAGAAAACGGGCGGCTTCCTGGGTAGCCATTCGTCCGGCAACCTCACTCATGGGTTGCAGCAAAGGCAGGCGTCCATCGTGTGTTTCTACTGTTTCGTAAGCAATAGCTACACATTTGCTTTTCATTAAGGCCTGGGTTTGTTCCGGATCGGCAGCCAGGTGCAGGTAAGTAAATACAATCTGCCCCTCCCGTAACAATGCATATTCCGTAGGCAGGATTTCTTTGACATGCATCACCATTTCGGCTTTTGCAAAAATTTCTTCGGGAGTATCGATTATAACAGCTCCGGCTGAAATATATTCTTCGTCCGGAAAACTACTACCTGCTCCGGCATTTTTTTCAACCAGCACAGTGTGCCTGTGAGCTACTAATTGTTCAACGCCGGCGGGAGTCATGGAAACACGATTTTCTTGAGGTTTGATCTCTTTCAGGATGCCTACTTTCATAAAGATAGTTAATTAGCGTTTTGTTGCAATAATGCACCCAAATTTACATCCGTTTCATACTTTTTCAATGCTGAAAAAGTATGTTTTTCGACACTGTTTTCCGTTTTTTTTCAACCTCCTGCGTAGCTGTGTTTTCCGCCCAGTATGTAGTTGACCCCAAAGTAGGTCATTAGTACGGCGGCAAAGATGATCAATACGAAAAAATGGTAGAATACCGGACGGTTAAACCATTTCAGTGTTTTGCCGTGAAAGGAGAAGCTCATCAGCAGAAAAGTAATCAGGGCCCAGACTTCTTTAGGGTCCCAGCCCCAGTATCTGCCCCAGGAGACATTGGCCCAGATGGCTCCGATGAAGATTCCCGCACCCATGAAAAAGGTGGCAGGATACATGAAAAGCTCACTCATTTCTTTCATATTAGTCAAGGTAACTGAGGTCTGCGGATTTTTTCTTCCGAAAGCCAGCAGGGAAAATGAGGTCAGGCTGTTAAGCAGCATGAATCCGCATAAACCGTAAGCAACCATGATAAAGGAAACGTGAATGCTTAATAAGGGGGATTGCAGCACAGGCACCAACGGAGTGATGTGTGGGTTCATGGATCCGATGTGTGCCACCAGCAGAGTAAATCCCGAAAGCAGCAGACTGAAAACCGTGATCAGAAAAGAACGTCTATAACATAGCAGTCCGATAAATAAAGCGCTCCAGGCAACGATCAGCATGGTTTCGTAGCCATTGCTCATCGGCAGGCGTCCGGCGATATAGCCCCTCAGGCAAAGACCGGCTGTCTGAAGTAGGAAGGTAATAATCAGAAAGCCATAAAAAAAGCGGTGAATCCGGTTTGTCTTTTTGTCCCGGATCATGCAGAACAGGAATAAAAGCAGACCGATGAACCCGGCAGTCAGATTGATTTTGAACAGCCAGGAAAAAATATTCACCTGGTTATTGATCAGTTCTGCTTTCAGATGGGATTCGGAAGGCAAAGCCCCGGCTGCATTTTTTTGTTGCAGGCGTTGCAATCCCTGAATGACCCGGAGGGCGTCTTCCGATCGGTTTTCACGGGCGTATTCAAGATAGAGAGGAAGAATATTGTGTACGACAAGCATGTGAACAGAATCTGTTTTTTCCGGAAGCATGTCTGAGGGAGAAAACCATCGGGTTGTGCCATCAGCCGATGTGAAAGGAAAAATTTTCAGCAGGTTTCCTTCATGCAGCATGTGGATCAACTGGATTTTTTCGTCCAGCCGTATGGCTTCTTTGGCAAAAGCGGTTTGTTTTTCTGCTCCGTACATTTCCTTTCTGTACAGGTCCAGTTTATAAAAGCCATCTTTTTCGAAAAAATCGGAAAAGCAGGCTTTCCCGGAGGAGTTGATCACTTCCTTTAACTTAGGATGTTTAAATTCAAAAAGAGGGACATCCTGCCATTGTTCAGGAAAAAACAGCCAGCCCAATAAAAATTGTTCGGCGTTCAGGTTGTTGTACCGGGACTTACCGGTTAGTTTGGTTGTAAAATCAATGGCTAAGGTTTGTAACGGACAGATCCGGTCGTGGTAGTTCACCCAAACGGAAACCCATTCGGCCGATTGTTCCCGGTTAAGCGATTTACCGTCTTCCGTAAGCATACCTGAGGCGGCTTTTGCCGGAAAACAAAGGTAAAGAAATAGAAAACCGATGAAATACAGCCATTTATTCATTGTTGACCTTGATTTTTCTTAGTAATTCCATAAAACGTCCTTTTCTGTCGACCAGCATCCACAACATGGAAAAAAAGAGCAGGTAATAGCCGGTGTAGGTAAAGGCAATACCAGTAGTATCATGATTGATGCTGAGAATGGATCCTTTCATGTCTTCGTCGAAAGAAGACTGATAAAAACGGTAACCTTTATGCCGGAGAATCTTATTCATGGAGATTTCCTGTTCGAATGATTTTCCTGTTTCGTTATCTTTTACTTCAATCAGGCTTATGTAATCGGAAGGAGAGGAGGTGCCCGGATAATATTCGATCCGGAATTCTTTCAATGTCATGAAAAAGGGCAATGGCAAGTGGCGTTGGGCTTCTTCGCAGTCAAAAACGTGATTGGTCTGGTCCTGACGAAGGTGAATTACTCCCGTTTGTCCGTTAAACCGGGTAATCAGGGCTCCGGTAAGGATGATGATCAGAGAGAGATGCAGCAGGAAAACAGGTAGTTTCCGGTATAATTCTTTTTTCAGAATGTAATATCCTCCGGTCAGTGCGAGCCATGCCCATAGGACATTAAACCAAGGGGTACGGTAAAAATGCCGCATGACATATTCCGTACCCTTGAGGTGTTCTTCCCATGTTGCCCATCCCAAGACCAGAATGAGCAGGAATAACAAGCCGAATGAAAGGTACCCGATGGTTCGCTTCATTCGGCAAAGTTAGTTTTTTATCTTTAGAAATCCAACATTACACCGATTCCTGTTGGTCTTACATCCGGACCTTTTCCTTTTTCAAACAACGAGTGCAGGCCATAGTAGCCGTATAGAGTAACATCTCCGAAACCGATTGTGGCCATAGCCCGTGCATTTACGGGTAACAGGTTCAGGTCGCGTCCTTTGGTTTCTTTGATTGTATGTCCGTGATCTTCATAATCTACCTGCGATTTGGAATAGCATTTGAAGTATCCTACTACTCCGGCGGAGAGATGGATGTCGTGTTTTCCGATGATTTTCTTTTGATATTCGATCAATAAGGGAAAGGTGAAATAATAGGATAATAACTTGCTGGAAGTATAGTTGACTCCTTCGGGGGCTTGAACGAATTGTGCGATACCATCGACCACTTCCAATCCTTTGTTTCCTTTGAAGTGATACCTGCTCCAGTCTACACCCACACCGGTGACAAGCAAAAAATGATCATTCATCCGGGCATGGCATTCGATCGGATTGAATACAAAAGAATGTGACGTACTTAAAGAAAGATCGGTTCCCAGGTCTCCGTCCAGGTTGATGAAAGCCATACCCAAACCGTTCCAATGCGGTTCCAGCCTGTTTTTTCTCTTCCAGGAAAAGACAAAATTGAAAGGTGAGCCATCGTATGAAATGCTGCTATTCTGGACATTGGAAGCATTTCCCGACCCAGAAGAAGTTTGGTTGCTAGAAGATACCTGATTGATTATATTTACTATCTTGGGGGTTGTTATTGGGGCTCCTATGGCTATATATTCGGAGTTTGAAAAATCGAGAGGTTGATTGTTCTGTAACGCTATATCATAAATTCTGTAACAATCCTGGCAATCGCCTTCGATAAAGGTGATTTTTTTAGTTGCAGTATCTATAGGTGGAAAATATAAAGAAAAAGTACTGATCCCTTTTTGAGTATACATTTTTTGTCCTAAGATGACGCCATCTCCATAATCTATGAATAATTTCTCTTTGTTTCCGTCAGCTACTATGTAGGTTGATTTATCGATCCTAAACCAAGTCTGGGGATCCATGTTGATTTTCATCCGTAAAATGGTTGCATCCTTGTTGATTTCTACCTGTTGAATCGTTAGATAAGGATGTGTGGATTTTCCGAACATAGGCTGATTGATCAGTTTTTGCGGAAAAACACTTAATGCAAATAAAAAGCAGGATGCCGTGATTAGTAGGTACCGTTTCATAATGATTGATTTTTATTGTAGTTTGATTCGTTTATTATTCACGTATATGAGTAAATCTTTCAGTTTATCCAGTTCAGAATCCAGGCTTTCCGGTCGAAAATGCCCCCGGATATAGATCAGGTTGATCTTCTTCGATTTTTCCTTAAACAAAATATATTCGTAAGGACTGGAGTCGTCATCTCTTTTCAGACAGTAATAGCCGGTGGTTACCTTACCGTCTTTCTGGGATTCCAGGAGTTTAGTACCTCCTTCAATGTCTGTACGGATAGCTTCCAGGACAGCATCGGTTGTTTCTTCGGAGCTGGAGATAATCAAACTCTTGTATAACTGCATCCGGGTGTTTTTACCCAATACGTCTGTACCAAGTTTGACTAAGACAGAACCTTTCTGTTTCCCGAGTTTATCGAAAACTTTTTCGGTGTTAGTAGCATTTTGTGCAGCCAACAGGTTTGCCGACAGGCAGAACAGGAAAAAGAGCATTATTTTTTTGATTGGATTCATTGGTCTGTTGTTTTTGATTGTTATTCCGTAAAAGCATCCAGCATATCGATTTGGGAGGCGATAATCTCATCTCCTGATTCCGAAATATTTTCCAGGCTGTTCAGGGTCTGGGATTGAATGGTTTGTATATCTGTATATTTCTTTCCATCGATGTATACCTGTGAATAGGAATCTCCTGTATTTTCCGTTGTGTGAAGAAACCGGATTCCGGCAAAGAGTAAAAAGCAGGCAGCAATACTTGCGCTTATCCAATACATCCGTAGCTTATGTGGATAATTCGGACGGATGACCGGAGATTCTTTTTCTTCTTTTTCAATTTCCCTGCTGAAAAAGTTAAACATCGGCCGGTACATTTTCAGTGATTCCGGAATGTAGTCTTGCTGAAAATAATTTCTCAGGAATTCTTCTTCTTCCAATGAAGTTATCCCTCCAAAGTATTTTTCCAGTAATTGCCCGATGTATTTTACTTCCTGATTCATGACTCTGTTTTTATTTTGTACGCATTGATACTGATAAATTGATCCCGCACTTTTTTTCGTGCTCTTGAGAGATTAACGGTAACCGCACTTACTTGTGTTCCTGTAATGGCTGCGATTTCTTCCAGTTCATACCCTTCTACATCCCGCATCCGGATAATCCGGCGTTGTAACTCCGGTAATCCGTCGATGAGTTGTTTGATCAGGTCTATGGAATTTTGCTTTTCCGTTTCCGTATATGGATTGGTTCCGTGGTATTCCAGACTGACTTCGTTGATGTCGACCGTATATTTTTTTTGTCTTAACCGGTCGATGCAACTGTTCTTTACAGTTTGCATGGCAAAGCCACCCGGATTGGACATTTTCTCCAATTCTCCCCGAATACTCCACAACCGGAGCAGGGTTTCCTGAACCACATCTTCTGCGTCCTCTTCATTTTCCAGCATTTTCCATGCAAAAGCCACCAACTTCTGCCGTAAGGGTAAAATCTCGGATGTGAATCGTTTTAAGTCCATTTCAATTGAATAACGAGGCAAAGTAAAAAAGATAACATCAAATAATAAAAAAAATGTGAACTAAAGTTGTTGACAGGGGGTTATATGTTGGGAGTGAAGAGTTAAGAATTAAGAATTAAGAATTAAGAATTAACAGGTGATGAAGCATAGGTCTAAGAATCGTCATTTTGCCGGGAAATTGGTTTATACAGGGAAGAGTAATACGCCTACCCATATTCAATTTATTCAGTATGGGGAGAATGTGTTTAATGAGGAAAAGATAAATGATATCCGAGGGATCGGCTCCCGGATCAATAATGATACGGTTAGTTGGATCCGGGTAAGCGGTATGAACGATCCGGATCTGATTATCCGCCTGGTAAAAGATTTTGGTTTGAATATCCTGGATGCCAAGGATATCCTGACCATTCAGCACATCATTACAGTAGAGGAATACGAGGAGAATATTTTCATCGTTTTGCCGGTTACTTACCTGAATGAGAAGGGTGTTGGAGTGACGGAACATGTGGCCTTGATTCTGGGTAAAAATTATGTAATGAGTTTTCAGGAGAGTAACTTTCCTCTTTTTGAGAGCGTTTTTAATGCCATTCGTGAAAATTCCCTGCGGATTCACAATAGAAAAGCCGATTTTTTGCTGGCCAGTTTACTGAGTGAAGTAATCGGAAATTATTCGGATTGCATATCCCAATTGGAAGATGCATTGGAAGAGTTGGAAGATCAGTTACTGGATGTAAAAAATTTCAGGAAAAACCAGATGGAACCTATTCAGGAGAAACGAAGGGAGATGATCCGCATCCGCAAGCTCTTATTGCCATTCAAGGATCAGTTTGCCAAATTGCTGCGGGTGGATCCGGATCTGATAGACCCCCAACAGATTCCGTTTCTGAAGGATATTTATGACCAATTGTTGTATTGTCTCCAGAATATTGAGTCTTGTCGGGAGATCATGTCTTCCCTGGTCGATCTGTACCTGAATAATAATGACCTGAAGATGAATATTGTGATGAAACAACTGACATTGGTGGCGACAATTTTTATTCCTCTTACTTTTATTGTCGGGGTATGGGGGATGAATTTCCGAATTATGCCGGAACTGGACTGGAAGTATGGCTATCTGTTTGCCTGGGTCATTATGTTTATTGCAGGTTTTCTGGTTTGGTTGTATTTGAAAAAGAAAGACTGGTTCTGAGAGGGATCGTGCATCAGCCTATCCCCCGCTGGAGGGGGCAGGGGGAGGATATGAACTACGGAAAATCCCGAATCAAATAGAATTACCCCAATAAAATTTTAATTCTTCATTCTTAACTCTTAACTCTTCACTTCCAGCCGAATCCTCCCCCTGCCCCCTCCAGCGGGGGATAGGCAGACCACGTTTTAAGTATTTCTGTTTTGTTAAAAAAAATCAGACTTTCGTAAACTTTATTCATTTTTGATAGTTATTAATATAAACAGAATATATGTATATTCGGGATCTATATTTTTCATTAAATTATAGATTTTATAAATAAATTAATAGGCAGTATGAAAACAACACGATTTTTTTTCCTGATAATTGCATTTCTCCTACCATCTCTTCTTTATTCACAGACCGATGCGGGAGTAAAGATCATGTCCAAGCAGGGTGATTTATACGATAATGTTAAGAATCTGAGTAATCCGTATTCATTGCCCATAGGTGCAAAGAAATTAGGATCCAAAGGTTTTTTATTACCCTATCCGATCGGAATTATGCTCAATGGTTATGCTGGGTCCCAGGATGTGACCATCTCAGATTTGCAGGTAGGAATCAATGACAATCCGATGGTTTCGTTGGATGATATCGTTCATTTCAGTGATGTAAAAGCCAGTGTGAGAAATTTCAATATGCGTGCTGATTTGTGGTTTCTTCCTTTTTTAGATGTGTACGGGATCTTTGGTAAAGCCTGGGTGGATACGAAAGTTTCCCTTGATCAGCCTGTTGTTTTCACAACTGATGCTCAATTCGACGGTTATGTCTATGGGGTCGGGGCCATGTTGACAGGAGGTGTTCGTTCTATTTTCTTTTCATTGGATTTTAATCGGGTCTGGACGCATTTTGATGCAATGAAACATGATAATGTGGCAATGAATCTGGCTCCTAGGGTAGGTTATATTTTTCATTTCGATAATCTTCCTGAGCGGAATATTTCAGTCTGGACGGGAGCCGGTCGTGTTTTCTTATCGAATACAACCGAGGGGACTATCAAAATGTCGGACATTCTGCCGGATACACCCGGGGATAAAATTACGACCTGGTACAACAATCTTCCTCCTGCTAAGCAGGCTTTGGTACAGGACATTTATCAGAGTATCAATGAAAAACATGGAAATGATGAAATTCATTATTCACTGGATAAACGTCCTGCCAAAAACTGGTGTATGATTCTCGGTGCTCAATATCAACTGGACCGTCACTGGCAGTTCAGGGTTGAGACCAACTTCCTGGGAGGTCGTCAGTCCGGCCTGATATCTGCTAATTACAGGTTTGGGTTCTTTTAACTCAAACCTTCAATGTATCCGTTGATTATATCGATGTTCATGGCCTGAGGTTCTTTCGGCAACCCAGGCATACGCATGATTTCCCCGGCGATAGCAACAATGAATTCGGCTCCGTTATTGATAACGATGTCGTTGATTTTGAGTTTGAATCCTTTGGCTACACCGTAGGCTTTTGGGTCTGCAGAAAAAGAATACTGTGTTTTGGCTATGCAAACCGGGAAGCTCTCGATATTCATTTGTTGCTGAGCTAATTTTAGTATTTTTTCAGCCCTTTCGCTGAAAACAACAGAATCGGCTCCGTAGATATTCATCGCAACTTTTTCAATCTTAGTCCTGACCGGATCATCGTCGTTATACGTAAATACAAGCGGGGCTGAAGGTGTTTTTTCAATGGTATCCGCTACGATCTGCGCCAGTTCAACGGCTCCTTCTCCTCCTTCTGTAAATGCATTGTTAACGGCAAATCCGACGTTCATCTCTTTGCAATGTTCCCGGATCAGAGTAATTTCTTCTTCTGTATCTTCGGCGTATTTATTGAATGCCACGACGATGTTTTGTCCGAATTTTTTCAGGTTCAGGATATGCTTGTCCAGGTTGGCAAAGCCTTTTTTCAGTCCCTCCGCATTGGGTTTCCTGATATCACCTACAGCTACGTCCCCATGCATTTTCAGACCCTGGGCTGTTGTGACTATGACGGTAAGTTTGGGTTGTAACCCGGCTTTCCGGCATTTGATATTAAAGAATTTTTCAGCACCCAGGTCGGCTCCGAATCCGGCTTCCGTTACCACATAGTCACCGAAGGTCAATGCCATCTTAGTGGCCAGAACGGAATTACACCCATGGGCGATGTTGGCGAAGGGGCCTCCGTGGATGAAAGCTGCTGTATGTTCGGTCGTTTGCACCAGGTTGGGGTGGATGGCATCTTTGAGTAGTACGGTTATCGCTCCTTCGATATGCAGGTCTTTTACTTTTATCGGTTTGTTGTCGAAATCGAATCCCAATAATACTTCTCCGATTCTTCTTTTCAGGTTGTCGATGTTTTCGGACAGGCATAATATTGCCATAATTTCAGAGGCTGGGGTAATGTCAAAACCGGTTTCAGTTGTAATGCCGTTACTATCAGATCCTAAACCCGTGATAATTTTACGTAATCCTCTGTCGTTGACATCTACAACTCTTTTCCACAGAATTTCTTTCAGACCGATTCCACATACGCCTCTGTTCTGGAACAAATAATTATCCAGGAGGGCGGTGATCATATTATGAGCGGATGTGATGGCATGAAAATCGCCGGTGAAATGCAAATTAATATTTTCCATGGGGAGAACCTGTGCGTATCCGCCTCCGGCAGCTCCTCCTTTCATACCGAAACAGGGGCCAAGGGAGGGTTCTCTCAAGGCTACGATCGCTCTTTTACCGATTTTTTCCAATCCGAGGGCCAATCCGATGGAGACGGTTGTTTTACCGATACCCGCTTTGGTCGGAGTAATGGCGGTAACTAAGATCAGGTTATGATCCTTGATTTTGTTTTCATCGATCAGTTCTTCCGGAATTTTGGCCATATATTTACCATAATTCATTACTTCGTCTACCGGAATGTCGATGCTTTCTGCGACCCGCTTGATTTTTTTCAGTTCGATACTCCGGGCAATTTCAATGTCTGTCTTCATATTCTACTATTTATGTATTTGATTTATTTTTAAGGAGTTCTTCCAGTTTAATTAACTCGTTTCTATACTGGGCTGCTTCCAGGAATTCCAATTTTTTGGCTGCATCCATCATGGCTTTTTTTGTTTTTTCCATTAATTTTTCGATTTGTTTTTTATTCATGTATTGAACAACCGGATCGGCAGCAATGTTTAGATCTTTAGGTTCAATATAGGCCTTAGGTTCAGTTTTGATTGTCTCTTTGACTAAAGAAGACTGGGTTGTTTTCCGGATTTGTTGTGGAGTAATACCGTGCTTAGCATTGTAAGCCAGTTGCTTTTCCCTTCTTTTTTCGGTTTCATCCATGGTTTTTTGCATGCTTTCCGTGATCCTGTCCGCATAAAAAATGACTTTACCATTGATATTACGTGCTGCACGTCCTGCTGTTTGGGTCAGCGAGCGATGGGAGCGCAGGAACCCTTCCTTGTCGGCATCCAGGATGGCAACCAGGGAGACTTCCGGAAGGTCTAGTCCTTCCCGCAACAGGTTTACTCCGATCAGTACATCAAAATAACCCTGCCGGAGTTTTTCCATGATTTCGATGCGTTCCAGGGTTTCCACGTCCGAATGAATGTAGGCACATTGTATCCCCATCCGGGAAAAATAGGAGTTGAGTTCTTCGGCCATACGTTTGGTCAGGGTCGTCACTAGGGACCGTTCCTTTTTTTCGGTCCGGATGCGGATTTCTTCCATGAGGTCGTCGATCTGATTCAAGCTGGGTCGCACTTCGATCGGAGGATCCAGTAATCCGGTAGGACGTACCACCTGTTCGGTGACAATTCCTTCACTCATCATGAGTTCGTATTCGGCCGGGGTCGCACTGATGCATATTTTTTGCGGAGTCAGCATTTCGAATTCATCGAAAGTCAGGGGGCGGTTATCGACTGCAGCCGGTAAACGGAACCCATATTCTACCAGGTTGATTTTACGGGAGCGATCTCCGCCGTACATGGCACGGATCTGCGGGATGGTAACGTGACTCTCATCGATGACTGTCAGGAAGTCCTTTGGAAAATAATCGATCAGGCAGAAGGGGCGACTTCCCGGCGGGCGGCCGTCGAAATAACGGGAATAATTTTCTATTCCGGAGCAATATCCCAATTCCCGGATCATTTCCAGGTCATAGGTGACCCTTTCATAGAGTCGCTTGGCTTCCAGCATTTTTCCTTCTGCATTGAGGAATTGAACCCTGGCTCCCAGGTCGATTTCAATTTCCCCGATGGCTTTATTGATCCGTTCCCGGGTGGTGACAAAAAGATTGGCCGGATAGATGTGGTATTCTTCGAACCGTTCCAGGCTACTGCCGGTCAGGGGATCAAAAGTATAGATATCGTCGATGGTATCTCCCCAGAAGATAATCCTCAGGGCATAGTCCATGTAAGCCAGATAAATATCGACTGTATCCCCTTTTACCCGGAAGTTTCCCCGGTTGAATTCGATTTCGTTCCGGGAATATAGACTATCTACCAATTTTCTCAGGAAAACATTCCGCGAAAACGTTTGACCCAGTTCGACAGAAATCATGTTTTCCTTGAAATCGTCAGGATTCCCGATTCCATACAGGCAGGATACGGATGAAATGATAATAACATCCCTTCTTCCGGACAACAGGGCCGATGAAGCGGAGAGCCTCAGACGCTCGATTTCATCGTTGATGGAAAGATCTTTCTCAATGTAAGTATTCGTGGTTGGAATGTATGCTTCCGGTTGGTAGTAGTCGTAATAGGAAACAAAATATTCCACGGCATTTTTAGGAAAGAAACTTTTAAACTCGCTATACAATTGGGCTGCCAGTGTTTTATTGTGGCTGAGTACCAGGGTTGGTTTTTTTACTTCTTTGATCACATTGGCGATGGTAAACGTTTTTCCGGAACCCGTTACACCTAATAACGTCTGATAAGGAATTTCCCGGTTGACTCCGTCGACAAGTTCTTTAATTGCCTCCGGCTGGTCGCCCATAGGAAGAAAATCCGATATAAGTTCAAAATCCATGATGATTGTTGTATAATAAAATACAAATATACACCCCGGATTGTTTATTCGGAAGGAAGTAGTATAATTTATTTTACGCACTTGGCGCCCAGCGGGCGCAAGATATTCCAAGTTCTTCCCCTTTCCCCCTCCGCTAAAGGAGGGGGAAAGGGGAAGAAGTTTTCTGGAAAATCAAGACTTTTTAGCTAGAATTCCTTGGGCATGACGCGCATAATGATTATGCAGGTCATTGCTATAATCTTTCAGGATATTTTCACCCAGTTGACCTTTATCTCCGCAACGGAACAAGGCGCGAGCCAAATGAATTTCTTTTAAAGCCCGGTTGCGTTCTTCTGTATCAGTAGCATCGGTTGATGTTTTTGAACGAGCTAATTGATAACTGGTGGTAACATCAGTCCGGATACCGGGCATATTCAACAGATCGGCTAATACAGGAGCTGCTTTTTTACTGCCTATGGTCTCGAATGCGATACAAACGGCCCGGAAATGAGAGAATGTGCGTTCAGGATTCAATCGTTGTGCATGAGCGATAATCGCCGGCAAGGTTTCTTCTTTACGAGTATTTCCTAAGGCGATAATCAGGCTGTCCAGGCGACTCATACAAGGTCCGAATTGTCCCATTCCCGTATATTTCCATCCTTCATCCCATTCGGTAAACGAGTTGACTTCATCAATCAGGTCCTGTAATCCGGAGGTGTCGCCCAACATGGCTAAAACCTGAGCATAATTAATTTGTGCCGGAGTTCCTTTCGTTTTTTTGAAACCGTCTTTCAGTAACGGTTTTGCCCTGGAGGTGTCAGTGAGTAGAATTTCCAGTCCCTCCATGTTATTGGCCAGTTTTCCGGCTGCTTCTTTGAACTGTTCGTCCGACAAGGGGAAATTTTCTTTATCCGTCAATACACGATCCGGAAGGCTCCCGATGGAAACCAGGTGTTGTTGGATCTTTTTTACATCCACGTTCCGGATAGCCTTATTTTCCTTCACAGCGGTAGCTACTAAATAACCAACCGCATACCCCTGATTCTGCAAACAGGGCTGCATCCGGATAATCGGCATCGCATCGCGGTGGGCGCCTGTACCTAATCCGGTTACAATAATCCCGTCCAGTCCTTTGGGTAACAATGTACGTAAGGGAACATCCGCATCATAAATTTTATGGCGTTTTTCGGGCGCTCTCAACGTAAATAAAGGATCGATAGTGAAACCGTGTGTGTCGAATGAGCTTTTGTGAAAAGATAAAGTGTCCGGATAACGGCGGCCAATCATAACATCTGTAACAGAAACGTTATGCTCGGCGATAATCCGGCGGCGTTCACGCGTCTGCGGGAGTTTGCCTATATCGTATTTTCCTTTGTGTTTGACCTTGGCGGAGACAAATACACGGGAAACATCCAATACGTCAGAGTCGTCAATGAATGTCCAGTCTGTGTTGTTGTAAAAATCATCCGGGTTACGACGGGCCAGTCCGGCTCCCTGAACAGCAACCGTATGTGCTCCGGTGTAATCGTATGCAGCTCCTGCAGCAATGGCGACGTCCCCACTACCTGTACTGTCGACCACGACCTTTGACAGTACAACGCCTCGTCCGAAGGGTGTAGCAATAACCACACCACAGACTTTTCCACGGTCGACTACCGCTCCGCAACCCATGGCTCCGAACCAGATGTCTCCGTTGGCTTTCCTTATTTCTTTCCGGAACCATTCCATTTTCCAGTCGGAACACCATTCCACATCGCATTTCTTCTTTTGGCGGGGGTGATTGGGAGGTGCGATGGCGCAAACCCCATTATCGACTTCTTTGGTAAATCCTTCCCGGAAACCGTCCCAATAACGGCCGATTAATCCGGTGGTTGTTAAGCCTCCCAGTCCGTGCAGGTATTCAATTGTCAGGGTTTTAATTCCCTGGCGGGACGCACTGATCCCGACCGGAGCTCCGGCTGTGCCTCCTCCGAGTACAACCATATCATATTCTCCGAGTACCGGCAGGTAAATGTCTTCCTGGCGAATCATTCCCTTGTGAAGATTGGGACGCAGAGGAAGAGTCAGTTCGCGTACACGGGCCTCTATTTGATTTTTAGTCGCAGTGGAATAAGCATTGTTTATGGAAGTCTTGTTTGTTTTACGGGCCTGATTAGCAGCTTCTTTTCCCAGGCGGTAGCCTGTTGCCATTAAGGTAACCGGGCGTATGAGTTGGGCGGCCAGGTTTCTGGGGACATCAGCATAAGCGCTTAAATAATACAGGTTTGGAATTCCTTTCGGTTGCAACGCTTGTAATGAAAGATCAGTAATTTTGCTGTTGGATGATTGCGGGTTAGCTCCGGAAATCTGTTGATTGGGTACGTATGTCAACAGGTCGGAACTGTCTACTTGTTCAACGTCCCAGGTGATGTCCCGGATCTCCTGCTCGATACGGTTCAAAGCAGCAAAGTCATTTCCTGCATCCGGATAACTGAAAACATAGCTCCGGGCGATATATGCCTTTTTGCCTACTTCAATCGGTTGGGGCAGGACGGTGGATTGAACGATTGTTGCGTTTTTCTTTTCTTCGTTTCCTACGACAATGAATTCATAATTCAGGTTACCTGTTTTTCCTTTTTTCAAAGGAACGTTGCCTACATGAGCCGTAACGGCGTCCAATGAAGCGTCAATGATAACCTTAGCCTGTATGGCCTGACATCCGGAACGGTTGGTGATCAGAGCACCGGCTATTTGTTTTTTATTGTCGTAAAGGACATTGACCAGGTAACTGCTGTACAGGAACGGGATGTTTTGTTTCAACAGTTCGTTTTCCAATACGGTTTTAACATGCAATGGGAAGGGTGGGGTCGTTCCGGTAAAGATAGCCTGAGATAAAGGCGTTTCTGTTTTTTCTTCCGGATTCAGCCAAAGGTGCATCTGGCCGCAGATATCATCCCCTAAATAAGGAAGAGATGAAAGCAGAAAGACGCTGGATCCGTTCCGGCTGGCTTCGGCAGCAGCGGCGACAGCGCCTGAGCTACCTCCGATGACCAAAACGTCTACGTCCGCAATTAACGGAATGTCGTGAGCGGTTAACTGACAGGATTGTCCTTGGTTTCCTGTACCCGATAACGGGCTTTGCATCATGGTTTCATAACTCTCTTTGGCAGAGACGACACCAGTTCCGATCAAACCAGTACCTAAGAATGAGACTTTGATGAATTTTCTTCGTGTAATCATGTTTTTTTCTGTAAAGTAAAAGGGTTATTTGCTGAATTTATCTGAGATATCTGTTTGTGGCACTTTTAGTTTAGAAGGATCCACCGGAATTTGTTTTTTTATTGTATCGATTTGGATCATTCCGTTTCTAGTCAAAATCTTTGTTTCAATATCTTCTTCCCCGGAAGATGCTTTGGGTCTGTTTATAGCCCAGCCGATTTCCGGTTTAACATTGAATGTTTTTACATCTTCTGTCACTCCCATAAATCCGGCCCAGAATTCCATGTTGTACTCAACCGGATGCTGAGGATCCAGGTTATCCACAAAAATAAACGGAACCCGGACAATTTCGGGAGGTAGTTCGTTGATAGTCGGGATCTTTTTAAAGTCAGACCTTTTTTTGTTTTTCAGATAAGGATAAAATTTAAGCAGCCAGCCATCGATACCAGAAACACCATATGATTCTTTACTGTGGAATTTTACCATGTTCATCCAGAATTTCTTGTTGAATTTTCCGGATTTGGCATTGATAATTTCCTGAATAACAGGTTTTAATTCGGAAGTCCACCATTCCAAATCATATGTTGCCAGGTAATCCAGTTTGACCATTATTTTTTTCCAATCAGCCAGACTTCCTTCAATCGTAACTTCCGGAATCCCGCAGCCAATCATTATCACAACATATTTGAAGTATTTTTTCATGGATTCCATGACGGTTATCTGGCTTGCAATCCGTGATGTTGGTGTCGTAGTCGTGAAGTCTGCAGATAAGGCCGATATTAGTTCCGCTCCGACATGTGTTCCGATCTGGGTTGTAAATTCAGGAAAAATACTCTCCCATGGAAATTCGGATAATCCTTCTTCTCCGACTTCTTTTTTAACGATAAGTTCCTTCTGACCCTGAAAATTAACAAATTTACTTCTGAGCGCTTCTGCATTATTATTCACGTGCTGAGCGAATCCCTGAGAAATCAATAACCAGATAATATCCGGACTGATCGTAATCGGCCGGTGATCCTGATAAGCTCTCAAAAATCCTCCGATAACAGCATGTTCTCCCATGTCGGCCAAAGGTTCTGCAACAGACAACTTGATAAAGTCTTTTTCAATTCTGGAAAACAAGTTGCTGGCAGGGAAGGCAAATATAGGTTTTTCAGGAGGACTTAATGTTTCTATCTTATAAGTATCGCTTTGCCCGAAAGAAAGAAAGGGCACAACGATAAGCACCAATAAGATAAACAAGGCTTTTTTCATGATAATGATTTGAGGTGAAAAGGCAAATATACACAAAAAATCAATAACGTTGAAAAAATACATCCATATATTACTCAGAATGTTCGATTACATCAAAATAAGAAATCCCCGAAAATTCTTTCCCGTCGGAAGTTATCCCGTTTACTGTTATTTTGAAAGTACCGTTCAAATCGGAGGTGTAAAAAGACAACCGGGCGGTCTTATCCGGAATCGCATCCATAAAAGCGTTCCAGTACAGGGTATGACGGAAGTCTGGCCGTCGTGACTTTTTGTTCTTTGTTTCGGAATAATCCGGAGTCTTGAATTTTTCAGGAAATACCGGGTATTCGTATTTAAATAATTGAGAACTTTCATCCAGTTTGAACAAAGGCAGGTTTTGCTGACGGGTAATGAATGAAACAATGGATTCGAAAGAAAGCCCTCCGAAAACATATTTTCCGTCATAAATATTAATCCGTTTAATGAGTTGCGGGTTATAGCTCAGTATATCTTCATGGTCGAAAACGGGGATACCATCCAGTAAAACCAATGTATTTCCGGTGTTGTAACGTTGTTCCCCGGAAGTAAGTACCTGGATTCTTCTTTTGTTATTTACTTTGTTAACCCTGACGGAATTGACAAATTCCAAAATTGTTTCACTCAGGGTGCTGAAACGGGTATATTGGTCCAGATCATAGGTCGTAGCAACGGGCATATTGAGACAACTTTCCATGGAAACCGGAACTCCTGCCGAATCCGGTTCGATTACTTCCGATAGCTGTACACCGACAAACCGGTCCATTAATTGTTTATCATTGGAGAAAACCGTCAGTGAGGGTAACGTTTCCGGCAAGGATTCGCAAAAGGGACTGACCACGTCCAACCGATAGGGAACCTTTTCATAAAAAGGAGATACAACCGAAGTTACAATTTCCCGGGTACCGTATCGTTTTTTTGAATAAAAAGAAATGGTTCCTTTTTCAGGATCCGGTTGTCCATTGATCAGGCAATCGCTTTTTCCGACAAAAGACAAGGTCGATACGAGCGATTGATTATCTGTTTCCGGAATCACGCGTCCGGTAACGATATGACCTTCATATTCCGGCAACCATTGTAGCGGCAAATTCGAATCGGTATTGGGTTGAAAATCAGTCATTCCAGGGAAGCTGATTTCGGGAGAATAAGTGGCCAGTGTATCGTTACGGCTAACCGATACGGTTAAATCAATGGTATTTTCGGGTAAAAAATCAATATTCAAAGCAACGGCTTCTCTGGTAGTATATTGAGCTCGATCTGTTTTTATCAGGATACCAGAATTTCCGTGTTGGACTGACTCCGTTTTTATTTCAGTTGGTTCTCCGGATTTTATCCGGTCTTTTTCTGATTGTTGGCCCGGATTGATAATGGCGATCTGCCTGTTAAAAAACACTTTTTCTCCTTCATTTCTCATGTAACGGGTATATCCTGAAAGCTGATAAATTCCGGAAGGAATATCGGCCGGTATTTTTATTTTACCGGTACCCTTTCCGTTTATCAATCCTAACTTCAACTGCATTTGAGGCTTTTGTGTATCGCATATTTCTATGTAACCGACCTTGCTTAAATAAGATGGTTGAAAATGTGTATTGATAACCAGAAATTTGATCCAGATGTTTTCTCCGGCAACATAACATTCCTTATCCAGGTGAACCGATACGCGCTCGATATCCTTCTCTCCGGCGAGCAATGGAAAAGAGAGAAATAATAATGTAAATATGGAAAATAAATATTTCATTTCAATTATTTGTGATCGTTAGGCCAATAATCTGGTTTGTTTTTAGTTCCTCCCGTCGCACGACAGTCCGCACATTCTACGAGGGACCAGGCTTCCGGTTCATCTTCAGGGTCCATTATGATTCCCTTAACAGGTCGGTAACCAGCCCGATAAAAGTCTGCGATGGTCATTCTACGTAAATTTATGTATTCATATACTTCCGCCATAGTCATTGTTGTACAGGTTGAAGGAATTCCCGGCCTGGTGACATCGTATTTGGAGATGAAAATCCGTTGTGTCGATGTGTTTCTGATGGCTTCCACATAGCCGATTACTTTTTTTGATGCATTGGTTTTGCAACTGATATTTCCATTAACTTCGGAAGGTTGGGGGGTGAATAAACCTCCCATGCTTTCATTCAACTGGGCTTTATTCAGGTAATACTCATAGGCTCCTTTACTGATTGCCCGTTGAGTTACGAGTACGCTGTAAAGAATAGAAAAACGATCGTCTTTTGCCTGATGTTTATATAATTCTTTGTTGATAATCTTGTTTTCCGATAAAGCCTCTGTCGATCCCACTAAAATTTTATTTTCCGTATTCCTTCTCCAGCAATAATAATAGGGAGCTTCCTTTTCCATGTAATAACCATCTTCGATAAGATCGTAAAATATGGTGGTATAATAATTCGCTGCGATTTCCCAGACTTCTTCATAATTCCAGAAAAAGTAAGTAGATTCTTTCTCATTGGTATGGGTGGAAATGCGAATGGCAACGTCTCCTTCCTTAACAGGTTGGAAGTAGGATACACTGTCGATTTCAGGCGTGGAAAGAGGAGTGGAAAGGGTAGATTGATACGTTTCTCCGTCGTATTCAATCTGAATTCCGTACGATACATTGTCATTCAGTTCTCCGATATTGATCTGATAAGCACCTTTGCCCAAGTGAGTTGCCGGGCTGCTTTTAAAGCCATCATCTCCTATTACGAATAGCTGAGCATCAATGTCTTTGATATCTCTGGGAGTTTCGACCGTATTTAGGGAAAAGCTTTTACTCAAATAAAAAATGGAATTCGTATTTTCAATGATACTTCCGTCGACCACCAGAATTTCCTGGGTCCCGGAAGGCAGATCGGCATTAAAATCCGAGACACAACTGCATAACAGAAGAGTTGCAGAGAATAAAATACTATATATGACTTTGTGATTCATGATTTTAAAATTTAATGTTATAGGTGATAAAAGGAATCGGAGCACCGAAAATAGACAGTTGATATCCTTTTATATCGTTTCCTTCCGAGACAAAATAGATCGAGTAGACATTCTTTCTTCCGGTAACGTTATATAAACCGATGGAGATAGAACTATGGGTCAGGAGGGTCAATTTATGGCTGGGTTCTATGTTGAATGAAACATCCATGCGAAAATAATCCGGAATCCGGTAGGAGTTTCGGTCGGTATAATATACCAATATGCTGTTTGTAGCCTGATTGTAGTACTTGCCGGCAGGAATGGTTATCGGCCTTCCTGTACTGTAATCCAGGTTGACAGAGCAGCTGTAACGTTGAGTGAATCGATAATTGCCCGCCAGCTTGAAGTCATGAGGTTTATCGTAATCGGTAGCATACCAGTCCCCGTCATTAACCGGATTCGAGATTTTTTTATCGCTTTGCCGCAGGAATGTCCGTGAGTAGGTATAACTAGCCCAGCCATTCAGTTTTCCGGTCGGTTTTTTAACAGATAGCTCGACTCCGTAAGCATACCCTTCTGTATTGATTACATCTGTTTCAAGATGATGATTCATCAGTAGTTGTGCTCCACTCCGGTAATCCAGGTAGTCGTTCATTTTTTTATAATAAACTTCCAGTGATGTTTCCCAGTCTTTTTGGGGCGTGTTCATGTAGAGTCCGGTAGCTGCCTGCCATCCTTGTTGAGGACGGATATTCGCGTCGCTTAGTTTCCAGATATCGGTGGGCGACATGATAACCGTATTAGACAATTTGTGGATGTATTGGCGCATGGAATTAAATCCGGCTTTTACCGATAGATTATCGTTCAGCATGTATCTTGCTGAAAAACGGAATTCGGGTCCATGATAGGTTTTTATCAATTCATTGGATCCGGTATGTACCGTATCGGTAATTGTAGTTAAATAAGGAAGCATGTCCGATTTGTACTGGAAGTAGGTTCTTGGGCCCAAGGCATTGAAAATGGAATAACGTATGCCTGCATTGATCGATAATTTAGGTGTAATTTCCCATTGATCGCCTATGTAAAGCGCTGATTCCAGGGCTTTGTCTTTTTGTAATACATCCCGTTTTACAAGAGAACTTTTTCCTTCCGGTTCGTATGTGCCTGAATTTATATCGTATAACATCGATTTGAATCCGAAATCAATGATGTGCTTGTTTGCGTTGTACAAAAAGTCTGCTTTCAGGTATGCCTGGTTGATGTCGAAAGAAAGTTTGAAAGCCGCCGCTTCATTTGCTGTTTCCGTATTTTCGTAATCATAATGGTCGTAGCCGACCGCAAAATTACCGATCAGTCGTTCATCGAATATTCTTTTCCATTTAGCAGAAGCGTTCAGGTTATTGTAAGCATATTTTTGATCCTTGTTGAAGGAAAACTGGTCATGACTAAAATACCCATAGACATTCAAGTGATTTTTGGAATCGATTTTGTGAGCCAATACCGCTCCGGCATCATAAAAATCGGCAGAACCGTCTTTATATCCGCTTTTTTGTGGCAGTTGTTTTAAGATCCAGTCGGAGTAAGTAGTCCGTCCGCTTAATAGCAGGGATGTTTTTTGTTTAACAAGAGGAGTTTCAAGATTTAATTTGCTGGTAACCAGTCCTATTCCAGCCGATCCGTTGAATTTTTCCATGCTGGCTTCTTTTCCTGTAATATCCAATACCGAAGAAATACGTCCCCCGTATTGGGCCGGAATACTACTTTTATATAATTCGGCATCTTGTATCATTTCGGAACTGAATGCAGTGAAAAAACCGAACAGGTGGTTGGGATTATAGATTGTTCCGTTATTGAGCAGAATGAGATTTTGGTCCGTAGCACCGCCCCGGACATTGAATCCAGAGGATGCTTCTCCGACGGTTTTAACTCCCGGGAGGGTTTGTATGGCCTTTAATATATCAGGTTCACCCAAAGCCATGGGTATGTTTTTTAATTTAGAAACCTGCAATTTTTCAACTCCGATATCTAAATTTCTTACTTTATTGGTTTTGGAAGCCAGTACTGTTACTTCATCCAGTTCCCTGATTTCTTCAATTAGTTCAATATTCAAGGTTCCGTTACTATAAAGCATCAATTGTCTTCGTGATTCTTTGATATTAAATCCGCTTATCTCCAGTTGGAGTCGTCCGGAAGGCAAGTCGAACGAGTAATCTCCATTTTTATCGGTAGAAGTCGCAGCATAAGGCTCTTTTAGAAAAAGGGTAATACCTGTAAGCGGTTCGCCGGTTTTGGCGTCTGTTATTTTACCTTTGAGACGTACTTTATCCGGGGCATTTTTAGTATATGGGTCTCCGATTATGTATACTTTGTTCTCGGAAGAAGCATTTTCTATTTTTATCGTTGGAACATAAGCTTTTTGCGTTAAGACTTCCTGCTGTTTTTTATTTATAAATAACCGGGAGGTCGTATCCAATTCTTTCTCTTTCAAAATGAAAATTTTATTTCCGTAGACAGAGGTTACATAAGGCGTATTTTTCAGCGCTTCCTTTAACAATAGTTCCGGAGAGTCTTCCGTATTTCCGACCCGGACATTGAAAGAAAGTTCCGCATCGGTATAGATGTGATAGTTACTAGTTGTCTCTATTTTTTCTATTAATGTTTCGATTGAAATGCTGTCATTTTCAATCGAAACATTCTGTTGAGCATTAACATTTGTCTGAAGAATACTTGTCAGACAGATAATAATCAAAAATACAGAATACCTCATTATTTACTGTTCGAGTTTATTAATTCTTCGCAATAACTACTTAACGTATTCAGGCTGAAATCTTTGTTTTTCCTAAAATTAAGCTTTTTGTCTTTTGCAAATTGATTGATTTGTTTTTTGTACATGGGAAATAGCTTTGTAAAAGAACCCTTGTCTTTTACCTGGTGATAGTTTTCCCCGGATTGAATATAATGTTTGGTTCGCAAATCAAAATGAATATTCGATGTGCCTTTCTGAATAAAATATTTTTCTTTGCAGAGTAATTTCAGTTGTTTCCCTTCAAACATCAAGCGATAGTATCCATTTTTTAGCCCACTGTTCTGAGGGGGACTCAGCCATAGAAATACCTGGTTATGCAGGTTTATTCTTTCCACATTTTCCGGATCAATAATAATTCCATATCGTTTTTGTGGAGATAAAACAATTAATTGTTCTTTATACAGATCAAGCCGTAATTTTACATCGGGATAGTTACAGTCATTATACAATAAAACACCGTCCGTAAAATCATTATTTCCGTAATATGGGAAATCTGTGTACATGTTGGAGTTATAGCCCGATTCTATTTTTCCATTAAATATTCCGGCATAATCACCCGTGTTTTTCAGGTAGTGATCAATCGTTTTATCCTGAGCCTTTCCGGATGAAAAACCAGCTCCGAAAATCCATAACAATAAATACAATTTTATATTGATAGAAGAAAAATCAACTTTCATTGAAATAACAATAGTTTATAGATAAAAAAAACAAATATAATCAAATTCTATATAAAAAAGGTAGTTTTAGAAAATGTTGAAAACAATTTGTCCACATTCTTTTTTTTTATGTTTGTTTTTATTTGTCTTATTTTTAGTGAAATGAAAATTTGTCTGAATATTTTTGAAAAAATATTTGGCATATTTGATTTAATGTATTACCTTTGCAACGCTTTTCAGAGGAATGGCAATTAGAGAATATAAAATTCGGGCGTTTAGCTCAGCTGGTTCAGAGCATCTGCCTTACAAGCAGAGGGTCGGCGGTTCGAATCCGTCAACGCCCACCAAGACATAAAATTGGTGGAAGTCAACAAAAGACAGAAACTTCAATTAAAAGACAAAAATC
>JAVBKV010000050.1:0-46430 GCA_031553885.1 Bacteroidales bacterium
TCCCGAAGCAATGAAAGCAAAATCACCTGAAGCCTACAAACATTTTGAAGAAATGCAAAATTTGTACAAACAGATTGATGATTTAGGTTATGAAGAAATACCGGCGAGTCTCTATGCTAAATGGTTAGACCATGTTGCCAAATTAAAGGAGCAATCCGAAAAGGAAGAAAAGTCGATATTTATATTACGCAAATTGGATTGATATTTTGTATGTTTCCAATTTTTCTATACCTTTGCAATACAGTTGAAAATGAATGAATAATAGCGAAAACCAACTACTGCGAATTCGGTGGAATAGCAAAAAACACTTTTCCAACAAATTGAAAATATACGTGAACCCTGTCAGAGTCACTCAGAAAGTTAAGCACTTACGAAAATCCGTCGGTGCTTTTTTCTTTTTAAACTGCCGACTGATCCGAAGGATAGAAGAAATCTAAGGTTATTTAATGAAGATTAATTTTCATGTTTTTTGAAACTGTAAATTAAACTATGTTTGTAAAAGTTGAATAAAAAATATTACTTTTATAAACATAGCCTAATTTACAGTCTCATTTAATTTACAGTTTCCTCAAAAAATATCGACAACACTCTATTTACAAGCATTCTAAATAGGAACAAATGCTTAGTCTAACAAATATCCAGTAATCAGATCATATATCTTAATGTCGTAATTATTGTCTATATAGCTATACTCAAGTTTTAATATAAAATCACTACAAGCACACATATCAAACTCAACCCTAGAAGGAGCTGGTACAATTTCATCTGACACACAATACATATTTTCAAAAACATACCACATTGCTGATATTTTTATTCGACAGATTGTGTAAGGACCTCCCAATTCAATTGTTCTTTGATCTATACCGGTACTATTAAGATAATATGTAAGCGTTTTAGAAGTAACCACCCCTGGTTTTAACTCCTCAAGCACATCTACTGTAGCGGTCAACATACTGCATCTGAAAGATGTATTGTTAATAGTTATAGTTTGATGTTTCTTTCCATCAATTTCCGATCGTTCTCCTGGATATACATACCCCACTATACCTTGATAAACAAATGATGGAGCATGAATTCTCATATATTCGACTTCTCTGTCTAATATTACATAAGTGTGATTCCGTTCTACAGAAGAGTAATATTCCTTAAGTGGGACAGTTCCGGGCTGTTGGGTTGTAAAAATATATCCTATCATACTTTCGTTGACACAGTCAAAATCAGGAGAAGTAGTTGAAAGAATATGGTCTTTGTTAGCTTCGTTATAATGCCTAAACAAGGGAGTTGTATTTGAATTAAATGTATTTGTTACATTAAATTCATTAAATTGATAACTATAATCACGACCGTGAATTGTTTTTATCGTTCCTAGAGTTCTTGAAGAAGGTTCTTCAGTTCCAAAATACATATCCGAATTACCTACACCACTGGACCAATCTCCCCAATAGTATTTATAAACTCGAATTGAGGTTTCATAACTTGGGCCACTTGCAGAAGAACTTCTTAATGCCACTTCTGGATCCTGAATTGGTGTTGAGTCACCAAGTTGCAAAATATCTTCATCCTGATTACAAGACATCAAAACGAACACACTTAAAAAAACGAACAATACTTTTTTCATAAATATTAAATTTTAATTGTTAATAAAATAAGTAGTACAATTATATTAAAATCACACCTTGATATTGATTAATTTTTCAGGCATTTGATTATCAGAAAAAACAGCTTAATCAACTAAACCATACTGTTTTATAATAGAAAAAAGAAAATATATAGTTCTAACCAAATGTATATATTTATATTTGATTCCTTCAAGAAGTAGAACAATTTATTTATAAGTAAAAATATTATATTTATCCTTTACAAATATAAACAAAATATTTGAAAACAAAACATTTAGTGATTAATTTTTATTCCAATTTAATTAAAAAGAATACAAAGTTTTATTCGAAATAAATAAACAGAATGATAACATAATATCAAACAGACAGATACACTCTCACAAACAATTCTAACTTTAATTCTAAATATGAATTAAAGGAATATATTATTCTCAACAAAGAGGTGTTTTTTAAGGATAGTACTTTCTTTCTTTTAAATACTTTTATTTCAAAGTGTATTTTATCATGATTCTGATTTGCTTCTCGGGTTGATTAAGAATTTCCACTTGGGATTGATCAGGAAAGAGTAAATCCAACCGGTCGTAAACGCTTTTGAGTCCGTAACCCGGAATGAGATCGTCGGGAAAAGGAGCTCCATTGTCCGAGACAGTTAGAATCAGTTGTTGTTTGTCTATGATCGCATAGATCCGGATTTGAAGCATATTATCTCCTTTCATTCCATGAATCACGCAGTTTTCAACTAATGGCTGCAATAACATACGGGGAATCCTGGATGACAAAACCTCCGGACTTGCGTTTATTGTAAAGTCCAACCGATCCTCGAAACGGATCTTTTCTATTTCCAAATAAGTACGGAGGGTTTCGAATTCTTCTTCGACAGAATTTAGATTGGCCTCTTCGCGATTCATACTGTAACGGAAGAAGCGGGAAAGAGCCAAAGCCATTTGCCTCGTTTTTTCTCCGTCGACCAGGGCCAGTCCGGCAATGGAGTTCAGAGAATTGTACAGGAAGTGCGGATTGACTTTCGATTGCAGGGCGTGCAGCTGTGCCTGAGCCAGTTCCTTTTCCAATTCTGTTTTCCGAAGCTTTTCATTTCGACGTTTTTCTACTCTTTCCAGTTGCTCGTGATAGAGAAATTTACCGGTATAGACAAACGCTGTTAAAAAGATAGAACTCCATATCATATCGTTCAGGTACCCAGGTTCAAAGAAGTGCGAACCTTCATCAGGACCTGGTCCTAATATGATATTTTTCAAAGGAAAATGACCAACCCTGGCGATTACATAAGTTACACCAAACAGTAGAATAGGAACTGAGATCCTTTCAAAGAAACTACCCAGGACGTTTTTTGTCTTTTTTGAATAGCGGGAGATCAGGATATATATATTCAGAAAGACCCAGGCAGAGCCCATCATCGCCAGGTAAACCCGGTCAATCACGGGAAGATGGTCGAGAAAATACATTTTGGCGCAATAAATAAGAAAGGCCATGAAGAAGGTAAGATTCGGGGTGACCATCCGGTGATTAAAATACCGGTTCGCTACAAAAGCAACCAGGGGATAACTGATTAAGAATAAAATGACAAAGGAACTCCAGGTATTTAAATAGTTGCTCATGATTGAAAGTCTTATTTTGTGGATGATAATTGTTCGATTACTTGTTGAAGATCATCGGGCGATGCAGCATCCTTAAACGCAATCTCCCCTTTTTTATTTACGATCACAAACCGGGGAATAGCAAGGGTTCCATTTTTATCTCCGAAAAAAGTATGGATCGACTCATTTAGTTCCTTGTTGGTGCGGATATGATAGCCTTTGAGACGATAGTGATTGGCCATACTCACCCACTTCTCCTGGTTGCGGTCTTCGTCAATGGAGATATACAAATAAGTAATGTCCATGTCCTTCACGGCTTGTTTGAGCGAATCGGTGTAGGCAAACATCTTCAGGCAGGGGCCACACCAGGTAGCCCAGAGATCGACATAGATTACTTTTCCTGTAAGCGGAGCAATCACATCCGCAAATGTTTGGATGGTAGAATCACAAGGAAGAAAGGTGATTCCATCTATTTTTTTATCGTTGTCATAGAATGCTGCTGTTTCGTTTACCCCGGGTCTCAGAATCGGTATGAACCGGCTTTCGGGGAACAAGGATTCAAACCGCTGGTAGATCTCCGGAATCTCTTTGCTGAAACTTTGTTGGAAATAATCGTTGTAGATCAGTGTCGCCAGGGCATACTCCAGGTATTTTCCTTGTAGGCAATTGCAATATTGATCAGCAATGAAGGTGTTGAAGCTATCGCCGATGTCTTCCGGACTCTTCTTTTCCAGAATAAAGCTACGGATGCCAATTATTCCTTGTAGGGCATCAATATAATGATTGGAGTAAAGGGCATATTCGTCCATTAAAGGCATATCCAATACCCGGTGTAACTCATTCATCCAATCCTCATCCAGAGAATCGTTCTGGAACAAAGCCCCTGCTTTGTGTAAGAACAGGTAACGGTAGCGCCATTCGATAACGGATTGCTGCTGCTTGACAAATTGTTCGGACAATCCTTCTTGTTGCAACAGAGTCAGATCGGCTTCTTTCTTTGCCTGAACGATCCGGTTATATTCCGAAAGGCTTTTGATCGGTGTCAACTCATGGGACCTGCCTACAGAAAATGAGTAGCAATAATCGTCTGATTGCCGGAGTTTTGCCAATGTTTCGTTGTACAGTCGGTTGGTTCCACGGAATGTCAGTTGGTTGTCTTTAATTACTACAGTGTCCGAACTTCCCGGCGTGATATATACCTCAAAAGTCTGTTCCCCGGTAGTAAATGCAAACGGGGCCGGGCGATCAATCGGAATAGAAAACCGGAAGTGATTGTCCGGATCAGGGGTTTGAACAGTTGCCAGGCTGTAGAAATGCAGGTGTTCTTCATCCAGGGGCCAGTAGCGTATCTCTTGGATGGAATCGTGGTTTTCGATCACCCAATGTGCCTGAGAGAACGCAAATGCAGGGACAAACACAAAGAAAAGAAATAAGAAGTAGTTTTTCATTTTAATTAATCATAAATATTTTTGCAAAACTACGGTTGATTGTCGGATGAAGAAAGTCTTTTCCTCTGAACCTGCAAAACAGAAGGCTAAACCTGATCGTTAGAGTTCCAACTCTTTCCGGATGATGTCTATGTAACTTGTCCCCGTAGTGATTCGGGTATGTGACTTGTCGTTCAGAATCAATATCAGGCGATTATTGAAATATTTGTGGATTTCTTCGATCCGGTCTTTGTTGACGATGTATGATTTCTGCACCCGGAGGAAATTATTGGGTAGGCGTTCTTCCAGTTGTTTCAAGGTCAGGTCACAGATGTGTTCCTGTCCTTCGGTCGTAAAGAGGGAGACATAGCCTTCAGAGGCAAAGCAATACACAATCTCTTCACATCGTATCAGCATAATTTTCTGCCCGACATGAATGGGAATGGCAGTGGCCTTTTTCTTTTCTTTCAGTTTGTTTCCCAGTTCAATCAAGGATTGAATATCCCAATCCGGCTTTTCGGGCAACAGTCGTTGCAGCTTCTCCATACAGAAAGCAAAGCGTTTCTCATCGACTGGTTTCAGGAGATAATCGACGGAATTTTCATTGAAAGCATCGATGGCATATTGGTCGAACGCCGTGCAAAAGACAATGTAAGGTTTATATTCCAAATGACGAAGCACTTCAAACCCATTCATATCCGGCATTTGTATATCTAAGAAAATGAGATCCGGTTTTATCCGGTTGATCTGTTCAATAGCTTGTTTACCGTTAAGAGCTTCACCCGAAATATGAATCAGGTGGGCATAATCCCGAAGCAAGGCTTTGAGTGCATAATGCGCAGCCTGCTCGTCGTCAACCAATATGGCAGAAAAATTTGTCATTCGTCAGATGAAGTTTGAATGCAAAAATAAACAAATTTCTCTTTATTGTGAAGAATGATGACGATTGCTGATCTCAATTTTTCTTATTGTATTTTATACAATATTATTATACTTGAAAATTATATTTAAAAATACATTAATTAAAAAATGAGATCCTTTCTTTAATTACTCTGATAATCAGCTGTTCCAAAATTTCAATCCGATATATTTTGTATGTATTTTTTACAATAAGGAGAAATATACTTATTGTATTTCACATGATACATAATACCCTGAAATACAGATTATTTAAGAAAAATAATTTCAATTTTTCTACGCTTTTTAATTTTAAATATTATATATTTGCCTGCAATAATATGATTTGAAAAACACAAAAATGAAAGAGGATAGAGAAAACCAGTTCATACAAACATTTGTTTCTGTCGACTGCGTAGTGTTGGGTTTTGAGAAAGGTCGGTTGAATATTCTTCTGGTTGAACGAAATACCCCTACCCCAAACGGTAAAGACCTTAAGCTTCCGGGTAGTTTAATCTTTCAGGAGGAAGATGCCGATGAGGCTGCCCATAGAGTATTGAAAGAGTTAACCGGCATTGACAGAATGAGATTGAAGCAATTCAAGAGTTTTACATCACCTCAAAGGACTTCAAACCCAGATGATGTAGCCTGGTTGGAAATTGCCTATAATAATAAGATAAGCCGCTTGATTACAATAGCCTATTTATCACTCTGTAAAATCGACAGAAAATTAAATATTGCATCTAAATATAAAAAAGTCACCTGGTGTTCACTCGATGATTTGCCTCAAATGCCGTTTGATCATAATCAAATAATAGAAGAAGCCTTAACAGAAATCCGGAATTGGGCAAAAATCGACCCTGCCATCATTTTTGAACTATTACCAGGCAAGTTTACTGCGGCTGAATTACGCCATTTATATGAAGCAATTTACTGTAAACAATACGATGTACGTAATTTTCATAAAAAGATAGCCAATATGGAATTCCTGATTCCGTTGGAAGAAAAACAGAAAGGGGTTTTTCATCGGGCTGCCCGTTACTACAAGTTCGACAAGGTATCGTATAAAAAAAACAGAGTCAATTAATAACATCAATACTTAACATATTAAATCTATACTAGCTTATGTATTTAATCGGCTATGACATAGGAAGTTCATCGGTAAAAGCCTGCTTGACAGATGCTTTAAGCAAGAAAATTATAGCTTCGGATTTTTTTCCAAAAACGGAAATGACTATTCATGCCGAAAAACCGGGATGGGCGGAACAAAACCCAGAATCATGGTGGGAAAACTTAAAACTAGCTCATGAATCCGTACTAAGGAAATCAGGAGTTAACGGTGAGGAAATCAAGGCTATCGGTATTTCGTGGCAAATGCATGGCTTGGTACTGGTTGATAAAAACCAAAAAATATTACGCCCTTCCATTATCTGGTGTGATAGCCGTGCGGTCCCTTATGGAGAAAAGGCGTTCAACAGTATCAGCAAAGAGAAATGCTTGTCCCATTTATTAAATTCTCCCGGAAATTTTACAGCTGCTAAATTGGCTTGGGTCAAAGAAAATGAACCGGAGATTTACTCAAAAACAGATAAGTTCATGCTTCCGGGTGATTATATTGGAATGAAATTGACAGGAGATATTGTCACAACAGTAGAGGGCCTTTCAGAAGGAATTTTCTGGGACTTCAAAGAAAATAAGCTATCGGATGAAGTAATGAATTATTTTGGTTTCGATCACAGTTTAGTCCCTCCAATCAAGCCGACTTTTGGAATACAGGGAACTGTTTCGTCAGCCTCAGCTAAAGAACTGGGACTAAAAGAAGGAACTCCTGTTTCTTATCGTGCCGGAGACCAACCGAACAATGCTCTTTCCCTGAATGTATTTAATCCCGGAGAAATAGCTTCAACGGCGGGCACATCCGGAGTTGTTTACGGTGTATTGGGGCAAGTGAACTATGATCCAAAATCCCGCGTAAACACATTCGCCCATGTCAATCACAGTGATTCTCAAACACGCTTGGGAGTCCTTTTATGCATCAATGGAACAGGAATATTAAATTCATGGATTAAACGAAACCTGGTTCCTGAGAACATCAGTTATAATGATCTGAATACCTTGGCAAGCCAGTCTCCGATCGGAAGTAAAGGAATTTCGATTATTCCTTTTGGAAACGGAGCTGAACGTATAATGGAAAACAAAGAAGTAGGCTGTTCCATTAACGGAATCAATTTCAACATACACAGCAAAGCAGATATTATCCGTGCTGCACAGGAAGGTATTGTGTTTTCTTTCCAATACGGGATGGAAATTATGAAAGAAATGGGGATGGATATCAATGTTATCCGTGCCGGAAATGCCAATATGTTCCTTAGTCCGATCTTCCGCCAAACACTCGCAAGTATCAGTAATGCCACCATAGAACTTTATGATACGGACGGAGCTGCAGGAGCTGCGAAAGCAGCAGGTATCGGAGTCGGAATTTATGCGTCTGACAAAGAAGCTTTTTCCTCTCTCGAAAAATTGGCAGTCATTGAACCGGAAGTTAATAAGAAACCTCAATATCAGGAAGCGTATAATCGTTGGAAATCCACTTTTTCCAAATAAAAACAAAATATCTATTATTAAAAACATAAATCTTATTATCATGAACACAAAAGAATTCTTTCCGGAAATAGGAAAAATCAAGTTTGAAGGAACTTCAAGTAAAAATCCATTGGCATTCCGTTATTATGATCCTGAAAAAATGATAAACGGTAAAAAAATGAAAGATTGGTTGAAATTTTCTATGGCATGGTGGCATACACTATGTGCAGATGGAGGAGATCCATTCGGAGGTGGTACCAAGACATTTGCCTGGAAAAAAAATACTGACAGAATTCAAGCCGCAAAAGAAAAACTGGATGCAGGTTTTGAATTCATGCAAAAAATAGGCATCGAATATTATTGCTTCCATGATGTTGATTTGGTAGATGAAGCGGATACAATTGAGCAGTATGAAGCAGATATGAAAGAAATTATTGCTTACGCTAAAAAACGTCAGGCAGAAACGGGTATTAAACTATTGTGGGGTACAGCCAATGTATTCAGCCATGAACGTTATATGAATGGAGCAGCGACCAACCCTGATTTTGATGTTGTTGCCCGTGCTGCCGTTCAAATCAAAAATGCCATTGATGCAACCATCGAATTAGGTGGAACAAATTATGTGTTCTGGGGAGGACGTGAAGGCTACATGTCTATATTAAATACGGACCAAAAACGCGAAAAAGAACACTTGGCGAAAATGTTGACACTTGCTCGTGATTATGCCCGTGCAAAAGGGTTCAAAGGCACCTTCCTGATCGAACCTAAACCAATGGAGCCAACCAAGCATCAATACGATTTTGATACTGAAACTGTTATTGGTTTCTTGAAAGCTCATGGACTGGAAAAAGATTTCAAAGTGAACATTGAAGTGAATCATGCTACATTGGCCGGTCATACTTTCGAACACGAATTGGCTGTTGCCGTAGATAATGGTATGTTAGGTTCCATTGATGCAAACCGTGGTGATTATCAAAACGGATGGGATACCGATCAATTTCCGATCGACCAATTTGAATTGGTTCAAGCTATGATACAAATTATTCGTAACGGCGGTTTAGGTAACGGCGGTACTAACTTCGATGCAAAAACACGTCGCAACTCCACTGATCTGGAAGATATCTTCATTGCCCATATTGCTGCAATGGATGTAATGGCCAGGGCGTTGGAAAGTGCGGCTACTCTTCTGAATGAATCACCCTACAAAAAAATGCTTACAGAACGTTATGCGTCATTCGATTCCGGTAAAGGAAAAGATTTTGAAAACGGAACAATGACTCTTGAAGATTTGGTTGGATATGCCAAAGCAAACGGCGAACCTAAACAAATCAGCGGAAAACAAGAGTTGTATGAAGCAATTGTGAATATGTACATCTAATCAGTTAAGAATTAACCCTTAACTCTATTGTCATGCAAAAACAATATAACATAGGATATATTTTCGGGATCACACTGGTTGCGACCTTGGGAGGTCTGCTTTTCGGGTACGATACGGCTGTAATTTCGGGAGCGGAAAAATCAATCGAAGCATTCCTTATTAGACCGTTAGGACTAGGAGCTTTTGTACATGGAGCAACCGTTTCGAGTGCATTAATCGGATGCATCATTGGTGGTGCTATTTCCGGATTAATATCCAACCGGTTAGGACGCAAAAACTCCCTATTAATTGCTGCGATTCTGTTTTTTATTTCGGCATTGGGTTCCGGATTTCCCGAAACGCTTTTCTTTACAAAAGGAGAGCCAAGCATGGGATTATTATTTACGTTCAATTTTTACCGGATTATCGGCGGAATAGGAGTTGGGCTTGCGTCTGCTATTTGTCCCGTATATATTGGAGAAATCGCTCCTGCAGATATTCGAGGTCGATTGGTTTCTTTCAACCAATTTGCTATTATTTTCGGAATGTTGGTCGTTTATTTTGTCAACTGGGGAATTGCTAATGGACAAAATATCGAATGGATTAACTCAATCGGATGGAGGTATATGCTTGCATCAGAATCAATTCCAGCAGGACTGTTTTTTATTTTGATATTATTCATTCCTGAAACACCCCGTTACCTGGCTTTGGTTCATAAAGAAGAAAAAGCATTGAATGTCTTAACTAAAATTATCGGGAATAAGGACAAAGCAAGTAAAATTCTGACAGAAATTAAGGGAACTGTTTCTGAAAAAACGGCATCAAGTATTTTTGCTTATGGCAAAAAAGTGATTATCATAGGAATTTTACTTTCCGTATTCCAGCAATTTGTAGGAATCAATGTGGCGTTGTATTACGCTCCCCGTATTTTTGAGAGTATGGGAGCGGCTAAAGATGCTTCAATGCTTCAAACCATTATCATGGGACTGGTCAATGTTATCTTTACGATAGTTGCTATTATGACTGTTGACAAATGGGGTCGTAAGCCATTGCTTATAGCAGGATCTATCGGTATGGCTATTGGTATGCTTTCCATTTCGGTTTTGGCATTCAATAATATTATAGGTATCAGCACATTGATATTTATCATTATTTATACAGCATCATTTATGATGTCATGGGGACCTATTTGCTGGGTCTTGATATCAGAAATATTCCCTACCAAAATACGTGGTCAGGCAGTAGCTATTGCTGTAGCATCCCAATGGATAGCCAATTACTTTATTTCTTCGACTTATCCTCCAATGATGGAATTCAGCGGAGGCATGACTTATGGATTCTACGGATTAATGTCGATACTTTCGGCTCTGTTCGTTTGGAAAATGATACCTGAAACGAAAGGTAAATCGTTGGAAGAAATGGAAAAGGTTTGGAAAAAATAAAAATAATAATTAACTAAAGTATCAAAAAAGTTTTGTATTCATTTTTTCCGAACAGAACCGATACGATCCACAACAACACAATAGCACCAATGATAGCCGGGATAAGGTTTTCTTAAAATCGCACAAAATAAAAGAGGGCAACACTACGATAAGCGTTGCCCTCTTTCTTGATAGTTGAAAATCTTACTTAAACGACGCAATATTCTCGTCCGTTATATCATAGATATTAGTATGCTTCGGTTTCGAATACTTCTTATCGGCAATGTATTTTTTCACTGCTGCGATTTGCTCCGTGGTAATCTTAAACCGTCCTGTACTGTAATCGCTCAGTTGTTCGTCTATTTCAGTTAAAAAGCCCCAGGCCTGGAAAAAATCCGTAAGATCCAACTGCGCCACATCACAGACAATTTTTACAAATTCCAGTTGGTAATAAGCCTCTGTCAACACTGAAACATCCGTATTGGGTTGATTCCGGACCGCTTCATATACATCTTTATAAAAATCCGCTTTTCCAAGCACATCGTGCATGTACAACTTTAGCTGCCAGAAAGGAACCAGTTTTTCAAATACATCGATCGTGGATTTATTATGCGGCACATTTCGGTTAAGCAGATTACCTTGTGCTGCCTGATAGCGATTTTCGTCTACTAACCTGGATCTGTTTTTCCAGGAAGTTTGAACATGCAACGATAAAATATTATTGGTCACCTCCGTCAACCCCAGCCATCTCAGTCCGGGACGGGTCTGAAGACTGTGCCCAAGCTCATGAGCAGGTCCCCAGCAGGCCCCACCCCCCAGTCGGGTCACGTTTATAACTTCACTCTGGGTTCCGTTGTTGTAACCGGTATAACTACCGGCCGAATACATATAATTATCTCCGTATACAACAAGGAAATAAGATTTATTTTTAAACTCTTTTCCATACTTGTACAAACCCATAAAATCCTGTTCCAAACGAACCATATCGTCGTATTTTTCTATTAAAGCCAAGCCATCGGGAGTGTATGTCTTAAAGGCAGAAGTTTCAAATGTCAGGTTTGCATATTTTCCGATCAGATCAAAATGCTTGAATGTTGCATTATTCAGCAAACTTGTCCAATCCTCCTTGGTATGTTTCTGGCTATCAAAATAACCGTTCACCGTACCGGTTACAAAATTGATTTTCACATCCGGTTCCGTGCCGGTAGGTGTATAATACATGATATACATCAAACCGGAAGTCGTTGATTTAAACTTATTCAAACCGGTAGACAACGAATAAGAAGATCCGGAGATATTGCCGTCAACATTCTGAATAAACAGGGAAACCGGTTGTCCACTTTTGTTTTCTCCCATAAATACAATAATGTCGTCTCCAACCCCGGCATAAATACCGGTGGGGTTATCCCGCATACCCAATGTACCTGTTTTGTTTTTCTCTGCAAGAGACTGCGGATTTTTCCAGGCCTTGTAAGTTTGTACCCGGAATTGGGTATCATACTGTCCTTTGAAAATATCCAGGGCTAATTCTTTAAAGAAAGCGTCCGGAATAGCATTGATCGTCTGCTCTGTTACTGATGATTTCAGTGCAGAACAGCTGGGATCGGTAAAAATACTCAGGTAATCAAAATTATCGGCATTTTTTCTGTAAAATTCCATTTCTGCACAACTGGCGAAACCGGGGCCGCTGTCGCCCACTCCCGATTCTACCACAAATTGTACTTTTACCGGCTTCTCCAATGCAGGAACAAATGATATCCGATTAGCAGAAGGATTTCCTTCAAAGTCATACGACCCATATTCGGTAAGTGTAGGGTTTGACTCCATAGCAACCAATAATTTAATTTTTTTAAAGTTTCCATTTGTACCACTTGTCCTCGGATAATAGATCAGGTAATCCATACTTGGTACACTTTCAAAATTATACGTTATTGTAATCGGAAAATAATTGGAAGCGCTGTTATCCCATTTGGAATGGTAAATGGTATTCATATCTCCGTCAAAAGACTTTTCAATTCCTTCTCCGGACTGAACAGAAGAAGCTGTTGCACTTTTTACGGTCAATTTAATATCATCTTTGATCGTCGACGCATCCGGATTCCTTCCTAATTGCCTGATTGTAATCGTCTTATTAACTTTACCGCCAGTAATAGTTGCAATCACTGTCCGGGGATTTTTATTGGTATTGGGTGAAGTGACACGAATCGTCAATACCTTATTGGCATATTCCAGCGTACACCAGTCCGCAGACGCCTTACAGGTAATTTCTTCAATATTCGTGTTGATCGCCACAGTTTGTACATCAGCATAACGTCCGAATTCAAAAGAACTTTTGTCGATTTGCAGGTAAGGTTCGTCCGGATTAACTGGTTCAGGTTCTTCCTTATTATTTTTATCAGAACAGGAAGAAAAGAGGGCAAAAGCAACAAGTGACAATAAAGTTGCAACATGCATTTTCTTTAAAGAATCAATCATGGTTTTAGAATTTAGTCTGTTGTTTATTGAGTTGTTTGATTAAGGTACAAAGATAATCATTTTCCTATTTATCAGGCAATTCTAGCATTTTTTTCTTTTCAGTTTTCATCCTTTTCTTTCAATAAAATACTAAAAGCACTCCCCTCCCCAACCTGACTTTGAATCTGAATCGTACCTTTATGCAACTTGACAATTTCCCGGGAAAGACTCAGTCCGATTCCACTTCCATTTTTTTTGGTCGTAAAAAAGGGTATGAAGATTTTATCCCGGTTCTCCGGTAAAATACCACAACCATTATCCGCTACGGTAATATAGGCATTTCCCTCCGGAGTTATTCCTGAGAAAAGAATAACATGTGGATCGGATTTATCTTTTACGGCATAGGTTGCATTCGTGATAAAATTGATCAATACCTGTTCGATCAGCCCTCTGTCGATACGAACGATTACAGAAGGATCATCGGTTTTGACCTCCAGACGAATCCCTTTTTGATCCAATGACGGATGCATCAGTTGATAAACCGCATTCAGCAGACTAAAAAGATTGACTGCCTGCATTTCAGGAATAATGATTTTACTTAAACTCCGGTACGAATCGGCAAATTTCAGCAACCCTTCACTCCGGCGATGAATCGTTTCCATGGCAAACTCAATATCTTCAAAATCCGGAGGTAACTTACCCTCCATTTCCTTGTTGATATTTTCCATGCGTTTTTTCAATGTATTCGCCAACGATGAAACAGGTGCGATCGAATTCATGATCTCATGAGTCATTACATTCAATAATCCTTTCCAGGCACCGGCCTCCACTTCCTCCAACGTGGCCGTGACATTATGAAAGGCGATCAGTTTATATGTTTTCCCATCGGTCTGAAAGGTAGAAGCATGGGTCAGGGTTTTGATCATTTGCCTGCGGGCATTGATCGTTACCAGACGACTTTCCCCCAGAGGGATTGCCATTAATTCCTCATACAATTTTTCATTCCGCTTTTTCAGCCAGTCCACATTCTTCAGATGAGGGACATTGAACATATCCTTCAATGCATCATTCATCCAAAGCGTTTCTCTGGTTTCCACATCATACGATAAAATTCCTGTATCCACCAGTTCCAACATCTTCTTCAGGTAATGATACTGGACTTCTTTTTCACGGCTAATAGAAAGAAAGACATCTGAAATTTCATTAAATCCACGATAGAAATGGTTTCTTCTGCCTTTGCTTTCAGGGTATTTTTTTGAAAAATCCCGGTAATGGACTGCTTCCGTAAAATCATCGATATCCCTGAATATTTTGAACACATACCCAAACACATGATACACCAGCATACAAGTAATTACAACTAAAACAGCGGCGAACGACAACCGGCTTTCCATGAAGAAAAAAACAGTAGCACCTGCCGACAGAACAGCTAATAAAACAATAAAAATGATATAGTGCTTATTGTTCATAGTTCGTACTTGTTAAGCCTGCGGTACAAAGCAGCACGGGTAAGTCCTAATTCTTTGGCAGCACGTGAAATATTTCCGTTATGTTTTTCAATGACCTGCTCAATAGTACTTCGCTCCAGATCCTCCAGGTTATGAGTCGGTAAAGCAGTGCTCTTTTCCTGTGGCTTTTGCTCTATAGGAGAAAAAATAATATCCTCTACGTTCAACAGATCTCCTTCTGACATAATCACAGCTCTTTCAATGGCATATTGCAGTTCCCTGACATTTCCGGGATAAGAATAATCCAGTAATTTCTGCCGGGCCTTTCCGGAAAGCCGGAGCGGATTTTTAAAATATTTTTTTTCGTAAATACCCAGAAAATACTGTGCCAGAAGAATAATATCTTCTCCTCGTTCCCGCAAGGGAGGAACTTGTATTTCCACTGTATTAATTCTATAAATCAGATCCTTACGAAACCGATGGTCATTAGCCAACTCCGCAAAAGGAACATTCGTAGCCGAAATCAACCGGATATCGACCGGAACCGGCACGTTGGTACCCAACCGGGTTACCTGCCGGTTTTGAAGTACGGTCAAAAGCTTGGCTTGCTGTTGCAGGGATATGTTTCCGATTTCATCCAGGAATAAGGTTCCTCCATCAGCACTCTCGATCAGCCCGACACGGTCCTCCCGGGCATCGGTGAATGCTCCTTTCTTATGTCCGAAAAGCTCACTTTCAAAAAGCGTATCCGTCAATGCTCCGACATCCACTTTAATAAAAGGCTTCCGATTTCTCAGGGAAAGGCGACCAATAGCCTGGGCAATCAAATCCTTTCCGGTTCCGTTTTCACCCAATATCAACACATTGGCATCCGTCGGAGCAATCTTTTCCAGTTTATGAAAAAGAGCTTTCATACTATCCGACTCTCCGATGATTTCCGGTCCAAGCTGATTTTCTTTTACTGTCCTGTTCTTTGTTGAAAGCTTCTGCTTATCCAATACTTCTTTAAGCGTCTGAATCAGGCTTTCATTGTGCCAGGGCTTGACCAGAAAATCGCGTGCACCTTCTTTCAGACATTTTACGGCCAGATCGATATCTGCGTAAGCCGTTATCATGATCACTGTAAGTTTGGGGCTCCATTCATTGACTTGTCGCAACCAGTACAGTCCTTCATTTCCGGTATTGATCGAGCTATTGAAATTCATATCCAACAGAAGGATATCAAAAGGAGTAACAGCAAGAAGCCTCCGGAGGTTTTCCGGATTAGACTCCGTCACGATATTCTTCACTTCCGGTTTCAGGAGAAAACGTACTGCTGTCAGCACATCCTTATCATCATCAACTACAAGTATATTCGCCTGACTTAAATTCATACATTTATTGTTCAAACAATTCTTTCAAATCAAACTCCAGTTGCTACTGATTCTCGCATGTAACTCATTGGGAGCTGACATCAAATGAATAAATCCATTGATCAACTCCCGACGCTTATCATCCAGCCAGGTCAGGTAATCAGCATAGGTATAACACTTGGATTCATCCAGGTCCAGCGTACCGTACATTACAAAAGGCTCTTCGACGATTGTAGGTTTTTCTTCCGGTAATGGATAGGTTTTCCCTTTTTTCTTTTCCATAGCACAACTATTTATCGCAAATGTACACGAAAAAATGAAAAATTACACATAAAAACGAACTTATAAATCAGTGCTTTAATCCCAATCAGAAAGTGTTCGCACATCCTTAATTTTTAAATCAGATAATTTTTATTTTTTTAATGAACGCCCAAGGCCGTATAAATCAGGTATAAAATTGAAATTACCATCATAAAGAAAGTATCAATAATAAAGAGAGCTGTACATTTTAACCGGGAAATAAATTTACGCTCCCCATACATTCTGCTATGTGACCGGAAAAAATAGAAAATAGAATAAAAAAAACATCCGATACTAAGCAGAACCTGTAATGTTGTAATTAGACCATTATCCCCAAAAACAAAATTCGTAAACCAACAAAAAAGGATAGTCAGTAAAATAAGGAGAAGCATGAAAGAAAAAAAGTGAAGGGTATAAATACCATGGTCGAAATAATACCATTTCTTTTTACTGTGAAACAACCACAAAAACATGGCAAAAAACGGCATATAAACAAATAACGTTTTAGGCAGGTTGTGGCCAAACGATTCTACTAATTTTTCTTTAAATACATCATTATCCATTTGGGAATAGTCCCTGGTTTTTTCAAGCATTTTTTTAAAGGTAGTATATTTCAGGGATGATAATCGTTTTTCTTCTGGAAGACTTTGCTGAATAGAATCCAGTTCATGTACAGATTTTACATCTTCAAGTCCGAACAGGGAGAAAGGAACAGGACCATTAATAACTTTATTCTTTTTATTTTCCGCGAATGATTTTTCGAGTTCCTGTTCAACATAATTTTTTACAGGCTCTTTCTCTTTTTGTTCGCTTTTCTCTTCAGGATCAGGGAGAACAACTGGTATAAAAAAAGTAATGAAACTGATAAAAATATAGAGCTGGACAGGTGGCATATAGCTCTTCCTTTTGCCTGACAAATATTCACGGGATAATTTTCCGGGGGAGAACAATAAGTACTTTATAGTTCTCCAAAATTGACCGTCATAATGAACAAAATCTTCTGCAAAATGAATAAACAGATGATAAAATGATTTTCTTGTCTCCGTATTTTCCTGCCCGCATTTGGGACAAAATCGTTCCGCTACAAAATGAGAGCAATTCTGACAAGTTTTGTCTCTTCGAAGTTTATGACCCATTAATCTTATTGATTTTTGATAACAAATTTAATAAATATTATACAGTTTGAAATAAAACCGTCTGTTTTTTAATCCGAAATAAATCCAAGCTCCCTACTGTATTTGTTCATTCCTGAACAAAAAGTGTTCATTTTCGAACACTTTTTATAATGCATGAAAATTTTAACTTACTACTTATCAGCGCTTTTTTTATTTGGAACATTCCTTGTTGAGTTTAATATAAACAGGAATAGACAAATGGACAAAATAATACAAAAAAAGAAGTGGACACTGAAAAAAATAGCTACAATTGCGGGAATTGCAGTTGGAGTCATTTTAACAACTACTATGTTTCTCTCTACTTTTGGTAAGTCCAGGTTACGCGTGGAAGGAGAACGAATGACGATTGCTGAAGTGAAAAAAGCCAGCTTCCGCGAATTCATTCCAGTAACAGGAACCATTCAACCTGTTTCCACCATTTACCTGGATTTACAGGAAGGGGGGCGTGTGGAAGAGATTTTTGTGGAAGACGGTACAATCATGAAAAAAGGACAGCCTATTCTACGATTAAGTAATACCGACCTGGAGCTGAGCCTGACTACCCAGGAAACTTCCGTATACAACCTCCTGGCCCAAATGCAGATTGCTCAGAATGGGGCCCGGCAGAATACCATTTCCAAGCTGAATCAGTCGATTGACGTGGAAAGCCAGTTAATCGAAAGCAAACGTATTTACGACATGAATAAAAAACTCCAGGATTCGAAAGTAATTGCCGGACAGGAATTCAAAGAATCAGAAAACAATTATAAGTATTTACTGGAAAAGAAAAGATTAGTAGATGAGATTCTGCAACAGGATTCTATTGCTTCGGCCCAGCAATTACAACAGGCTGAACAATCGTACCAGGGAGCCAAAAACGGACTGGATCTGATGCGTCGTAAATTTGCAGACCTGACGGTGCGTGCCCCACTCGATGGACAACTCACTTCCCTGGATGCTGAAATCGGACAGAACAAAGGCAAGGGAGAACGCATCGGACAAATCGATGTTCTGAGCGGATTCAAAATCCGGGTAGACATCGACGAGCATTATATTTCGCGTATTTACACCGGCCTGGAAGGACAATACAAGCAGGGAGACAGCACCTACACAGTGGTCATCAAAAAAGTATATACCCAGGTTTCCAATGGACGCTTTGCCGTAGACATGCTTTTCAAAGGAAAAGGACCCGAGAATATCCGCCGGGGACAATCACTCCAGATCCGGATTGCATTGAGCGATGAAACGGAGGCGATACTCATTCTCCGTGGCGGTTTTTACCAGCAAACCGGAGGAAACTGGATATTCAGGCTCACCAAAACCGGAGACAAAGCCTACCGAACTCCCATCCGGATCGGACGGCAAAATCCAGATTACTATGAAATACTGGAAGGGTTGGAACCGGGAGACAGAGTGGTTATAAACAGCTATGAAAATTATGGAGACATTCAGGAACTGGTTATTAAGAATTAAGAGTTAAAAGTTAAAAGTTAAGAATTAAAAATATATAATCATGATTAAAATTACAGACCTCGAAAAGATCTACCGTACGGAAGAAGTCGAAACCATCGCATTGAATAACATGTGCATGGAAGTAAAAGAACACGAATTTGTAGCCATTATGGGACCTTCCGGATGTGGTAAATCGACACTGCTTAATATCCTGGGAATGCTGGATGATCCGAGTTCAGGCAGCTTTTTGTTCAATGATATTGAAGTCTCCGGATTCAATGAAAACAAACGCAGTGACCTACGCAAAGCCAATATCGGTTTTGTTTTTCAGAGTTTCAACCTGATCGACGAACTGACAGTTTTTGAAAACGTGGAACTTCCGCTGGTTTACAATAACATAAAAACATCAGAGCGCAAGAAAAAAGTAGAAGAAGCACTCGAAAACGTACAAATGATGCACCGCCGCAACCACTTTCCTTCTCAACTTTCGGGAGGTCAGCAACAACGTGTAGCTGTGGCCCGTGCCGTAGTCAATAATCCGAAACTGATTCTGGCCGATGAGCCGACGGGTAACCTGGACAGTAAAAACGGAGCCGAAGTGATGCAGTTACTGAGCTCATTGAACGAAAAAGGAACCACCATCATCATGGTCACCCACAGCGAACATGATTCCCGTTATGCTCACCGGATTGTCCACATGCTGGACGGAAAAACGGTAACGGAAAACTTTCTGAAAGAACTTGCGTATGCTTCGCAGTGAAATGAAAGAGTCTCTAATGTTTATGTACAACCTAAAGTTCACTTTGCGCACACTCCGCCGTGATGGATTCTATTCCATCATCAATATCGCCGGCTTGTCGATCGGGATGGCTGCCGCCATACTTTTGTTTGTATGGGTGTATAACGAGTGGTCGTATGACCGGTTTCACAAGAATGAAAAACAACTCTATGGAGCTTGGAGTCGGGCTGAATACAATGGTCAGTTGAAATGCTGGAACTGGACTTCGGCTCTTCTTGGTCCGGCCGTGAAAGAAAATTATCCGGAAATAATAGAAACCACCCGGGTATCATTCAACAAAAACTATTTAATGTTTGAGGACAAGAAATTGAATATGGTAGTCGCGTTTGTGGATCCCGGCTTCATGAATATGTTTAGTTTTCCGCTTATCCATGGCAATCAGGAAACAGCTTTGAATGAAATAAATTCTCTTATCCTGACAGAGACGGCTTCCAAGCGTTTGTTTGGCAATGAAGATCCCATGAATAAAGATGTAACATTCGAAATCAAACATTCCGTAACCGTGACCGGAATTATGAAGAATCTTCCACAAAATACCTGTTTCGAGTTTGACGCTCTAATACCCATTACTTTTTATAAATCCTTGGGCGAGTTGAATGAAAATTGGGAAAATAATACCTTGCGGACCTTTGTACAATTACACCCAGATGCTGATGTTGAAAATATAAACCGGGATATTTGTAACATAATAAAGGAACATACTAACAATCAGAATCCGATCGAGACCTTTCTTTACCCCTTGAATAAATCCCATCTTTATTCAAAATTTGAAAATGGAAAACCAACAGGTGGACGGATCGATATGTTACGCATATTCAGCCTGATTGCAGTCCTCATCCTCCTGATTGCCTGTATCAATTTTATGAACCTCAGCACGGCGCGTAGCGAGAAGCGTACGAAGGAAGTAGGAGTCCGTAAGGTAATGGGAGGAAAACGACCATCTCTGATCCTCCAATTCATGGGGGAATCGTTGGTCGTCTCCCTGATTGCCGGATTCATTGCCCTGTTTGTGGCTTGGTTGCTGATGCCTGCCTATAGCAGTCTGATAGGTAAAACGCTAAACATGGATCTAGCCAACGGCTGGTTCTGGTTATGCGCTTTAGCATTTATTCTTTTCACTGCCCTGTTGGCAGGAAGTTATCCGGCGTTTTATTTATCTTCCTTTCAGCCAATCAAGGTAATCAAAAGAACATTCAAAAGAGAAAAGACGTTGATAACTCCCCGCAAACTGTTGGTTATCGTTCAATTTACTTTTGCAATATTCCTGATTATAGCCACCCTGATCATCAACCGCCAGATCCGATATGCACAAAGCCGCGACAACGGATATAACAAAGATCAACTGATCTATCATGCCTTTCAGGAAGATATCGAAAAGAACTACGAACTGATCCGAAATGAACTGTTATCCTCCGGAGTGGCTGTTTCGGTCACAAGAACCAGTGCTCCGATGACGGAAGGATGGAATACTACCATGGGAATAGAATGGAAAGGCAGCAATCCCAACAATCAAATCATGATGGACATTTATTTTGTGGATTCCGATTGGATAAAAACCACAGGAGCAGTACTCCTTCAGGGAAGAGACATCGACATTCACACCTATTCAACCGATGCTAACGCATTAATCCTGAATGAATCAGCAGAAAAAATCATGAACTTTGACAATCCGATCGGACAGACAGTTCGTTTATGGGGTCAGGATTGGCATGTGGTCGGAGTAGTCAAGGATTTTATCCTGCATTCACCTTACTCGGAAACTGTTCCCATGCTGATCGGAGGTCCGGGTGGTTTTTTCAATACCATACACATCAAACTCAACGGAACCAATAGAATGTCGGATAACCTGAAGAAAGCGGAAAAAATATTCCGGAAATACAATCCGAACTACCCTTTTGAATACAAATTTGTAGACGAAGAATACGCCCATAAATTTGAAGAGGAAAATACCCTGAATACCCTGGCTACCGGTTTTACGATATTAACCATTTTTATTTCCTGCCTGGGACTCTTTGCTCTGGTGGCTTATATGGCCGAAACCCGCCGGAAAGAAATCGGGATCCGTAAAGTACTGGGCGCTTCAGTCCGGAAGATTGTAACGCTTCTTTCAAAAGAATTTCTCATCCTGGTAATTTATTCCATCTTCATTGCCTCTCCTATTGCCTGGTGGGCAATGAATAAATGGTTAAGTGGTTATGCTTATCATACGAATATTCCCTGGTGGATGTTCATTGGGGTCGGGTTCCTTGGAATAGGAATAGCAATCCTAACGGTAAGCTGGCAGGCGATCAAAGCAGCCACAGCCAATCCGGTTAAATCAATAAAAACAGAATGAAAACAATGAAAATCATCTTTCGTAATCTTTACCGCAACGGTTTTTATTCCGTAATCAACATTGCCGGACTGGCAGTGAGTCTGGTTACCTGTATGTTGATCGCATTCTGGATACAGGACGAAATGAGTTATGATGCGTTTTATAAGCGAGCCAACGATATTTATCTCGTAACCACTCTCCGGGAGAATGAAGGTGAAGCCTCATTCTGGCAATCCACTCCAACCGCGGTATCCCGGGTGGGCAGGGAAGAAATACCCGGAGTAGAATCGGCTTGCAGTATCAATATGAATTATGACCTGGGTTATGTGGAATACGAAGGAAGCAAGTTTTTTGGCGACCGTTACATTGCGGCGGACACGACTTTCTTTCGTGTTTTCGATTCTGAATTCATAGAAGGAGATATCGATCATGCCTGGCCGGATCCTTATTCGGTGGTATTGACACAATCTATGGCAAAAAAGATTTTCGGGAATGAACCGGCTTTGGGCAAAACATTGAAGGGAAGCAACGGCTCGGGTGGAACGGACGAAATGTATTCCGTATCGGCCGTCATTGCCGATCAACCGAAAAACTCGTACCTGGAATACGATGCTATATTTTCTTTTGAAAGGTCCCGCTTCAAAAATTCCTGGATGAATTGGAGCTGGAGAAGTTTTTATCTGCTGCAACCCGATGCAAACCAACAGGCTATTATCCAACAATTACTTGAAGCACAGCAGAAAGCTTTCGATAAAATCAGGATCAAATCGTTTCATTTACAACCTCTGACCGATCTGCGTATGCATTCGGCCGACGGCAAAGAGACCGGAATGGCATCGATCCGTCTTTTTGCTGTCGTCGGAATCGGATTACTGATCATCGCTTGTATCAACTACGTCAACCTGACAACCGCCCGTGCCAACAAACGCAACAAAGAGATCGGAATAAAGAAGATTCTGGGGGCAAAGAAATTCCGTTTGATCTCCCAACTGATGGGAGAAACCTTGGTCCTGTGTTTTGTAGCTTTAATACTGGCTCTGTTTCTGGTATTTCTCCTGATACCTTATTATAATTACATAACCGGAAAAGACTTTATTTTTCGTCCGGATAATCCGGTGATATGGGGCACCTGCAGTTGGATGTTTTTGTTTGTAGTCCTGCTCTCAGGAATTTATCCGGCCCTGCGTTTTTCCTCTTTTCAGCCTTTGCAAGTTCTCAAATCACAAAATGGAGGAAAGAGCAAGAGCTTACTCCGGAAACTATTAGTCATCTTCCAGTTTATGGCCGTATCTGCATTTATCGTGTCAGCTATCGTCATCAACAGCCAGTTGCATTACATACAGAATAAACAGTTGGGCTTCGACCGGGAACAAATGATAGAAATGAATATATTTACCAACCTGGATATTCGTTCACATTACGAAACATTCAAAGCAGAACTGGAAAGAGAACCTTCTATTGCCGGGGTATCGGCTTCGGAAGGAAGTATACTGTACGCCGGAAAATGGGAAAGGATTGACTGGGAAGGAAAAACAACAGATCGCGAATTGATGACATCCATCTGGGGCATCGACCGAAATTTGTGCTCATTGATGGATATGCATGTTGCAGCCGGTTCAGGATTTAATGGAACACCGGGTGATAATTTGTTGTGCCTGGTCAACGAAACGGCCGTACGGCAAATGGGTTTACAGGATCCGGTTGGCAAACGGATATCGATACCTTTAATCAATGCACACTATACGATTGCCGGAGTTGTAAAAGATTTTCATTTTGAATCACTGGATACGGAAATTGGTCCTATGATGTTGATTTTTACCGACCCAAGTACCAACAGGTATGGATTCTCAACCATTTATATAAAAACACAAAAGGGAAAAACACATGAAGCCATTGCTTCTATAGAAAAAACCTAGCAGAAATTCAGCCCGAATTTTCCCTTATCGTATCAGTTCCTGGATGATGCTTTCAACGAAGTATATCGCTCGGAAATGCAACGTGGTCAGTTGTTTAACTTCTTTTCGCTGATTTCTATTCTGATCTCTTGTCTGGGGCTTTTCGGTTTAGTTACCTACACTTCCGAAACAAAAACCAAAGAAATCGGTATCCGGAAAGTTCTGGGCGCCAGTGTAAGCAACATAGTTCACATGCTTTCCAACGAATTCCTGGTCCTGGTCTGTATGGCGATATTCGCTGCATTCCCTCTCGCCTACTATTGGCTCAACAAGCTCCTGGCCGATTATGCCTACCGTGTTTCGATCGGCTGGTGGATGTTTGCCCTGGCAGCCCTGATCACAATAGCATTAACCATCATTACAGTCGGTTGGCAAGCCATCAAGGCTGCAACAGCTAATCCGGTGAAGTCTATAAAAACAGAATAAATTATTTAATAAACGAAGAAGGTGTGTCATTCGGCACACCTTCTTCGTTTATTAAATAATTTCGATCTCCTCGCTTTTAATCCATCCCACATTCCCGTCTGCGGTTTCAATCTCTTTCCACTTTCCTAATTTACTCTTGATAAGGACCTTGGTTCCTTCATGAAGAATAAACAAATCGGTACCGCTATTGTCCGGTGAACTTTTGATGGTAGTCGTGGCTGCCATAATAATGGCCGTATTCCGATCGGTCAGTTTTTTCTTCTGGGCAAAAGCAAAAACATTACCAAGTATCACGAAAACCAACAGACCGATACCTGCGTAAAAGCCGAGTTTTTTCAGGAAAATTTTCCGGGAGAAAAAGAACAACACCAAAGCACCCACCAAAAGTAAAAAGCAAATGATACTAAAACTACTCCACTGATTGGTACTCAAGAAATTCTGAAGAGAATTCATCCAATCAGCCAGAAAAAATTCATCGACCGGAACAATTTTATCCACGGTTTTCAATTTAGCAATTTCCAGGTTAAACCGGATGTCTCCATTTCCCGGTTCGAGTAGCAACGCCCGCTCGTAATTCAGAATAGCCGAGGCTGTTTTATTCAGTTTATAATAGCAATTTCCTATATTATAATAGACTGCAGCCGACTGTCCGTCATTTTTTAATAGTTGCTCGTACAATTCAGCAGCTTTGGAATACTCTCCCTTAGAATAAGCATCGCTTGCCAATTGTAAGGTATCCTGAGCCGAAAGGCTGATTGTTGTTCCTAAAAGCAATAACAGGATGAAAAACTTTTTCATTTTTTGTCTCCTCCTTTTATTTTTTGATTGTATTTTCCATTTTATCGATCGCTTTGACAGTCGAATTATACAACTCGTCCATCGCTCCCGTTCCCTGAGCGGGCGCAAAACGTGCAAACTCACAGGTATTGAGAATATCCATGAATTCCTTAATCAAATCCTCTCCTACACCATATTGAGTCAATTCGGCTTCCACATTGTCTTTGGTCAATGACGAAACCGGAATATTCAATTTATCGCTTAAATACCCCCATACGGCCTTCAGCACTTCATCGTAAAAGGCTTCTTTCTGATTCTCTTTCAGAAACTTACCAGCAGACTTAAGCCTTTTGGATGCTACCTTATTCGCCTTTTTCGTGCGAACCAATGCAATGTTAGCATTTTCAGCAGCTTGTTTGCGGTAAATAACAAAGAAAACAATAAAAAGTATAGCCGGGAGCAGATAGAAAAGCCAATACCCGATCGTTCCGAAGAAAAACTCACCCTGATGGAATGAAAATCCCTGCGTCTGAATGTACCGGATGTCCTTGCCTACAAAACGTACATCTTCCTTATTGGTCGAACTCATGATCGGACCACTGGTTCCGGATCCGGCTTCTCCCTGTTCCACATGCAACTTATATTCATCGGTAGACAAGGTTTTATAAGTCCCCGAGTTCAGGTCGAAATAAGAAAATTCTGCTTTCGGAATCGTAAAATCTCCGGCATAACGGGGAATCGCATAGTATTCAATGGTCTTCACTCCCGTAACACCCCCCGCAGAAACCTTCTGACTGGGATCTACTTTGGGATCATATACCTCAAAATCATTAGGAAATACAATTTCAGGATTCTTAACCAGCTTAATATTACCACTTCCGGAAATAGTCACCTTAATCGTAACCGCATCATTGGTCTTCACATTATTGGAACTGATTGAAGAAGTCATTTTATATTCCCCAACTGCTCCGTTGAAAGAAGCGGGCTTACCTGAAGGAAGAGCCTTGACATCAACCGTAATGGGTGAAGTCCTTAGTTCTTTCTTTACATTTTCATACGCATCGAGGAAACCATCGAATATGCTGCGCATCTGACGGTTGGATCGTACTGCAACTATCAGATCCAGTTTCCCTGATCCGATGGTAATTTTACCGGAATGTTGAGGATAAAGAATCGTTTGCTTCAATACCACCGAACGATAATTTCTCCCGTTGTAATTTTCCAGCGTCCATTGCGGATTCGGAAGCTCGACTTCCTGAGCAACAAACCCCTCATACTCAGGAAATTTAACACTCTCTATACTTCTGACATCATACAAGGAATACAATTTGAATGTGATCAAAAAACCTTCGTTTTCATACATTGAATTTTTTGACACCTGTGCCCGGACAAACAGATCATTATTTCCTATATTAGTGGAAGAAGACGGATTTGAAGCCTGATTACCCGATTGAGAACCGGAATTATCCGAATTATCGGAATTACCGGAAGAAGCAGGAGCCTGGTCCGGAGGGAGTACTTTGACTGTCACCTCATTGGATTTATACTCGCTGTTTCCTACTTTAATCGTTGCCGCAGGTATGGTAATAGTACCCTCTTCTTTAGCCTGCAACGTATACACATAAACAAAACTGGCTTTTGTTGTTGCCTGACCACTGATAAGATCAACAAAAGACGATGAAGATCTGGGACCTTCGACAGGTCCGTATAAAATATCAAATCCTTTTCCGGACGGGAGGCGGGGTAGATCTTTCGCTACGTCACCAGTGGTTGTCAGCGTATACGTCAACCGAAACTGCTGATTGACAACCACTGCCTTATCTGCGTTCCCCTTGAATGTAATCTGGGCGATTCCATTCAGGTATCCGGTTATGAATAGTATAAATAAGAAAAACAGTTTTCTCATTGTTCTGTTGTATTATTAATTACCAATTCTTATCTGTTTTCCGGCGTTGCATTTGCTTCGCCTGCTGCTCTTTCGCTTTTTCCTGCGTTTCCTTTTCGTTTTGCATCAACGCATCCAATATCTGCTGAGCGTTTTCTTTACTCATCTGCTCGTTATTTTGCTGCTGCTGTTGCTGTTGTTGCTGATCCTGCTGCTGGTCTTTGGGTTGCTCCTGTTTTTGGTCCTGCTGCTGGTCTTTTTGCTGTTGATCCTGCTTTTGGTCTTGTCCCTGGTTTTGCTGATCCTCAGAATCCTTTAACAACTTCTGGGCCAATGCCAGGTTATAACGGGTTTCATCATCCGCAGGATTTTTTCTCAACGACTGTTTATAAGCTTCAATGCTTTTTTTCAGGTTCTCATTGTACTTGGAAGGATCTTCTTTCTCCTTAGCCACAGCTTCCGTCAGAAAAACATTGCCTACATTATGCATGGTAACTGCCTGTTTGGACTTATCCTTTTCATTTTCAGCTGCTACCTGAAATTGTTCCAATGCTTCCGGTAATTTGTTCTGCCTGAACAATGAATTACCAAGATTATAAGCAGCATCCGACGAATGGGCATTGGCTTCCAGCGCCTTCCGGTAATCCAATTCCGCTTCGTTATATTTTTCCTGTTTATATTGTTTATTCCCTTTTCTCAGTTGTTCCCTTACTTCCTTCTGTGCATAAGAAAACATCGGAATGCAGGCCATAACAAACAATAAAATCCATTTATATTTCATATTGTAAAATATTGACAATTGATTTATGAAAACAACTTAATTTTACGGAATATCCTGTTTTTCCGATCCAAAATAAAAAATTCAAGAATGAGGATAAACAATACGATCCATGCCAGGACCTGGTATTTCTCATCATACGATGAATACACCTTGCTTTCCACATCCGACTTATTCATTTTATCAATTTCCTTCTGCAACGCTTTCAATGCATTATTGGTATTATCCGTCCGGGCATACATCCCGTTTCCGGCCACTGCGATTTCCTGACACATCGACTCATTGAGCTTGGTAGTAATCATATTACCTTCCTGGTCTTTCAGGAATCCGTTGGTTCCCGGAACAGGAATCGGGGATCCCTGAGGTAATCCAACTCCCAACACATTGACTCTGATGTTTTTTTCAGCAGCAGCCTTGGCTGCTCCCAAAGCATCGTCTTCGTGATTTTCCCCATCAGTAATCAGGATAATGGTCTTATCACTGGTCTCACTCGGTGTAAAAGAACGCATGGCTAAATTTATAGCAGCTCCGATAGCCGTTCCCTGGGTAGGAACGATAGACGGATCGATGGTCGATAAAAACATCTTGGCCGAGACATAATCGGATGTAATCGGGAGCTGAATGAAAGCATCACCAGCAAAGACAACCAATCCTATTTTGTCATTTTTCAAGTCATCCACTAATTTAGACAAAATCAATTTCGCTTTATCCAGGCGGCTGGGGGAAACATCTGTACTCAGCATCGAATTGGAGACATCCAAACACACCATCACTTCAACGCCCTGCCTTTTTACGGTTTCCAATTTAGAACCAAACTGAGGCCCTGCAATCAGAAAGATAAACAATGCAAGAGCTGCAAACAGCAACCAGAATTTCAAATACTGTTTTTTAAGCGATACGTCCGGCATGAGGCTACGAAGGGTAGCCATGAGGCCAAATCGCTTCAATGCCCGTTTTTTACTGTACATGGAATACACAAATATTCCCAGCAAAACAGGTAATATCAATAAAAGGAACAAATAGTCCGGATGTTCAAATCTAAACATAATTCTTTCGTTATTCCGTTAACCATCAAGGTATATTTCTCAGTACGGTGTATCTCAATAATAATTCCAGTAAAAAGAACAACAGGCCGATCATGGCGAACAACGTGTATTCCTCTTGTTTCTTACTGTACTCCTGAACACTCATTTTTGTCTTTTCCATCTGGTCGATTTCCTCATAGATTCCTTTCAGGGCCTTATTGTTGGTCGCCCGGAAATACAGACCTCCGGTAACCTGAGCAATCTGAGTCAATGTCTGTTCGTCAATTTCAACCGGCACTGGATGATACTGAACCCCTGTCGCCGTTTGAAAAGGATAAGGAGCCGTCCCTATCGTTCCCACAGCAATGGTATACACACGTATTCCAAACGTTTTGGCGATCTCGGCAGCTGTCACGGGAGCAATTTCACCCTTGTTGTTCGAACCGTCGGTCAACAGGATAATCACTTTAGACTTCGCCTGGCTATTCTGCAACCGGCTGACTGCCGTTGCCAGACTGTGCCCGATAGCAGTTCCTTCCTCGGTAATCAGGTTACACCGAACATCTTTCAACAGGTTCAATAGAACGGTATGATCGACTGTCAACGGACATTGAGTAAAACTTTCCCCTGCAAAAAGAACCAATCCGATATTGTCTGTCGGACGTCCGTTAATAAAAGACGCAGCCACTTCCTTAGCAGCCTCCAGCCGATTGGGTTTGAGGTCTTCCGCCAGCATGGACGTCGAAATATCCAATGTCATGACGATATCGATTCCTTCGGTCGTCGATTTGTTCCAGCTATTGGTCGACTGTGGACGAGCCAGGGCAATGATCAGAAAGACCAGAGCGATGACCCGAAAGACAAAAGGCAAATGCCTCAGGTATACTTTATAGCTTACCGGCGCTTTTTCAAATCCCTGGGAAGATGACAGTTGGAGGGAGGCCTGCGATTTACGCAACTTCCAGATATACCACCCGATCATCGGGATAAGTAAAAGCAACAATAAGAAATACAATGGATTTGCAAAAACCATAGTTGTACAATTATAAAATTAAAAAATGAAGAGAATTAAAAAATGAAGAAAATCAATTACCTTCATTATTTTCATTATTTTCATTTCTTTCATTACTTTCATTTTTTTCATTCTCACCATTCTCAACCTCAACTTTTTCCTCCACTTTGGTTTGATTAACAAACAAATAAGCATTCATCAGGCTCAATTCGTTTTCATCAGGAAGCGGATGATACTTGGCAAATTTTACAAAATCGGCCAGTTGAAGGATTTGTTTCAGGTTATCGTATACCGAATCAGCATCACTTAACTTTCTGATTTTATCCAGAATCTCTCCGGAGGTCATTTCCATGGCGGCCGTTCCGAATCGTTCCTCGATGTATTTCCTCAATGTATCAGTCACCAACGAATGGAATTCCTTCATTCTTCCCTGTTGCCACAGTTTCTGGGATTTAATTGCATCCAGTTCATTGATAGCCCGAACATGGGGAGGCAACAAAGGTTCTTCTTTCTTAAACGGAATCAATGATTTCCGATTCTTCAAGCGGATAATGATATAGACAATAGCTGCGATTAGAAGAAGACCTCCAAGAATCATTAAAATCAAAAACAAGTAATCCGACAGAACAAATTCCGGACGAATCACATCTTTGATATCATAAAACTGCTTGGATTCTGTATCCACCTGATACGTTGATACTTTTAATCCCAGTTGATTCGAATAAATCGTATCTGCTCCGGAAATCATCCGGAATGCAGGAATATGGTACAAGGCAGAATCAAAAGAAGTAACCAGGTAATCCACTTTGAACTGCAAACGGTTATTTCCGATATCGGTTGTATCTATCTTGGAAGTTTCCAACACTTCTACCCCTGTCATAATCGTATCTGCAAAAACAGGCAGTTGCAACGGCCGGTCTTTTTCAGCAGCAACTTCCAACCGAATCCGGGTTTGCTGACCAATCATTATACTGGTAGAATCAATAGATGCTTTAATGACCGGTTGTTGTGCAAATACCTGAATCGATGATAATAAACACAACAGGATCAAAGCAAAATTTCTTATCTGTTTGATAGACTTCATAGGTTTTAACTACGTTTATTAAACAACGCGATCAGCGCCTTTACATAATCTTCGTCCGTACGGATGGATACCGAATCGACGCGGCTTCGCTTGAAAGCACTATCCATTTCCACCTGCCGTTTCTCCCACCATTGTTTGTAGGTATTCCTTAACCGGGCAGAAGAGGTATCCACCCATTTTTCCAGGCCGGTTTCCGCATCCTTAATTTTAAGCAAACCTACAGCAGGGATTTCTGTCTCCCGATCGTCATACACCTGAATAGCTACCATATCATGCTTTTTATTGGCTATTGTCAATGCATGCAGGTAATTACCCTTATCAATATAATCAGACAATATGAATGCTGTGCAACGCTTTTTGATCGCATTGGTCAGATATTTCAACACCTGGGAAATATCCGTTTTTGTTTCCTGCGGCTGAAAATCAATTAACTCCCGGATAATATACAAAATGTGTTTCTTCCCTTTTTGAGGAGGAATGAATTTTTCAATTTTACTCGAAAAAAAGATAACGCCGATTTTATCATTGTTCTGAATAGCAGAAAAAGCCAATGTAGCGGCAATTTCTGTAATCATATCTTTTTTCATCATTTCGCAAGTACCAAAGTTCCGGCTACCGGAAACGTCGATCAGAAGCATGACCGTTAACTCCCGTTCTTCTTCAAATACCTTAATATAAGGTCTTGAATACCGAGCAGTTACATTCCAGTCAATATCCCGGATGTCGTCTCCGAATTCATACTCCCTGACTTCGGAGAAAGCCATCCCCCTACCCTTGAAGGCCGAATGATACTGGCCGGCAAAGATATTCCGGGACAAGCCGCGGGTCTTGATTTCTACATGCCGTACTTTTTTTAGAAGTTCGCTTGTTTCCACAATATTATTAATTGAGAGTGGAGAATTGAGAATTGAGAATTGAAAATAACGTTACATCATTCTCAATTCTCCATTCTCAATTCTCAATTATTAATTAGGGTACTTCAACTTTATTTAATATTTCACTAATGATCTCCTCTGAGGTGAGGTTATTGGCTTCTGCTTCGTAGCTCAATCCGATACGGTGGCGCATAACATCATGGCATACTGCACGGATATCCTCAGGAATAACATATCCCCTGCGTTTGATAAACGCATAAGCACGGGCAGCCAGAGCCAGGTTAATAGAAGCACGGGGAGATGCACCAAAAGAAATCATCTCTTTCAGATTGGGCAAACCATGCTCCTGCGGGAAACGGGTAGCAAAAACAATATCGACAATGTATTTCTCGATTTTTTCGTCCAGGTAAACTTCACGAACGATTTTACGGGCTTCCAGAATTTCGTCTTTCTTGAGAACCGCTTTGATCTGAGGTTGCTCTCCACTGATATTCTGGCGGATAATTAACTTTTCTTCCTCTTTTTTCGGATAGTTGATAATCACTTTCAGCATGAAACGGTCGACCTGGGCTTCAGGCAGCGGATACGTACCTTCCTGCTCGATCGGGTTTTGGGTAGCCATTACCAGGAATGGTTCCGGAAGTTTATATGTTCTTTCACCAATGGTCACCTGTCTTTCCTGCATCGCTTCCAGCAGAGCACTTTGTACTTTAGCCGGAGCCCGGTTAATTTCATCTGCCAGGACAAAATTAGCAAAAACAGGACCTTGTTTTACTAGAAATTCTTCCGTCTTCTGGCTGTAAATCATGGTTCCGACCACATCGGCAGGCAACAGGTCGGGAGTAAATTGTATCCGGCTGTATTTGGCATCGATCAACGAACCCAGTGTTTTTATTGCCAACGTTTTAGCCAAACCGGGAACCCCTTCCAGGAGGATATGTCCATCCGATAACAAACCAATAAGTAACGATTCCACCAAATGTTTTTGTCCTACAATCACCTGATCCATTCCCATGGTGATCATATTGACAAAGCCGCTCTTGCTCTCAATTCTTTCGTTCAATTCACGAATATCAACTGTCTGACTCATAAGTATATTTATTATATTACTATTCTTTACAAAAACAGGTTTTCAGAGAAACAGTGCAAAAATAGAAATGTTAAATTTCTATTGAAAGACCTTGTGAGTTAAAAATGATTAATTAAGCCTATAAAAACTAATCACTCGTTACTTTTCTGAAAGAAGGCCGGAGGATCTCATTTACGGGCGATCCGTTTTCCAAGCTCTTCCGCCTTACGGATTGATTCCGGATTATCCTTATCTATATTGTACTTACCGGCAGGAGGAATTACAATTTTCAATCCCACAGTCACATTATTCGGATCCTTAATGATCGCTTTATTCTCTTCATACAGGTAGACCCAGAAAATTTTATTTCCATATTCCTGTAAAGCAATCACAGTCAATCGTTCCCCGGGCTCAATCGTTCTTGTCCTGACCGTATTCGGTTCCGTTTTTGTAACTTCTTGTTTCTTCTCTGTATCTGAGGGACCTGTATTTTTCACAGCCACTTTCTTCACTTCATCCGGAGGAATAACCTTTTCAACAGCTACCTTCCTGACAGTATCCGGATGAGCAGCCGGCTTCGTTACAGGAACAGAAACCGTATCCGGAGAAGTCAATGTATCCTTAGGAAGAGTCGCACTAACCGGCGGGGTCTGATGTTTCTTCTGTAAATCCAGTTCCATATTTTCCCAACCGGAATGAATGTAATTTTCCTCATGAAAAGGATCATCATCAAGAAACAAATATACGGAAAAAGTGATTGCCAAAAGGATAACCAAGGTTATTCCAATCCCTCTCCAGTTGATTTCTCTCATTATTTTTTTACTTTTAGCCCGATACCCAAGTTTTTCCTCCTGCCAATCCACCGGAACAAATGGAACGAACTTTGATTCTGTTTCTCTCTTCTTTTCATCGGATAAAGAATCTGTCAAAGGTTCCACTCCCACCGGAGATTCAGGTTCTTCCTCTTCCGCCTGCCGCATGTCTGCATCCGGACCTATTTCCGATGTTATAATCTCCACCGGTTCAAAAAGAGCAAACGGTTCATTTACGGTTTCACTCAAATATTTATCCGGCACAAAATTGATCTTATGATGGGCCGGAATCAACATCCGTTCTCCCGTTCTTACATCGACGCTTTCCCTCGCTTCTACTTCTGTCAGCTTAAATGAACCCAGATTCCTTACTTTAACTTGTTTTTCTGCAACAAGTACTTCCGCCAACAAATCAAAAAACTCCCGAAGAAAAACTTCCGAGTCTTTTTTTGAAACACCGGACTTTTCAGCTAAAAGGCCGGCCAGATCCTGCAAATTGATCTTTTCATTCATGGCTATATTCCTTTAATCTTATCTTTAAGTGAGGAAGACGCTTTGTACTTTACGATTAACTTGGGTGGAATCAGCATCCGCTTACCGGTAAGCGGATGAACACTAACTCTTTCTTCTCTTTTCTTTACTTCAAGACTTCCAAAGTTAGAAACAGCAACTACGTTATTTCTGACCAGCTCGGCTGTTATCACAGCAACCATATCATCCAACCGTTTGCTTACCTCCGATTTGGATAATTGAAGTCGTTGAGCCAGCTCTGAATTTAATTCTGTGGCATTCATCTCTTAAATGTAAATATGTATGATATTATGATAAAGTTCCCAATAAATCAAATGATTGTGTCCCCGTAATCGTTACTTGATAAAAATTTCCTTCAACAAGTTTTTCTTCTTTATGGATCAACACCTCCGGATCGACTTCCGGAGAATCATATTCTGTCCGGCCTATATAAAAGTCAGGCTCTTCCCGGTCTATAATTACATTCAATCTTTGCCCGATCTTCTGCTCGCTGATCTCCCCGGCTATTTTTTCCTGAACAAACATCAATTCATCCATACGGGACTGTTTGATTTCCGGTTCGATGGAATCGTTGTAGTGTTGATTGGAATAAGTACCCTCTTCATCAGAATAAGGGAATGCACCCATCCGTTCAAACCTCATTTCCCTGGTAAAATCGAGAAGGTCAGAAAAATCCTCCTCCGTTTCACCAGGATGGCCTACCATCAGTGTTGTCCTGAGATGAATGCCGGGAACCTCTTCCCGGATTGTCCGGATCAAATCAACAGTTTCTTTCCGGGTAATATTTCTCCGCATTAATTTCAGCATCCGGTCACTGCTGTGTTGTAATGCAATATCCATGTATTTGCAAACATTGTCGCGCTCCCTCATCACCGGCAACAAATCCATGGGGAAACGAGCCGGATAAGCATAATGCAGGCGGATCCATTCCACCCCCGGGATATCAGAAATACGCATTGTCAATTCGGGCAAACTTAGTTTTTTGTAAAGGTCCAAACCGTAATACGTCAAATCCTGGGCAATAAGTTGAAACTCCTTTACTCCCTGCTTCACTAACTGCCTCACCTCCTGCTCTATGTCCTCCAGACTTCTCGACCGGTATTTTCCGGTAATAATCGGAATGGAACAATAGGCGCAGGTGCGGTTACATCCTTCGGCTATTTTCAGGTATGAATAATGAGACGGTGTCGTCACCACTCTTTCCGAAGCCAATTCGTCATAATACGATTTTCCCAAATCGGATATCAGGAGTTTCCAGTTGAATTTACCATAAAACCGGTCTACTTCCGGAATCTCCTCCTGTAATTCTTCGAGATACCTTTCCGACAGGCATCCCATGACAAAAAGTTTTTTAATTTTCTTTTCCCTGCGGGCTTCGGCGAATTGAAGAATCATATTCACCGATTCTTCCTTAGCATCACCGATAAAGCCACAGGTATTGATAATAACAATATCTCCGTTCGGTTTTTCAGGATCATGTGCAACCGTATAGCCGTTAGCTACAAACTGACGCATCAGTAATTCCGAATCAACCAGGTTTTTTGAACAACCTAATGTTATGATATCTACCTTATTTTTTCTCATCATCCCCAAACAAGGAATCTACGAATTCCCTCTTTCTGAAAACCTGCAAATCCTCCAATCCTTCTCCCAATCCAATGTATTTTACAGGAATCTGAAGTTGGTCTGAAATTCCGATAACGACTCCGCCCTTGGCAGTTCCATCCAACTTGGTAATGGCCAAAGCGGTGACCTCCGTAGCCGCAGTAAACTGACGGGCTTGTTCGAAGGCATTCTGCCCGGTCGAACCATCTAATACCAGCAGCACTTCATGAGGAGCATCCGGAATAACCTTTTTCATTACATTCTTTATTTTCGTCAACTCATTCATTAAGTTGATTTTATTGTGTAAACGTCCGGCAGTATCTATGATCACAACGTCAGCATCATTTACTTTTGCCGAATTCAGGGTGTCAAAAGCCACAGAAGCCGGATCCGACCCCATTTTCTGTTTCACAATATCCACTCCTACCCGCTCGCTCCAGATAATTAGCTGTTCGACTGCGGCCGCCCGGAATGTATCGGCAGCTCCAAGGTATACCTTCTTACCGGCTTTTTTGAAATGATAGGCCAATTTACCGATTGTTGTCGTTTTTCCTACACCATTCACTCCAACAACCATAATCACATATGGTTTTTTCCCTTCCGGAAGTTCATAATCATCGAGTTCTTCGGTATCTTTGCTTGTCAACATGGATGCAATTTCATCCCGGAGAATACGGGTAAGTTCATCCGTCCCTACGTATTTATCTTTGGCTATACGGTTTTCAATCCGGGAAATAATCTTCAGCGTTGTTTCAACTCCCACATCCGAAGAAATCAGTACTTCTTCGAGATCATCCAGCACATCATCGTCAACCTTGGACTTTCCTGCAATTACTCTAGTCAGTTTAGAAAATACACTTTCCTTGGTTTTGGACAACCCTTTATCCAAATCCACTTTTTTATCTTTGGAACAAAAACTAAAAATACCCATTTCTCAGGAGTTTAAAATACAACCTAACTGCAAAGTTACAAATAAAAAAGGTTATAAAAAAACTTCCTCTCAACAGAAACTGTTAAAAGGAAGCCTTCAATATTGTTCTTAGGAATAAATCCTATTATTTTGTGAAATAATCTTTTGCAGCTTCATTCGGAACCATTTCTTCTTTGAAGACATAGGCTCCTGTTTTTTCGGACTTAACCATCTTGATCACTTTGGTATAAGAACGTCCTTCTGATTTCTCACGGTATCCCGCAACGGTTTTCTTTGCCATGGTTTAACGTTTTATTTAATTTCTTTATGAACTGTTACTCTCTTCAGAATAGCATTGTATTTTTTCAATTCCATTCTACCGGTTGTGTTTTTTCTGTTCTTGGTAGTAATATAACGGGATGTACCGGGCATACCGCTCTCTTTATGTTCTGTACATTCAAGGATTACCTGAACTCTATTGCCTTTTGCTTTCTTTGCCATTTTGTAGGTCTCCTATTTTTTATGCGTTTAAATAACCTTTTTCAGCAGCCCTTTTAATAGCAGCATCCAATCCTATCTTATTAATAGTACGTAACCCGTTAGCACAAATGCTCAGGCTTACCCATGCGTCCTGTTCTACCCAATAGAACTTTTTCGTAAACAAGTTGACATCAAATTTTCTTTTTGTTTTGCGGTTTGAATGCGAAACATTGTTGCCAACCATTGCTTTCTTTCCGGTAATTTGACAAATTTTAGACATTTTCGTTATATCTTTTTTTATTTTTTCTGTTGATTGCTCACAAATATTTTACAATAAGGGCGCAAAGTTATACATTTATTTTCTTTCCGCCAACTATTCAGGAGATTCTCTTATTTCTTTGCACGATTACCGTAACGGCTCATGAACTTATCAACACGTCCTGCTGTATCCACCAATTTCTGCTTACCGGTATAAAACGGGTGTGAAGTATTGGAAATTTCTATTTTTATCAACGGATAAGTAACTCCGTCGATTTCGATGGTTTCTCTCGCACCAATGGTTGAACGAGTAATAAAAATATCGTCGTTAGACATGTCTTTGAATACGACCGGACGATAGCTTTCCGGATGAAGTCCTTGTTTCATTGCGTTATATTTTTGTTTGATTATTTACACTCAATCAATTCGGGTTGCAAAAGTACGAATTTGTTATGGAATAAAAAAATCTTTTTTCGTTTTTTTAAATTGTTGTTTTTAAATTTTCACTTTTCAAGGATGCCGGACTACGAAAAAAAGGAAAATTTCTAAGAGGTTTTAACATCAAATTTATTACCTTTGCCCCTCAATATTGTTATAGGTATGGGTATTCATTGCATTAAGCTTACAAATGAATATCTAAAACGTTATCAGACAGACATTATTAAACCCAGAAAACAATAAAACAATGGTAAGTTACAAAGAACTAGGCTTAGTCAACAGCCGCGAAATTTTCAAAAAAGCGTTTGAAGGTAAGTATGCGATACCCGCATTTAATTTCAATAACATGGAGCAAATGCAGGCTATCGTTCAGGCGTGCGTTGAAAAAAAATCTCCGGTTATTTTACAGGTATCCAGCGGAGCCCGCAAATACGCTAACCAGACATTGCTGCGTTATATGGCTCAGGGAGCTGTGGAATACGCTAAAGAATTAGGTTACAACATTCCAATTGTGTTGCACCTGGACCATGGTGATACGTTCGAATTGTGTAAAAGCTGTATTGAAATGGGATTCTCTTCCGTTATGATCGATGGTTCACACCATTCGTATGAAGAGAATATCGCCCTGACCCGTAAGGTAGTAGAATATGCTCACCAATACGATGTAACAGTAGAAGGCGAATTGGGCGTCCTGGCCGGAATCGAAGATGATGTAGTAGCAGAACATCATACTTATACAGAACCTGATCAGGTAGAAGATTTCGTTAAAAAGACCGGTGTCGACTCATTGGCAATTTCCATCGGGACTTCCCATGGAGCGAACAAATTTACTCCGGCGCAATGTACCCGTGACGAAAACGGCATTCTGATTCCTCCTCCCCTGCGTTTCGACATCCTGGAAGAAATTGAGAAAAGAATTCCCGGATTTCCCATTGTATTGCACGGAGCTTCATCAGTTCCTCAGGATCAGGTTGCTATTATCAATAAATACGGTGGCGCATTGAAAGATGCTATAGGCATTCCGGAAGAGCAATTGCGTAAAGCGGCAGCTTCTGCGGTATGCAAAATCAACATCGACTCCGACGGCCGTTTGGCTATGACCGCTGCTATCCGTGAGGTGTTCGCTACCCAACCGGGTGAATTCGACCCGAGAAAATACCTGGGACCGGCTCGTGAAAGCTTAAAAAAGCTATACATGCACAAAGTGGAAAGCGTGCTGGGCAGTGCAGGAAAAGCATAATACGTCCAACAAATCCAATAAAAAAAGAGGCTTCAGGCCTCTTTTTTTATTGGATTATGTCAATGTTCAGAATTTCATTATTTTAATGTACCCTGTTGGGCTTCCTGAACCATTTTTTCATTAGGTGTGATAAATACTTCCACCCGGCGGTTCTGAGTTTTGCCTGCAGATGTGGAATTATCAGCTACCGGTTGGGAAGAACCCATACCCTGGCTGGTCATACGAGAAGCAGAAACACCTTGTCCGACCAGATAATCCATTACGGATTGAGCTCTTTGCTGAGACAATGGAATATTAATTTTATCAGTACCTGAGCTGTCGGTATGTCCGTAGATCTGAACATTTGTATCCATGTTTGTTTTCAATGAATTTGAAAACTGGGTCAATGCATTTTTAGACGCCTGATTCAACGTACTGGAATTAGTCGCAAATAAGATACCCGAATCGAAAGTAACCTTAATCGCCTGACCTTCGTTTACAGTCTCTACCTGAGCTCCCTGAATTTTTTCCAGTTCCGCTTTTTGTTTATCCATTTTATTTCCGATCAATGCACCGGCAGCACCTCCCACGATAGCACCGATACCTGCACCCCAGGCAGCACCTTTACCTCCACCGATCAATGCTCCGACCCCGGCTCCAACTGCAGCACCACCTCCGGCTCCGATACCGGTTCCTTTGGCTGTATTACTTGCATTACAACCTGATAAAATGATTGCTGCGCTTAACAATAAACCTGCAAATAAATTTCCTTTTTTCATCTTTTTTAATTTTTAATTGCTTTCACATTAATTATTTAAAAAACCTATTTTTGTATAGAAAAAACCGTGCCAATATCCATCCATACATAACGCCCGAACGATCCCGGAAGTTCAATCGGTTTTTTAAAATTGTCTTATTCAGGAAAATCCAGGGTATCGGAATACGCAGATTCAGCACGTAATACCAATAGAATATCCTCTTTAGAGAATTCCCCTATCTGATCCTTATGTGCTTGCTTTACAATAAAATCAATTAATTCACGCTCTTCTTTTTCTTCATCATCTTCATTCAGAAAATCATTTTTCTCGTAAAACTCACAAATAAGATCCAGGATGTAATAAATATCATCGTCAGAGAACTTTTCCTTCAGTTCCATCGGAAGGTAATTCTGTATAAATGAAACAGCTGCTTCCTCATCGTATTCAAATAATTCTTCCTGATCGCTCATAGCCTTTATTATTTTTTAATTATTTATTAATTTCTTCTTTCTTTTCAATTCCGTCATTCTGATCTTCCGGTGTATGATCGTCTTCCTTTTTCTTAAATTCGGTAAACCCGAATTTAATCAAGAGATTATACCAGTTCATTATTTTCTTAATATCGGAAGGATATACACGATCTTTGTCAAAATCCGGTAATATAGTTTCAAAATAGGCTTTCAATTCTTCCGGTTGAATAGATGAATTAATCACGATCGGAGCTCCGTTTTCTTTCGCCTGAATACTAGAAAGCACCTGATACAAGGGCACTTCATCATCTTCTGTATAAATAGCGATATCACCCAGAGAAACCACTTTATCCCGTGCATAAACAGGAATTCTCTTCTGATCAATCAACGACTCTGCAACAAACATATTTTTCCCTTGGGAAACCAATTTGAAAAGACCGGGTTTACCGGAAACTGATAGGATTTCTTTCAACATAACAATTATCTTCTTTATTTAGTTTTACGCAACAAAAATACGAAAAAATCAGGAATAAACCATTTTCAGGAAATTTTCAACCTGTGGAAGGATTGCCCTGTATCCGTCATTAACGACTACAAAATCCGATAACCGGCATTTTTGTTCATCGGGCAACTGGCTGGAAATGCGGGCCAAAGCATCTTTTTCGGCAATCCGGTCCCTTTTTACAATGCGTTGTATACGAATATCCAACGGAGCGGAAACCGTTACTTTGTAGTCCACAAAACGATCGAATCCCGACTCGAAAAGAATGGCCGATTCAACAGCCACTACCGGCTGATCCGAATGTTTTTGCACCCAGGAAAGATAATCCTTCAGCACAACCGGATGAATAATCGCATTCGCCCTTTTCAAATTGGCTTCATTCCCGAAAATCAGGGATGCAAAATAAGCCTTATCCAGGATTCCTCCCTTAAACACTTCCGGGCCAAAAACGGTTGTCAACTCCGACCGGATGGACAAATCCGAAGCAGTCAACCGCTTCGATTCATCATCAGCGATATAAACAGGAATACCCATCGCCTGCATCAAAAATGAAACCACAGATTTCCCACTACCGATTCCTCCGGTAACACCTACCCTTTTCATTATTTGCTTTTTTCAATGAGAAATTCGACATTTTCGGGAGAAATCCTGTACTCGGTCAGCCATTGTGGTTTCCGGGACAAGACAACGGGAATATTCAGCGTTTTATTTTGAACCAGCGTATTGTAATCCACACTGATCTCGACATCTGATTCTGTTACCCGGTTATACCGGCTCAACCCAACCTGAATTACCAGTTCAACGGTAGAAGGAAAAAAACGGACAATCCGATCGTCAGGAAGGTTATGGCAAATCACAGGAATTTCCAGTGTTTTTTCCGTATATTCTTCTACCCGGGCGGTCAGGAGTACGCTTTTTTCTTCCAAACGGATATTTTTCGGAGCTTTCAAATCGACTTTCTCATCCAATGTCTTCCGGATATTCTTTATTTCCTTTTCTTCCGTATAAATGGCTTGTATGGTATCCAGGTCATCCCGACTCCCATACGCCCATACCTCCGGCGGGTCAATCCGTACGCTGTCCAAAAACATATACCCGGTAGCCGGGGTTACTTCTCCCGTAATGACCACAGGTATTTTTTTCTTTTGCAACGGAGAATAATCAATCTGAATTTTTTCAGGAGTAAAAAACAACAACTGGGTTGTTATCGATAAGTGTTGAAGAATCTGTTTCTCCAGGACCGTTTTGGTAATTGTGAATGATCTTTCTTTTTCTTTCAAGCCTGACAAACTGATTTCAAGAGGGCCGGGCTGCTTTCCCAGCGAATAATTTAACAGAACAGTACCCTTGTCCCGTACTCTCAGCAAAATCCGATCAGGCAAGGAATCAGCGGTAATCATTTCAGCCGGGGTATCTTCGTATCGTACCGGAATATATACTTCCTGTTCAAATGTCTGTTGCAGGTATTGCAACAGCCAGAAACCGAATGCAATCAAAAGAAAGAATAAAAAGACAAAAGCCTTCTTCCAGTTTTCACCCTGAAAGAAAGCCTTTGTTTTTTTCTGCAAGGAAGAAGGAGTACTATTTATTGGCAGGAATGTCATCGGCTGTAGCAAATACGGACGCTTTATCAACCTTAATTCTTACATTCTCTGCTATTTCAATATTAAAGTAAGTGTCATTGATGTCTTTTATCTTGCCATAAATACCTCCTGAGGTAAGTACCCGATCACCTACTTTCAGACTTTCACGCATTTTTTGAATTTCTTTTTGTTTCTTTTGCTGAGGGCGTATCATGAAGAAATACATGACTGCAAACAAAGCGATAATCATAAAAATTCCGCCGAACTGCCCTAATGGTCCCTGAGAAGCGGGAGCCTGTAATAAAATGTGCAATAAACTCATTGTCCTATTATTTAATGTTTCAGCTACAAATATAGTGATTAATCTTAATTTTTAAATAACAAATGCTCATTTTTTAAATCATTAACGATAGCATCCAGAATTCCGTTAATAAAGTGAGCACTTTTTGGAGTACTGTAATACTTGGCAACATCGATGTACTCGTTGAGCGTAACATTGACCGGTATGGAAGGGAAATTTTTCAATTCCGCCAGTGCAATCTGCATAATAAACAAGTCGATCCCGGCAATCCGTTCCAGGTCCCAGTTTTTAATCTGCTTGGTTATCCGTTCATTGGAATCCTTTTCTTCCATGATGGTCCGGCGAAGCAGCGTAAGTGCAAAGTCCCGGTCTTCATCATCCTTAAACATCGGAAGCAACTCCTGTTGAGTCCCGTTTTCCGATTGAAATCGTTTGATGGTTTTCAAAACAAAAGTTCCGATAATATCCATATCATCATTCCAATAAATACTTTTGTCCTCCAGGTAACTTTCAATCGTATCATCGGTGCCTTCGCATACAAAATACCTGAAAACCTTCTTCCAGAACTCACGATCCGACTCATAGGAATCTTCCGAACTCAGATATTCCTGATAAATATCCGAATGAACGATACGGTCCAACAGATTCCGGACCAGACTTAAATCGTCATCGTTCCACAACGTTCCTTTTTCATTGGCAAATTTCTGAAGTGCCTGGTTCGTCCGCAACTGCTCGGCAAACCGGTTATTGACGAAACGCATATCAGGATTTCGTTCGGATTCGGTAGCCAGGTAACGATGCTTGCGCAAGTCCAGTCGTTTTTGTTCTGCATCTGTCAACAGAGGAATCAATAAGAGAAGATAATGATATAAATCGTATGATTTTTGTAGGCTGAACATCAACTCATTTTCTGCATTACTCAAATTTCTGTCTCCTTTTTGATAGTACGAATATACGATCTGGAGAACCTTTATACGAATAATAATACGATTAATCATTTCAAAAGAACATCTAATTTTGCCGCAAAGGTAATGCTTTTTATTTGATTTCTCTCCCAAAAGAAGAAATATTGACTTTTTTCATTTTTTATCCCTTAATTTATTGTTTTTGTAAAAAATTATGTCCAAATTTGCAAAACTAATGAATGTTTAAAACTAATGCATCATTTTAGATGCACTAAAATCACAACTACTTAGCATGAACGAGGGATACAACACAAAAAATGAAATACGGGAAAGTGATATTATTTTTTCAAAGGCGGTTAAAGCTGGGAAGCGGATATATTATCTTGATGTGAAAAAAAACAAAAAAGGTGAATTATTTTTAGCCATTACAGAAAGCAAAAAGATAATAAACGAGACTCAACCTCAGTTCAACCAGTTTGAAAAATATAAAATATTTCTTTACAAGGAAGATTTCGATAAGTTCATGGATGCTCTGGAAGAAACCTTACATTTTATCAAGGAAAATAATACCGTTGACTTTGTTCCCCGGAAAATATCGGAAGATAATCCCATCGAAATTATTGAAAATCGGGTTGATTTTAAATAAATACATCGTTTTTTCACCAAACATTTGCATATCCTACATTAAAGAACTATCTTTGCACCGCTTTTAAAATTCCGTGTGATGGGAAGTTAGGAAGCAATATATCTTAATTTTGAGTAACACAAACAATTAGTTAATGAAAACGTTTCAATTAGAAGGTTCTCTCAGAGAGAATGTCGGAAAAAAAGCGGCTAAATCTTACCGCAGTGAAGGACAAATTCCTTGTGTATTGTATGGAGGTAAAGAAGTGGTTCATTTTACAACTACCCGTGAAGGTGTTCGTAAGTTGATCTATACTCCGGAAGTACAAATTGTAAGCCTGAATATCAATGGCAAAAAATGCAATGCGATTCTGAAAGACCTTCAGTTTCACCCGGTATCCGAAAATTTATTGCATATTGACTTCATTGAAATATCCGAAAACAAACCGGTTATTATGGAAATCCCGGTTGTACTGGAAGGATTGGCAGAAGGGGTAAAAGCCGGGGGTAAGCTTTCTCTGGAAATGAGAAAACTGAAAGTAAAAGGTTTATATACCAATTTCCCTGAAAAATTAGTGATCAATATTGAAAACCTCGGACTGGGTAAAACCATTCAGGTCGGTCAATTGAACTTTAATAACCTTGAACTACTAAATTCCAAGGATAACGTGGTATGCGCCGTTAAGTTGACTCGTGCAGCAAGGGGTGCCGCCGCTAAGGGAGGAAACTAATTCCGGATCGACAATGAAATATTTAATTGCCGGACTGGGTAATATTGGTCCAGAATACCAACATACCCGCCACAATATAGGATTTATGATATTGGACGCTTTAGCTAAAGCGTCCAATGTTGTTTTTACAGATCAGCGATATGGAGCGGTTGCAGAAATGAAAGTAAAAAATAAACAACTGGTACTGCTCAAACCTTCCACATACATGAATCTGAGCGGAAACGCCGTCCGTTATTGGCTGCAGAAAGAGAATATCCCTGTCGAAAATCTGCTGGTCGTGGTGGATGACCTGGCCCTTCCATTCGGTTCGCTTCGGCTGAAAACAAAAGGAAGTGATGCTGGCCACAACGGATTAAAACATATACAGGAAACATTAGGGACACAACAATACTGTCGCCTGCGTTTCGGTATAGGGAATGATTTCCCCACAGGCTACCAGGTTGATTATGTTCTCCATCCGTTTACTTCGGAAGAACAACAAAACCTTCCTGAAAGAATCGAACGGTCAACGGAAATTATCAAAAGTTTTTGTTTGGCAGGAGCCAATAATACCATGAATTCGTACAACAAAAAATGAATGAAGCCCGAATAGATAAATGGATGTGGGCAACCCGGATTTTTAAAACCCGGACCATCGCCGTGGAGGCCTGTAAAAAAAACAGGGTCATGATTAATGACATTGCAGTCAAGCCTTCCCGCTCCATTAAAATAGGAGATGTCATACAGGTACGTAAACCTCCCATCACTTATTCGTTCAAGGTACTGGACCTGACAACAAACCGCGTCGGCGCCAAGCTGGTTCCGCAATACCTCGAAAACATTACTCCTCCGGAACAATACGAATTACTGGAACTGAATAAAATCAGCGGATTTATCGACCGGGCAAAAGGCACCGGAAGACCTACGAAAAAGGATCGTCGTGAAATCGATCAGTTCAGCACGCCGACATTCGTGGATGATTTCAATTTTGATTTTGACTTCGAAGATTGAACTTTCCATAAAAAAACGTGTACTATTCACCTGTAATGATTATTGTGTAAAGCGTTAAAATCGGCAAAAAACACAAGAAACATAGGCCAATTCGCTAAAAGACCAATAAAATAGGGACATTCAGTAAATTCGCATAAAACTGTCGAAATAAGAACAATCTTCGGCAGTTTTTTTATTTTAGCGGGATCCTACTCCGATTTTGGGTAAATTTTTGTATTCGCCCATTTCTGTTACTCTATTTTCATGATTTTA
>JAVBKV010000009.1:0-44971 GCA_031553885.1 Bacteroidales bacterium
AATGCTACACCCATAACAACAATTACCGAAACAGGACAATATACCGGAACCGTTTCCTGGAGTCCGGCACACAATCCTTTCCAAGGCAGTACACAATATACCGCAACTATTACATTGACACCTAAAGCGGGTTATAAACTCGATGGAATCCCGGCTGATTATTTTACCGTGGCCGGAGCAATCAACGTTACCAATGCAGCAAACAACGGTGTAATCACGGCGGTATTTCCGACAACCAGAGCACCGTTTGATCCTACAGAGATTGTCACACAACCTACAGGCGGTAATGTGTGCATGGATGGTAACTATACATTCAATGTAGAAGCAAACGGAACCGACCTTACCTACCAGTGGTATAAAGGAAACACCCCCATTCAGGGAGCAACGACCAATTCATTGACGATATCCAATGCAACAACCGCCGACAGCGAAAACTACCGGGTAGAAGTATCCGGAGCCGACGGTCAGACAATAAGCAGCAACATCGTACAATTAAAAGTAGCAAAACCCTTACCGGAAATTGTCTGTTTTGAAGATTGCCCGAAAACGGTAATGCCGGGACGAACTTATCTCGTCAATGTCAGTGGATATGAAAACGTAACAAAATATACCTGGAGCTATTCAAAACCGGAAGTGGACTTCTTTTACGGTGTAACTACCGGTAATTCGACGCACGTCCATTTTGCAGAGGATGCAACAGGAAAAGGTATCCTTTCGGTCGACATGGAACATGCCTGCGGAAACAGGACTGTCGCTCAGGAAATAACGGTATATGCTCCGAGCGGAATCGAAGAATTGAACCTGGCAGGACTGAAATTGTTCCCTAATCCATTCCGGAATGAAGTACGTATCCTGGGAGCCGAAGGATGTATCCTGCGGATTTTAAATGCTTCCGGAGCTGTGGTCTATACCCGGAAACTGACGAATCCGGATGAAAGTATCCCGACAGGAAACTTCACAGACGGCGCTTATATTTTTCAGTTTGAAAAAGAGGGAAAAGTAAAGGCTGTGAAAGGAATGAAGAAATAAAAGGAATGATTCAAGTATAATTTCACAATAAAGAAAGATTGTGCCAAAAGTTACTTTGCATTGTCATTGCGAGGAACTCGGATGAAGCAAAGTAACTTTTGACACAATCGTTTTGAAGCAGGAAAAACTTCCGGTTAATAACCTGTTGATAGATTATTTTACTCTCCGACTCTTCTTTTCAAGCCATTTTGTATCTTTGTCGTCCTTTGAAAAATGACATAACGCAATGAATCATGGTAGAACAAAACAGATCAGGTTACCGCTCTAATTCCCGAAGTAAAAAGGCAACAGCCAATCCGGAAGAAACCGGACGCCTGCAGCCTCAGGCCAGGGAACTGGAAGAGGCTATTTTAGGAGCTTTAATGCTTGAAAAAGACGCTTATCCGGTAATCAGTGAAATCCTTCGCCCGGAAAGTTTTTATGACAAATCACACGAACTGATTTTTTCGGCCATCCAGGACCTGGCCATCCAGCAAAAACCGATCGACATGCTTACCGTAGTGGAACAACTGCGTAAAAAAGGGGACCTGGAAGCTGTCGGAGGATCTTTCTACATCGCACAATTATCTCAGAAAGTGGTTTCCAGTGCCCACCTGGACTACCATGCCAGGATCGTTGCACAAAAATACCTGGCCAGGGAACTGATCACTTTTTCTTCACACATAGCAGGTAAAGCTTTCGATGAAACGAACGATGTGGACGACCTGATGCAGGAAGCGGAAGGCCAATTGTTCGAAATATCCCAGAGAAATGTAAAAAAAGACGTTACCCAGATCAATCCGGTAATCAAGGAAGCCATCGAACTGATGCAGATTGCAGCCAACCGGACAGATGGATTAAGCGGCGTACAAACAGGATTCAAACAACTGGACAAAATCACTTCCGGCTGGCAGAATTCGGACCTGATCATTATTGCGGCTCGTCCTGCCATGGGAAAAACAGCTTTTGTACTGTCCATGGCAAAAAATATGGCAGTTAGTTTCAATACTCCCGTCGCCGTTTTCTCCCTGGAAATGTCAAACGTCCAATTGGTAAACCGGCTAATCGTTAATGTGACCGAAATTGCCGGAGAAAAAATCAAAAACGGGCAACTGGCCAACTACGAATGGGAGCAACTCGACTACAAACTAAAAGAGTTATACGATGCTCCTATTTTCATCGACGACACCCCCAGCCTTTCGGTTTTTGAACTCCGTACCAAAGCCCGCCGTCTGGTTAAAGAACATAAAGTAAGATGCCTCATTATCGACTACCTGCAATTGATGAACGCCAGTGGAATGTCATTCGGTAGCCGCGAACAGGAAGTTAGTATTATTTCCCGTTCATTAAAAGGATTAGCAAAAGAATTGAACATCCCGATCATTGCCCTCTCCCAGTTAAACCGGGGAGTAGAAAACCGTCAGGGAACAGAAGGAAAACGTCCCCAACTTTCGGATTTACGGGAATCCGGCGCTATCGAACAGGATGCCGATATCGTTTGCTTCATTCACCGACCTGAATACTATAAAATATATGCGGACGAAAAAGGAAACGACCTTACGGGAAAAGCAGAAATCATTGTAGCCAAACACCGGAACGGCTCGACCGGAGATGTATTGTTGAGTTTCAAAAAAGAATATGCCCGTTTCCAGAACCTGGACGATGACATGCTGGTAGAAGAATATCAATCCCGGCTGAACAGCCAGGCACATATTATGCCCGCCGGCAATGACTTCCCTTCCCGCAACTTCTCGGTAACCAACAGCTCTGAAACCCCGTTCTGAAAGATTACTGGCGTCAGCCTATACCCTGCTGGAAGGGGCAGGGGGAGGAATGGACTACCGAAAATACCGAATCAAATGAACTCCCAGATAAAATTTTTAATTCTTAACTCTTAGTTCTTAACTTTTAGTTCTCTACCAGATCCTCCCCCTGCCCCCTCCAGCGGGGGATAGGCTGACGCTCGAAACATTTTGTTTTACATCCCCAATTAATGTTTTGTTCGTAACGCATTTTTTATTACTTTTGGCGATTATTTTTGAAAAACAAGAAAAATTTCGCAAGCATGAATATTTCATATAAGTGGTTAAAGGATTATATACAAATCCAATTAACACCGGAAGAATTGTCTGCAGCATTGACTTCCATCGGATTGGAAACCGGAGGCATAGAAGAAGTCGAAGCAATCAAAGGTGGTCTTAACGGATTGGTTATCGGAAAAGTATTGACCTGCAACGATCATCCCGACTCGGATCACCTGCATGTTACAACTGTTGATCTGGGAAGCGGAGAACCTCAACAGATCGTTTGTGGAGCCCCTAACGTAGCTGCCGGACAAAAAGTAATAGTCGCCACCATCGGTACCAAACTCTACTCGGGAGAAGAATCATTTGTCATAAAAAAGTCCAAAATACGGGGAATCGAATCCAACGGTATGATCTGCGCCGAAGATGAAATCGGCGTCGGAAACAGTCACGACGGAATCATCGTTCTGCCGGAAGATGCTGTGGTAGGAATGCCTGCCAAAGAATATTACCAGGTAGAAAGCGATTACATCCTGGAAGTTGACATCACCCCCAACCGCATTGATGCAGCTTCTCATTTCGGCGTAGCCCGTGATCTGGCAGCCAGTCTGCAACAAAAAGGAGTTCCGGCTACACTTAAAAAACCGTCCATTGATGCATTCCGTATCACAGACCATAATCCGGCCGTAGAGGTCATTGTAGAAAATACAGAAGCCTGTCCCCGGTATTCCGGAATTACCATCAAAGGGATCACAGTCAAAGAAAGCCCGGATTGGTTGAAGAACCGCCTCGAACTGATCGGAGTACGTTCGATCAACAATGTCGTGGATGTTACCAATTATGTACTCCACGAGATGGGACAACCTCTTCATGCTTTCGACCTCAACGAGATTTACGGAAACAAGGTATATGTTAAAACACTTCCGGAAGGAACACCTTTCGTTACCCTGGATGAAGTGGAACGCAAACTCAATTCCAATGATCTGATGATCTGCAATAGCAAAGGAGGCATGTGCATCGGAGGTGTTTTCGGAGGACTTCATTCCGGAGTAACCGAATCTACTACCGATATATTCCTGGAATCTGCTTATTTTCATCCGACCTGGATACGAAAAACGGCCCGTCGCCACGGTTTGAATACAGATGCTTCTTTCCGCTTTGAAAGAGGTTGCGACCCGAATAACACCTTGTACGTACTGAAACGTGCGGCCCTTTTGATTCAGGAAGTAGTCGGAGGAACCATCTGTGGAGAATTGCAGGATGTATACCCCCACCCGATCAACAATACCCACGTACTTCTTTCCATCCCAAAAGTACATGACCTAATCGGAAAAACAATCCCGGAAAACACCATCCGGAACATTCTGAAAAGCCTGGAAATAGAAATTCTTCAGGAAAACGAAAACGAATGGGAACTTAGCATTCCTACCTACCGGGTAGATGTACAGCGTGATGTAGATGTAATCGAAGATATTCTGCGTATCTACGGATACAACAATGTGGAAATCGGAGAAACTCTTAATTCGAATCTGTCTTACCTAACACCGACAGACAGAAGTTATCAGCTGCAGAACCTGATTTCCGAACAACTGACCGGATGCGGGTTTAACGAAATCATGAATAATTCGTTGACAGCAAGCACATATTATGAAAACGGAGAGGTTTTTCCAAAAGCCAGTTGTGTCTTGCTGAGAAATCCCCTGAGCGCCGAACTGGATGTCATGCGCCAGACCTTGTTGTTCGGCGGACTGGAAAGTATCGCCTACAACCGGAACCGGAAAAATCCGGATTTGAAATTTTACGAATTTGGAAATATTTATTCCTTTAATGCCGATAAAGGAAAAGACTCCCTTTCCGCCATTAAGGAAGAGTTTCACCTGGCACTGTGGCTGACAGGAAATAAAGTCAGTAACAGTTGGATTCATCCTGAAGAAAAATCTTCTGTTTACGAACTGAAAGCATACGTGGAAAACATTCTGTCTCGTCTGGGAATTAATTCCAGGCAATTAACCTTCAATGGTTTTTCCAACGAGATTTTTTCCTCCGGATTAAGCATTCAAACCCCTTCCGGACGAAAATTAGGAGAATTGGGTATTTTACAAAAAAAACTGGGCAAACAATTCGATATTCCTGCAGAGATTTACTTCGCTGAATTAAACTGGAACTTATTAATGAAGGAAAACTGCTCACAACAAGTTAAATACTCGGAAATTCCAAGATTCCCTTCCGTCCGGCGAGACCTTGCTTTATTACTGGACAAAAAAGTATCTTTTTCCGAAATAGAAAAAATTGCATTCAATATAGACAAAAAATTATTAAAAGAAGTATCTTTGTTCGATGTCTATGAAGGAAAAAACCTTCCGGAAGGAAAAAAATCGTACGCCGTCAGCTTTATGCTTCAAGATGAAGAAAAAACACTGAATGACAAGCAAATAGAAAATATAATGTCCAGAATTCAGAAAAGTCTGGAAGAAAAATTAGGAGCACAATTAAGATAATATATGGGAAGAGCATTTGAATATCGCAAAGCGACAAAAATGAAAAGATGGGGCAACATGGCCCGTGTGTTTACAAAACTGGGTAAACAGATTACGATTGCAGTCAAAGAAGGAGGTGCTGATCCTGATACCAATCCACGTCTCAGGGTGTTGGTCCAGCAATCCAAGAAAGAAAACATGCCCAAAGACAATGTGGAAAGAGCCATCAAAAAAGCGACCTCCAAGGATTTCTCCGATTACAAAGAAATCGTATACGAAGGTTATGGTCCTTTTGGAATCGCTATTGTTGTAGAAACGGCAACAGATAATTCCACCCGTACAGTCGCTAATGTGCGTAGCTACTTCAATAAATACGGAGGATCATTGGGCACCAGCGGAAGCCTGGAATTTATGTTCGACCACAAATGTGTATTCAAGATTACCCCAAAAGAAAATGAATCACTGGAAGACCTTGAACTGGAACTGATCGATTTCGGTGTAGACGAAATCGAATATGACGAAGAAGAAAATGTGGTTTTGATCTATGGAGAATTTCAGTCGTACGCAGCAATTCAAAAACACCTGGAAGAAAAAGAATACGAAATACACAGTGCTGAATTCGAACGTATTCCGAAAGAGTACAAAAGTGTTACCGAAGAACAACGGGTAACCCTGGAAAAATTACTGGAAAAATTCGAAGAAGACGAAGACGTACAAAATGTTTTCCATAACATGGAATAAATACATAAATAGCTTTCTCTGCCTGGATGCAGGTATTGGATACCGTTTTAAAACAAAATTGAAATACAATTAATACTTAAATGAACAATCAATGAAAAAGCGAGTTTACACCTTTGGAAACGGACAAGCAGAAGGACGTGCCGACATGAAGAACCTCTTGGGAGGTAAAGGAGCCAACCTGGCTGAAATGAACCTGATCGGAGTCCCTGTTCCTCCGGGATTTACCATCACAACAGAAGTTTGTACCGAGTACAACCAATTGGGGAAAGACAAAGTAATCGAACTGCTGAAACCTGAAGTGGAAAAAGCGATCGCTTATGTAGAAGGACTTACCGGCACTGGTTTTGGAGACAAAAACAACCCGTGTTTGGTTTCTGTTCGCTCTGGAGCGCGCGTTTCCATGCCGGGTATGATGGATACCGTTTTGAACCTCGGTTTGAATGACGAAGCGGTAGAAGGCATCGCTAAAAAATCCGGTAACGAACGTTTTGCATGGGATTCTTACCGCCGTTTCGTACAAATGTATGGTGACGTGGTATTGGGTATGAAACCTGAATCCAAGCACGAAATCGATCCTTTCGAAGCTATCATGGAAGAAGTAAAACATGCCAGAGGTGTCGAACTGGATACAGAACTGACTGTTGGTGATCTGAAAGAACTGGTAAGCAAATTCAAAGCTGCCGTTAAAAAACAAACCGGTAAAGATTTTCCTGTTTCCCCCTGGGAACAACTGTGGGGTGCTGTTTGCGCCGTATTCGATAGCTGGATGAACGAACGCGCCATCCTTTACCGTCAAATGTATAAAATTCCGGAAGAATGGGGAACTGCTGTAAACGTTCAGGCCATGGTTTACGGAAACATGGGACTGACTTCCGCAACAGGAGTAGCTTTCACCCGGGATGCTGCTACTGGAGAAGATATTTTCAACGGAGAATACCTGATCAATGCTCAGGGTGAAGATGTAGTTGCCGGTATCCGCACTCCGCAACAAATTACGATTGAAGGTTCCAAACGTTGGGCCGTTCAACAAGGTATCAGCGAATCAGATCGTGCAGCAAATTATCCTTCTCTGGAAGAAGCACTTCCGGCTTGTGCAAAAGACCTGATCGAAACTCAACAAAAACTGGAAGATTACTTCAAGGATATGCAGGACCTCGAATTCACCATTCAGGATGGTAAACTCTGGTTGTTGCAAACCCGTAACGGTAAACGGACCGGAGCTGCCATGGTTAAAATCGCCATGGACATGTTGAAACAAGGAATTATTGACGAAAAAACAGCTTTGAAACGTCAGGAAGCCGAAAAACTGGACGAATTGCTCCACCCGGTATTCAAAAAAGAAGCATTGGCTGCCGCTCAATACATCACAAAAGGATTACCCGCATCTCCGGGTGCCGCCACAGGAAAAGTGGTATTCCATGCGGATGATGCTGAAGAATGGTTCAACAGGGGAGAAAAAGTGGTTCTCTGCCGGATTGAGACTTCTCCGGAAGACCTGCGGGGTATGACTGTATCTGAAGGTATTCTTACTGCTCGCGGAGGTATGACTTCCCACGCTGCCGTGGTTGCCCGGGGTATGGGTAAATGCTGCGTATCGGCTGCTAATGGCGTACAAATCGACTATAAAGCCAAAACAATGAACGTCAACGGAACCATCCTGAAAGAAGGTGACTGGATTTCATTGAACGGTTCTACCGGATTGGTTTATGCCGGTAAAATCGAAACACAGGAAGCCGAGTTGAGTGGAGACTTCGAAGATTTGATGGATCTGGCCGACAAATACGCTAAACTGAGAGTTCGCACCAATGCCGACACCCCTCATGATGCAGTGGTAGCACGTAACTTCGGCGCTCAGGGTATCGGACTTTGCCGTACCGAACACATGTTCTTCGATGGAGACAAGATCGTAGCCATGCGCGAAATGATCTTAGCGAAAGATGAAGACGGTCGTCGTGCTGCATTAGGTAAATTATTGCCATTGCAACGGGCCGACTTTACCGGTATTTTTGAAGCCATGGAAGGACTTCCTGTTACCGTACGTTTATTGGATCCTCCTTTGCACGAATTTGTTCCTCACGATGAAAAAGGACAACAGGAAATGGCTAAAGTGATGGGCGTTCCGTTTTCAGAAATCCATGCCCGCGTAGAAAGTTTACTGGAACAAAACCCGATGTTGGGACTTCGTGGTTGCCGCTTAGGAAACCTGTATCCGGAAATCACCGAAATGCAAACCCGCGCCATCCTGGAAGCCGCACTGGATCTGAAAGCCAAAGGCTTAAAAGTATATCCGGAGATTATGGTACCTCTGACTGGTATTTTGTACGAATTCCTGGCTCAGAAAACCATTATCGATCAAACAGCTCAACTGGTATTCACCGAAAGAAATGAAAGTATCGAATATAAAGTGGGTACTATGATCGAAATTCCTCGTGCAGCATTAACGGCTCACCGGATCGCTACGGCCGCTGAATTCTTCTCTTTTGGCACTAATGATCTGACTCAGATGACTTTCGGATACAGCCGCGACGACGTTGCCAAGTTCTTACCTTTATATATCGATAAAGGAATCCTGAAGAATGACCCGTTTGCGGTTCTGGACCAAAACGGTGTCGGTCAACTGGTTCAACTGGCAACTGAAAGAGGACGTGAAATTCAACCCGGTTTAAAATGTGGTATCTGCGGCGAGCATGGAGGAGAACCTTCATCCGTTAAATTCTGTCACCGCGTCGGACTGGATTATGTAAGCTGTTCTCCGTTCCGTGTGCCTATTGCCAGACTGGCAGCAGCACAGGCAACTGTTGAATAACGTTGGTTAATTATAAATTTTGAATTTTGAATTTTGAATCGAAAATTGGCCTTATCCAATTATTAAGGACCTTAAATCAATTCAAAATTCAAAATTCAAAATTCAAAATTTATTTTTTTATTTCATGGAAAAATACCTGGTTTTTAAAACAAGAGATGAACTGATCAGAATAAAAATCGACCGGATCCTTTATTTTGAAGCCGAAAGAAACTACACCAAGCTGGTATTGTCTAATGGCATCCAATTTGTTTTTGCAGTCAATCTCGGTAAAATAGAAGAAATTCTGGAAAAACAAATTCAAGGGTACGCCAGTGTATTAGTGCGTGTCGGTAAAAGTTTTATCATTAATAAAAATCACGTATTACAAATTAATTTACCCAAAACCAAGTTGTTATTCTCAACAGCCGACGGAAAAGCCAAAGAACTGATTGTTCCCAAAGAACCATTAAAAGTGCTGAAAGAGACTTTGGAACAGGATTTGATAGACATAAAAGAAGAACAAAAGTAAAAACAACCATGTTTGTCAAAATCGGAAAAGCCTTAGACAACGATTGTGTGATTGATGATCCACATGTAAGCCGTCACCACGCCGTTTTAAAAAGCACAACCGACGGAGAATATTTTATCGAAGACCTGGCCTCCGGGAATGGTACTTTCGTTAACGGGCAACAAATTCTGAGAAAAAAAGTTACTTCAGCTGATATTATCATGCTGGGAGGTAAATATACTATTTCCTTATCTGAAATCCTGAACTGCAAAAACAACTATTCATCCGAATTCGAGGCGCTAAAAGAAATCTACGAAAAGTATCAGTCTCAAAAAATCAGGATTCAATCAACCAATCAATTTAAGACCCGGTTGCTTCAGTCCCTGCCGTTCACTCTTCCTGGAATTATTGGTGTCGTATTAAGTATTGCAGGAATAGCAAATACGAAAATTCTTTATGTAAGCTTAGCCGTAGCGATTACCGGCCCGGTTATCGGAATATTTATGGGAGCCAAACAAGCAGCTAAAACACCTGGTCAGCTACAAGCACTGTCCGACCAATTCAAGACAGATTACGTATGTCCCAAATGCGGTACATTTTTAGGAGAGATTCCTTGGCAGTCCTTAAAAAATAAAGGACAATGTTCCAACCCTTCCTGCAAATCCAACTGGTGATCAGGAATCAATTCCTGTCGTTTTGTCACAATTAAAACCTGTTTTGTACAATAAACCTTACACTTGGGATAGTAAACAATTGATCATATAGCCATGCGGATTTTTAAGCGTATATTTGTATGCTAAATAAAATCTCAATGAAGTATGGTGGGAGAGAATATACATACAGAAGATTCGTTCATAGACACGGATATTTTTGTTGTAGCTGAACATAGTGACTATAATGACCTGGATTTTGTTACGATTGATCATGATTTATCTGATGTAGTTATGATCGATATGTCTCAGGATGAATTTTTAGATGCAGTTACAGTTGATCTGGGTTTGGATTCTGATTTTGTCATCAATGCAGAAGATCAGATCTTTGTATCGGATTTTACGGCTGAAGATTCTTTTATTGACGCTATAGATCTTGACGTATCTGACATTTCATGATATCCATCCGTTGTCCGCATTGCCATGTGGGTTTGAAAGTAGATGAAACAAAGTTACCATCTCATATTCAAACTTTTAATTGTCCGCAATGCAGGAAGCCCATACCCGTATCTATTCTAAATAAAAACCTGAATCAGGACGATTCTGAAACTGTAATTTTATCTCCGGCAGGTCCTAAAGATCTGAAAATGGGGAGAATTCAGGTTATTGGCAATGAGTTGACCCCACCCCAAACCATACAATTATCCGAAGGAGTCAATATCATAGGCAGGAAATCGTCTTCCTCCGATTCTGCAACTACAATTGAAACCCAGGATAAGTTGATGAGCAGGGCACATATTGGTATCGAAATTAAAAAAGATGCCAAGGGAAACTACAATCACTATCTTTTTGACAATAAAAGTAAAAACAGAACGTTATATAATAGTAATTACATCGAACCTGAAGAAATTATCATTCTGAAAGATAAAGATGAAATACAAATCGGACAAACCCGGTTGTTATTTGAGGTACAGCACTCCAGTTAACTATTATTAAATCGGCTTATGAACATCAGTATACAAAAACCTTTTTCCATCAGTGAAATCGGAAAAAGAATAAACAACGAAGACGCTATTTATCCAAGCAAGGAAGAGGTCTCTGTCAATGACAAACTGTTCCTCGTCTGCGATGGTGTCGGAGGCTCCAACAAAGGAGAAGTAGCCAGTTCCATAGCCTGTGAATCAATCCAAACATATTTCAAAACATTCCTGGATCCAACCAAAGAATTCTCCTCCGATTTTATTGAAAAAGCTGTCCGATACGCTGAAATCCGTTTTGATGACTACCTGAAAGAAAATCCCGATGCAAGGGGAATGGGCACAACCATTTGCCTGCTTTATCTTTCTTCTGACGGGATTTTTCTTATGCATGCCGGTGACAGCCGGATCTACCAAATCCGGAATGGTAATATCATTTTCAAGACAGAAGACCATTCCCTGGTTAATTCCCTGGTTAAGAACGGTCAGATACAACCGCACGAAGCCAGTAAACATCCTCAGAAAAATGTCATTTACAGAGCCATCCAGGGATCCGGTTTTCCGGTAGAAGTGGATGTTGTAAAAATTGAGGATGTAATGCCGGGGGACCAGTTTTTCATGTGTACGGATGGGGTCTTCGAAGCATTAAACGATGAAAGAATATGCAGCATTTTGTCTGAAGACGGAAATGCAGAATCAAAACTAAATGAAATAAAAGAATCATGCATCAGCAAATCCAGGGACAATTACTCCGCATATCTGATCCCAATAAGTGAAGTTGCTGAAAATCAAAGTATTAAACAAATATTCGCCTCTTTCCTTTACGCTTTCATCTAATTTATATACCTTTGAGGTCTCAAACACCCCCGGTAAAACATGCACTTAAAAGAAGGATATCGGCTGCATAATGGAAAATACCAACTTCTTAACATTCTTGGAGAAGGCGGTTTCAGTTTAACCTATAAAGGTGCTTGGAAAACCGAGGTTCAAGGTTCCTTGGGAAAAGTTCCCGCATTAGTCCCCGTTTGCATCAAAGAATACTTTTTCAAAGACTATTGTCTTAGGAATCCTTACACCAATTTTGTTGAAACCAACTCTGCTACCGGGAAAGAAATTTTTGAAAAGTACAAGGAAAAAATCATAAAGGAAGCACGTATCCTTTCCGAATTGCATCATCCCAATGTGGTCAATGTACTGGAAGTTTTTAAACAAAACAACACAGTCTACATGGTAATGGAATTTATTTCCGGCTACTCCCTTAAACAGGAATTGGAAAATACGGGTATTTTTTCAGAAGAAAAATTAATCCGGATCATATTCAAAATCGGTCAGGCACTACAATACATCCACGAAAAAAACATACTGCACCTCGACATCAAGCCAAGTAATATCCTGATGGACAAAAACCAGAATCCTCAGTTGATCGATTTTGGAATCAGTAAACGTTACGATTTATCCGATCAGCAGGAAACCAGTACAACCATTCAGGCTGCATCCAAAGGCTATGCCTCTATCGAACAATACGATAGTGAAGGCACACAAAGTTTTTCACCCTGTCCGGATATTTACTCCTTAGGAGCAACGATGTATTATTTGCTTACCGGACAAGTTCCAACCGAATCCATACTGAGATCGACGAAAGGCTTGCAAAATCCCAGGGAGCTGAATCCTGATATTTCTGAAAATACGGAAAAAGTGATTCTAAAAGCCATGGAACCAAATGCCGCCGATCGGTATCAAACCATTATGGAGATGCTGGATAACTTAGGGTATGATCCTGAAAAGGACCAGGTCGATACTTCCGTATTGGCTGATAAAGAAGAGGAGAAGACAGAAGTCCTTTCCCGTATGCAGGAACAACCCTACGATGCGGATGCCGAAGATGAAACGGTACTGCATCCTCTCCAGGAGGAAACTTTCGATAATATAGGGAAAGGAAAAGTAGCTCTTTACCTGATTCCCATACTGTTCATTGTCGGTTTATTTATCCTGTACATTTATGGCAATATGGGATCTGAGCCCCCTGAGGAGAACCGGACAAAAACAAATTCCAACGAAATCATCTATAATAAGTATTTCACAGCCGGAATGGACAACCTGCAAAAAAGAAATCTCAGTCAGGCCCGGGAAGATATTTTGAATGCCCTGGAAGCTAAAGAAACTCCGGAGGCTTTGTCGCGTCTCCATGAAATTGACAGCATGTTAAAATCGGTACCAGTCGAACAACCGGATATCAAACATACAATGCCCGAAGTTAGTCAACCAGGCACACCGGCAGTTTCGGTCGATACAATACAAGAAAATTACAATAAATTATTCTCACGGGCATCAACCCTGTTCACTAATAAGGATTATAAAACAGCAAAAAACACTTTTACAGAAGCCGCTACATATAAGAAAACAACCGAAGTAGAAAAATATATTACATTGTGTGATAAAGAATTGGAAAAAATAGAAATAGAGAAAAGGAAAGAAAAGTATGATTTGTATATGAATTTTGGTATCTTTGTAATTGCGAGGGAAAAAGCTACCGGTTTATTCGGTGCGATCGATACAAAAGGATACGAAAAAATTCCATGTAAATATAAATCACAGGTACTTATGGGCAATAACAGGTATTTTTCCAGATCCGATGATTTGTATGATATTTTTTCTCCATCAGGAGAACTGGTCAGGGAAGCCACAAGTGGTGATTAACAATTCATGAAACAATTATTTTTTTTCGTAATTTTCGTTTTTTCCTGTACTTGCTCAGGTCTTGGACAAACCTACTCCGAATACAATATCGAGGGGGATCAGGCGTTCAATAAAGGCGATTATGTAGGAGCTCTGGGGTGGTATGCGGAAGGAATTACCAATTGCGATCAATACAGTATTAAGAAATTAACGGAAATATGGAAGGAACAAACGCAAATACGTTCTGCCATGCGTATTCTTATGCCCCGTTGTTTGAATTGCCTGACCAAACAAGTCGAAAAAGAAGAAGGTACTGAAGCAATTGAAGCCATGCTTCTATTATCTGATTATTACAAACATGGAATCGGAACGGAAAAGGATTCTGTAACCGCCGATTTTTGGTTAAAAAAACACGTCTCCAGCCTGGGTTATGTTACAGATAATAATAACACTGTTTCGGACCCGGAAACCAGTACCGCTCATCAGAGCCAGTCTATTGAACCGGTTTTGGTTCCGGAAAAAAACAGATTCCGTTTTCTGTTGCTATATTCTTACTCTCCCACAATGCCATTCGGAATAACGATGGGAACCTATCGGAAATACGGTATTTATTTTTCAGCAAGAACCAATTTCTCGTTCCGGAACAACGACTATGATTGTAACGATACCAAAGTTCTGAATTATAATAAAAAACAACATTATGCTTACCTTAACAACAAAAAAGAATGGAATAATTACGCATTTTCATTAGGTACTATCATTCCTGTTTTTTCAGATTGTTTTTCAGCTACTTTCGGAATAGGATACGGTAAGCGGAAACTGTTGTGCCAATTGTATGAATATGAATACACTGTGGATTACACGAAAGACCCACCCTCTCAAATCAGCTGGTGTTATAACCAGGACAGTTCGTACAAGGGTATTCTTCTGGAAATAGGTGGTATGTATCGTTATAAAAAAATTATAGTCAACGGAGGTATTTACTCAATTGCAATGAAAGACCTGGATATGTATGCAGGCATTGGGTATTTATTTTAGATAAAACGAATGAAACACTATTATTCATTATTAATTATCTTTGTCTTTCTCGGCTATTCATGTGTGGAAAGCCCGGATATTCCATTGAAAATTGTCAATGGAAGAGCTCCTTCCGTTACTACCGGGGAACCGGATGACATCCTGTTTTATGAGGCTACTTTATTCGGAACAGTCGATAGTAATAATGGTAACGTAACTTCCTCCCGTGGTTTTTATATCGGCACAGGCGCCAACCCGCTGGAAGATGGGGAAATAATTGACTGCGGATCCGGAACAGGACCATTTTCCTACAATGTCAAAGGATTGAAGAACGGAACAAAATATTATTACCTGTCTTATGCGAGAAACTTAGACGGAACGAATTACGGAAAAGTAATCTCTTTTGAAACAGGCGGAAGGGTTTGGGAAGAAATGGCCATTTTTCCCGGACAGGGCCGGTTAGACGCATCTACCTTTGCCATAGGCAATAAATTATACATTACCTGTGGATCAACAATTCAGCCCCAATCACTGGGAGATGCCTGGGAATACGACGTTACAACCAATTTATGGTCTCCCCTGCCCGACTTCCCAAGTGAAAAAAGAAGGGATGCCACCGCATTTACTGTTGGAGAAAATGCATACGTCGGCATGGGACAGTCTATCGGATCCAACTTTTTCAATGATTTTTACCCGTTTTCCAATGGTTCCTGGAATACAACTTCTGTTGGAGATAATGCAATCAGCCCACGAAGAAGAGCCCTGGGGTTCGGATTAAAAGGGAAAGGGTATTTTGTTGGGGGAAGCAATCCGAACAATCTGACCTTAAGAGATGTCTGGGAATTTAATCCGGTCAACAACCAATGGAAAAATAAAAAAGATTTTCCTGTCGGTCTGATCAATGGCATCAGCATTTACGGGGAAAACAGGGCGTTTGTCGGATTCGGAACTACAGACACAAATCCGGAGAAAAAAATCTGGGAATATAACGAAGTATTAGACACATGGGAAGAATTTGCAAAAACTCCGGATAATATCCCTACAGTCTATACCGGTGCTATTTTAAAAGGAAAAATGTATGTTTCAGACGATAACAACCGGATTTGGGAGTTGAATTTAACGACTAAAGAATGGAAGGCTAAATCAAAAATGCCGGAAATTTTCGACGAATATAAAGGATTTCAATACATGTACTCCGCCAATGACCACATCTACATTGGCCTGAACTATTTTTGCAGGTACTTCTACAAATATAATCCGATAACAGACAACTAATTATGGGTGCTATTAATTATTCGGACATCAAGCAAAACGTTAGTCTTCTTACCAAAGACTATCTCCGTTCTTATCCCTATATACCTCTATATGACAAACGGTTACCCTCTATTACGTCCTTAAATACAGTAATAGAAACAATCCGTTCGGTTATTTTTCCGGGATATTTCGGAAGTACTTTAGTCAGTGCGGAATCGTTGGAGTATCATACAGGTGTAAACCTGGAAAAATTATTCGACCTGCTTTCTCAACAAATATTCGATGCTTTTTTTCTGGAGTCCGAAGAATTGGATGCAGCTCAAACCAAAGAAAAATCCTATCGGCAGACAGCTGCTTTTTTAGATAAACTTTCTTCCGTCAAATATTTGCTTTCTACCGATATCAAGGCAATTCTGGATGCAGATCCGGCAGCTAAAAGTTATGGTGAAGTTATTTTTTGTTACCCGGCTATCCGGGCTTTATTGAATTACAGGGTTGCCCACGAACTGTTTGTCCTCGGAATCCCACTGATTCCCAGAATTATTACGGAAATGGCACATGCAGAAACCGGAATAGACATTCATCCGGGAGCACAAATCGGAGAATATTTCAGTATTGACCACGGAACGGGAGTGGTTATCGGGCAGACCACCATTATCGGCAATCGGGTGCGGTTGTATCAGGGCGTTACTCTTGGAGCAAAGAGTTTTGAACTGGATAAGGAAGGTAAACCCATCGATACTCCCCGTCATCCCATTTTGGAAGATGATGTCACGGTCTATTCCAATTCTTCTATTTTAGGACGAATCACCATTGGCAAAGGTACTATTGTAGGAGGTAACGTTTGGTTAACCAACAGCGTCCCTCCTCACTCCAAAATAGTACAAACAAAAGCCGTAGAACTTCACTTTTCAGACGGAGCCGGCATTTGAGATTATCACCTAAAGGAGGCTTTCAGGCTCATATCCAAACTCTTAACAGAATGAGTCAATGCACCGACAGAAATATAATCGACTCCGCATTCAGCATAATCACGAAGGGTATCGAAAGTAATCCCTCCGGATGATTCTGTTTCGTAACGTCCGTTTATCAATTGTACGGCTTTACGGGTATCTTCTATGTTGAAATTATCCAGCATGATACGGTCAACACCTCCTACTCTCAAAACTTCGTTCAATTCCTCAAAATTACGAACTTCAATTTCTATTTTCAGGCTCTTGCCCTTTTCCCAACAGTATTCTTTGGCCCGGCGAATTGCGTTTTCAATACCTCCGGCAAAATCAACATGGTTGTCTTTCAATAAAATCATATCAAAAAGACCAATCCGGTGATTTTTCCCACCACCAATGCGAACTGCTTCTTTTTCCAACATGCGCATTCCGGGAGTGGTTTTCCGGGTATCCAGTACTTTTGTCCCGGTACCTTCCAACTGCCGAACATAACGATTGGTTGTGGTCGCAATTCCGCTCATACGCTGCATAACATTCAACACCAGGCGTTCGGTTTGAAGCAAAGACTGTACTTTTCCACTTACGGTAAACGCAATATCCCCTTTTTTCACAACCGAACCGTCGGAAATCAGCACCTCCATTTTTAAATCAGGATCAAAACGATAAAAAATCTGCCGGGCAACATCAACTCCGGCCAATATACCATCGTCCTTAACAATCAGTTGCATCTTACCCATTGCCGAAGAAGGAATACTACACAAGGTTGTATGATCACCGTCTCCGATATCTTCTGCAAAAGCCAACTGTATCAACTGATCAATCAGAGTTTCTTCCATTGATGAAAATTTATATAATTGTTATTTATACTTTACTTAATATTCAGTTTCTTCTTTAAGTTGCCAGATAAAGCATCCTTATGTACTACGATGTTAGTCGTTTTATACTTAACAAATGTTTCGGAAGCATACCAGGTTCCTTTGTATGTATTATCCGTTCCCCAGGAATTTTTCACCAGGAAATATGAAGTTCCCCTCTGATCGTTAGCCATACCATAAATCAACATCCCGTGATCATCAGTCGTTTGTTGATTATCAAATGCTTCCTGGCGCATTTCCTGGGTAATGACCATTTCCGGCATCGGTTCACTCAAGTTGGTTACGATATCTTCTTTTTCCTTTTGTGACAATCCCAACCAACGAGCCTGATCCGAACCCGGACCTTCTTTCGAATTTACATCCGGCACCACAGCAACCCCTTTCCTGGAGAATCCTCTTTCACTGACATCACTGGCCCAGGCAACACAATATCCTTTACTTACCGCATTACGAATAACCTCTAACATCTCGTCCATAGGCAGATTATAAGCAGGGGCCCACCTCCAGTTGTCGGGAACCTCAATCGGAAAAGCCGTATAAAACGGATGATGTGTGAAGGAAGTAATGGAAATATAATCTTCAGGAACAATTCCAAGATTCTTGGCAAAACTCTGGGGAGTATATTCTTTTCCCTGATAGGTAAAAGTCTCCGGGCATTTTCCCAAATAGGCATCTATAATTCCTTTGAATCCTTCGAACCAAGCTGTAGAAAGCTTTTTGTGGGGATTCGAAATAACCGTCTTAACATACGATTCTGTCAATCGGTCCAATTCTCCATGCTTGTGATTTTCTTCCCCGTAATTCAAACCGGGCTGAACAGACTCCGGAACAATTCCGTAATCCCGGATGGCTTCCAGAACATCAGCAAATGATCCTCCCCCTGAAAAACCGTTACTACCTTGCATCCGAACATATTTTTTTGCTTTATCCTCATAATTCTTATGAACAATATACATTTCGGAAAAATCGTAACTACCTTTATCCATCCTTAATAATTCTGCTTCAATTAATCCGATTCCGGAGAAACACCAGCAGGTACCCGAACTGGCCTGGTTTTTAACAGATGTTATAGGAAGTTCCTTTGTTATTGTAAACTTAAACCCTTTTTCTTCCTGGGCAAAAACTCCAAACATAAAAAACCAGCAAAAAACAAGTAGAAAAGAAAAATATTTCATATGATTAGATTATAAATTAGTCATTTTATACATGAACGGCAAAGGTAATAAAAAAACAGACAATCCCGAGAAAGATTGTCTGTCATTTTATTGATAAATGCTTTTATGAAAAACACCTGTTATTTGAGGTCTTTTAATGTTTTTTGCAGTTCCTGACGAGCAAAAAAGATACGGCTTTTTACTGTACCAAGCGGTAATTCCAGTTTTTCAGAAATCTCATTGTATTTAAATCCGGCCAAAAACATGGAAAAAGGTGTTTTAAGGTCGGTATTCAACCCATTGATAGCCTGATTGATTTCTTTAATGGTAAATGCTCCTTCCGGAGTATCGAAACCGGAATCCTGAGATAAATTTAAGTGGTATAAATCTTCAGTCTGATCGATTATTGTTTGGCTACGTACAATTTTCCTGTAATTATTAATAAATATATTACGCATTATAGTAAGTACCCAGCCCTTAAAATTAACATTGTCAATATACTTATCCTGATTATCTAAAGCCTTTAATGTTGTATCCTGCAACAAATCCTGAGCATCATCTTTATTAGCGGTAAGCATCATGGCAAAGTTGTACATATTGTCCTGAATACCTAAGATATTTTTTTGAAATTGTAACTTGTTCATAACTTTTCTTTTTTTTGTTTTAACCTTTTTTTTAACAACCCCCTAATAAATATAAAACCTATTTATTTTTATAAATAATTTTTAATAATTATATAAACAAAGGTACCGTCCATTATGTTTCGAAAAAAAAATAATTGGTTAATTATTGCTAATTTGTACTTTTGCCTATTATACTTTATATATTTGTCGATTATTAATATATTTACAATACAAATAAAGTCATATTTTGACAAATAGAAATTACAATTAAACATTTAGTATGAAAAATGCCTCTTTATTTTTTGTCTTTTTTTATACATTTCTTTCTTCTGTTTCAGCAAATGAAACGAATCCGTTAATATATGAAATCAAAATTAACTCAGAAATAGGACCGACCAGTCGGATTTACCTTTCAAATGGTTTAAAAGAAGCAGAAGTAATCCATTCTGACGCAATACTCCTTCATCTGAATACGTATGGAGGAACTGTCGTTGATGCAGACTCCATGCGATCTGCAATTTTATACAGCCCGATACCGGTGTATGTATTTATTGATAATAACGCGGCATCTGCCGGCGCTCTGATTTCCATCGCCTGTAAAAAAATATACATGCGAAAGGGAGCCAATATCGGAGCCGCTACCGTAGTCGGACCAACAGGAGAAGCTATGCCGGATAAATACCAGTCGTACATGCGCTCCATCATCCGGGCCACGGCAGAAGCCCATGGAAAAAAAACAGTTATACAGGGTAACGACACTATTTATCAATGGATCAGGGATCCTCAGATAGCAGAAGCCATGGTTGACGACAGAATAACAATCCCCCATGTGATAGACTCCGGTAAAGTACTGACCCTTACAGCTCAGGAAGCAATCAAGTTGGGTTTTTGCGACGGTATTGCAGAAACAAGGGAAGAAGTTATTGCACAACTGGGTTATAAAGACTATCAGCTGGTCGAGTATAAACCCTCGGTTTGGGATGATATCAAGGGCTTTTTTATGAACCCTGCATTTCAGGCCATTCTTATTATGCTCATTATTGGAGGTATTTATTTTGAACTGCAAACCCCCGGAATGGGATTTCCGAGCATCGTCGCTTTATCTGCAGCTATTCTATATTTTGCACCATTGTATATAGATGGACTGGCTCAAAACTGGGAGCTTATCGTTTTCATCATCGGAGTTATTTTGGTTTTACTGGAAATTTTTGTTGTGCCCGGATTCGGAATTACCGGAATTTCAGGCATAGCATTGATGGCACTTGGACTTTGCTTGGCTTTATTGAACAATGATTTGTTTTCATTCAAAGAGGTAACAATGCCTGACATGTCCCGGTCTGTATTAACAGTATTATCCGGCATAATACTGAGTTTCGCGGCCATTCTTTACCTCTCTTCGAAAATAGGAGAAAAAGGATTGTTCCGGAAAATAGCTCTGATTGCCGATCTGGAAAGCTCGGAAAGTATTGATGTAAATACCAGAACCCTGATCGGTCAGACAGGAGAAACGATGACCGTACTTCGCCCTTCGGGAAAAATCAGGATTCAGAATGAAGTCTACGATGCCATTTCATCAACCGGATTTATAGAAAAAGGAGTAAAAATAAGGGTTATCCGTTTCGAAAATATGCAGTTATACGTCGAACCCTTTTGACAAGAAAGATTTTCAGCCCTTTTTCTTGAAAAATAATATTATCTTTGCGAAAAAATTATTTTTTTGTCAAGAAAACAAGCTAAAATGAAATATATCATCATTCTCGGCGACGGCATGGCTGATGAACCCATTGAATCTCTACAGAATCAAACTCCGCTCCAATTTGCCGAAACTCCGTCGATGGACCTGTTGGCACACATCGGGAAATCAGGTTTATTGAACACGGTTCCCAAAGGAATACACCCGGGAAGCGAAGTTGCCAATTTATCAGTTCTGGGATACGACGTGAATAAAGTACTGGAAGGGCGTGGAACGCTTGAAGCAGCCAGTATGGGGATAGAAGTTCTACCCGGCGAAATGGTCATGCGGTGCAATTTAATCTGTATTGAAAATGAACGGATCAAGAACCATTCGGCAGGGCATATTTCGAACGAAGAAGCTGCTTTGCTGATTGATTTTCTGAATGAGAGATTAGGAAATGATGACATCTGTTTTTACCCGGGTGTATCATACCGGCATGTACTCAAGGTCAAGGGAGGTGACAAACGGATCGACTGTACACCACCTCATGATGTAATGGGTACCGAATTTAAAAAAGTAATGATTCAACCAGAAATTCCGGAAGCACAGTCAACTGCCGACCTGCTGAATCAATTGATTATCCGGTCCCAGGAATTATTAGCCGATCATCCGGTCAACCTGAAACGAAAAGCTGCGGGCAAAGATCCCGCCAACAGTATCTGGCCCTGGTCTCCGGGATATAAACCCCAGATGAAGCATTTGTCCGAAATTTATCCGATCAAAAGAGGAGCTGTCATATCGGCTGTCGACCTGATCAATGGAATCGGGGTTTACGCAGGACTGGATATTATCAAAGTAGAAGGGGCGACTGGTCTTTACGATACGAATTACGAAGGAAAAGCACATGCCGCACTGGATGCATTGAAAGAAAGAGATTTTGTGTATTTGCACATTGAAGCCAGTGATGAAGCCGGACATGAAGGAGATGCTGCTTTAAAAGTTCGGACCATCGAATACCTCGACAAACGTATTTTAAAAACCATACTGGAAGAAACAAAAAACTGGGAGGAACCGGTCACCATCGCTCTCCTCCCCGATCATCCGACTCCCTGCCGGATCAAAACGCACACCAACACGCCGGTCCCTTTTGTTATTTACAAACCCGGCCAACAGCCGGATACCGTAGAGAAATACGACGAATTTACAGCACAACAAGGCGGATACGGGCTACTGGACGGAGATGAATTCATCAAAGAATTCTTCAATACTTAAAACAAAGAGAGAAAAGCCATCCATTTTTAATTCTTAATTTTTAATTCTTAATTTTCACAGTGAAGTATTACAGCACAAACAAGCAAGCCCCCCTCGCAGACTTACAAGAAGCAGTCGTCAAAGGACTAGCCGGAGACAAGGGACTTTATATGCCGGAAAAAATAAAACAATTACCGGATGATTTCTACACCCGGATGCCGGAAATGTCTTTTCAGGAAATAGCTACAATAGTAACTGAAGCCTTTTTCGGTGAAGATATAGATACGGAAATTATCAAAACGATTGTTTACGATACACTTAATTTTGATACCCCCGTTGTCCCGGTCAATGACTCCATTTACAGCCTGGAATTATTTCATGGACCTACCCTCGCGTTCAAAGATGTAGGCGCACGGTTTATGGCCCGCCTGCTCGGATATTTTATTCATAAACAAGGACTGAAAGACGTTCATGTATTGGTAGCGACATCAGGAGACACGGGAAGTGCTGTTGCCAATGGTTTCCTGGGAGTAGAAGGTATCCGTGTTCATGTACTCTATCCGAAAGGAAAAGTCAGTACAATCCAGGAATGCCAGTTCACCACTTTGAAGCAGAACATCACGGCACTGGAAATCGATGGCACGTTCGATGATTGCCAGGCGTTGGTTAAATCCGCTTTTATGGACCAGGAGTTAAATGCTCAAATGCAGCTGACCTCCGCTAATTCCATCAATATCGCGCGATTTTTGCCCCAGGCTTTTTACTATTTTTATGCTTACGCTCAATTGGCAAAAATTGAAAAAAACAAGGAAGTAGTATTTTGTGTTCCCAGTGGAAATTTTGGTAACCTGACAGCCGGACTCATCGCCAAACGCATGGGGTTACCCATTAAAAGATTTATTGCCGCCAACAACCGGAATGATATTTTTCTTCAATACCTGAATACAGGCCAATACAATCCTCGCCCTTCCATTGCCACTATCGCGAATGCGATGGATGTCGGAGATCCCAGTAATTTCGCCCGGATACTGGATTTGTACGAACACAACCATGCTGCTGTTTGCTGGGATGTTTCAGGTTATAGTTATACCGACGAAGAAATAAGATCCACAGTCCGAAATTGTTATCGGGAAACGGGATACCTGCTGGATCCCCATGGAGCCTGCGGCTATCAGGCACTGAAGCAGGGACTTCATCCCAACGAAACCGGAATCTTCCTGGAGACTGCTCATCCTGCTAAATTTTTGGAAACAGTTGAAAATATTATTGAAGAAAAAATAACGATTCCGGCCAAATTACAGGCCTTCATGCAAGGAGAGAAACAAACGGTAGTATTGGACCGTACATTTAATTCTTTTAAACATTACCTCATGACTTTATCCAATCACTGAGCTAAACTTGCTTTTTAATTCATACACTTATAGTCCCGGCCCAACTTGCGCCCGGGACTTTTTTATGAATAGCTACAAGAGAACAATAGATGAAGAAACCAACGGAGAACTACAAAGGAAAATTAGTTGTACTTGTCAATGAAACATCCCAAAGTCAGGCCGAATATACAGCTATGGCTTTCAAAGCAGGCGATAACACGACGATAGTTGGAAGCCAGACTGCCGGAGCCGATGGCAATGTCTCCGGAATATCACTTCCAGGAAACTTGCGAACCATGATCTCGGGAATCGGTGTTTATTATCCGGACGGGACTCAAACTCAACGCATAGGGATTGTACCTGATGTAAAAGTGGAGCCTACAGTAAACGGAATAAAAAAAGGTATTGATGAAGTACTGGAAAAAGCAATCAGCATCATAAATACCAACTGAATTAACTTAGTAAGTAAGTGATAAAAGATTAAAAAAGTTATCAACATCTTTTCAGTACCTTTTCCGGGTAATGTGAATTAGGTGTTGATAACTATTCATCATGTCTTAACAGAAAATTAAGAAATATTACCTGAATTTAATATAACTTTGCTTTGTTTTTATATTATTAATTATAATAAAGCATATTTATGAAGAAAAGAATTGGCTTTTTATTGTTGTGTATGTTTTGCGTTTCATGGGCAATACATGCGCAAATTACGGTAAAAGGTGTCATTTTGGATGCCGATACTAAAGAACCGCTGATTGGAGCAAGTATTTTTGAACCAAATTCAAAATTGGGAACCGTCAGTGACCTGGATGGAAGTTTCACACTGAAATTACCTTCTTCCGGAGAAAAAGTTATCGAGATCACTTATGTTGGATATTTGTCTAGAAAAGAAAGTATCAATATAAAAAACGAGGTGCTGCACAATATGGAAACCATTCTGATGAAACCGGATGTCGTTGCATTGGGAGATGTTGTGGTTACCTCTTCTGTAGCTATTCGCAGAAAAACGCCTGTCGCTCTTTCTGTTATTGAACCCACCCAGCTCGAATATAAATTGGGCACACAGGAATTTCCTGAAATTCTGAAATCCACTCCGAGTGTTTATGCAACCAAACAAGGAGGAGGATTCGGTGATGCTCGTGTCAACATTCGTGGTTTTGCTTCCGAAAACGTAGCCGTTATGGTGAACGGAGTACCTGTTAACGATATGGAATGGGGAGGCGTTTACTGGTCCAACTGGACAGGATTGAGCGATGTTGCCCGGTCCGTACAGGTTCAGCGCGGTTTAGGAGCATCTAAAGTATCGGCTCCTTCTGTCGGTGGATTAATCAATATCCAGACTAAAACAACAGATGCAGAAAAAGGAGGATCCGTTTATTATGGTATGGGAAATGACAATTATAGTAAAATTGCTTTTAACGTTTCTACCGGTCTGACCGAGAACAAGTGGGCGGTTACGCTTTTAGGATCTAAAACCTGGGGAGCTAATTATATTTTAGGAACCGAATTTAACTCTTATTCTTATTTTCTGAATATTTCCAAGATTATCAATGACCAGCATACGCTCTCCTTTACCGGAACCGGTTCCCCTCAGGAACACGTACAACGTTACAATGGAGATATGTTGCTGATCTCGGAATGGCAGAAAGTCAAAGAAAGGTATAAGTTCAACCCCACATACGGATTTGATTCTCAAGGGGTACGGAAAACAGCCAACTTTAACCACTACCACAAACCTCAATTGTCATTGAATCACTATTGGACAATCGATGAATCATCCAGTTTATCCACAGCTTTATACTTATCCATCGGAGACGGTGGCGGATACGCCTGGAGAGGAAATCTAAGCAGTTCTCTTTACGGAACCAATACCTCCACAGGAATGCTGAATACAACGTATAGGAAAGGGGATTACGGATACATGGATTATGGAAAGCTCGAAGCTGAAAATGCCGATAGTCCCACTAATCCGAACGGTTCTCAAGCCGTTATCACCGACTCTCGTAATAACCACATTTGGGTAGGTTTACTTTCTTCTTACACCAAGAAACTCACTCAGGAAATCGAACTCACGGGAGGTCTTGACCTCAGGTATTACGAGGGGCTTCATGATGCATACATTGTAGACCTGATGGGAGGAAGCTTCTTCATTGATCCGGCCAGGGCCACAGTTACAGCAGACAATTCAAAAAATGCAGGGAATCCGGCATGGGTGAATAAAAAACTGAAAGAAGGAGATATTGTTTACCGTGATAATACCGGTTATGTAGCTCAATCCGGAGTTTTCGGACAAGTCGAATATACCAAAGATAATTTGAGTACTTTTATTTCGGGATCTATTTCAAATAATACGTATTGGAAAGTGGATCGTTTCTATTACGACAATGCAAAATCCGACGTAGGTAACTTCCTTGGGTACACGATAAAAGGAGGAGCCAATTACAACCTGACTTCCATGCAAAATGTATTTGCCAATATAGGATATGTTTCACGGGCTCCTTTTATGAGTGGTGGTTATTTTACCAATATACACCAAAGTAACGCTACCAATCCTAATGCTGTCAATGAAAAATTATTTTCCGTTGAACTGGGTTATGGCTTTACTTCCAAATACTTTACAGCGTCTCTGAATGCATACAATACAATGTGGATGGACAAAACAATGGTAAGTAAACTTTCCGGAACCGACGACAGTTACATTAATATGGAAGGATTAGATGCTTTACACCAGGGTGTTGAACTGGAGATGACTTGCAAACCGATCAACGACCTGACCCTCAAAGGAATGGTATCCGTTGGAAACTGGAGATGGAACAGCAATGCTACCGGATATGCCTATAATAAAGATGGTCAAGCAGTGGACAAAGCAGGTAACCCGGTCAAACCACTTTCTCCCGAACATGCCAAATCTGAAGTAAATCTTAAAGGGGTAAAAGTAGGTAACTCGGCCCAAACCACAATGGCTCTGGAAGCGAAATATAAACTGCTGAAAGATTTTACTGTTGGGGCTGATTTTACTTATTACGGTCATAATTATGCAAACTTCACGATCTCTTCCCCTTCTGCAGGAAGTACCCCGAGTTACAACACTCCCTGGATGATTCCGGAAGCGGGATTAGTGGATCTCAATGCACAATATCACTTCAAGATCGGTAATTTGGATGCTACTTTATTAGGTAATGTCAACAACTTGTTGGATCAGACCTATATTTCTGATGCAAAGGACCTGAATATTTCAGGAAGTACACCCAGTACCTGGGAAAACGTATCGGTTATGTACGGTTTCGGAAGAACTTACTCTGTAGCTATTAAAGTAAAGTTCTAATTTATCAACTCAAATTAATTATAAGTACACATGAAAAAATATCTTTATATACTGACGGTTATAATACTGGGCATAGTTACCGCCTGTGATTATAACGAAAAAAACTTCCCGGGAATGGAAGATGATGCCGAACCCACCAATGTTGCTAAATATGAGTATACGATTCAACCGACAGACATCAATACGATCGTCAAGGCGTTGAATGCTAAAAAAACACATGCTGACTCTGTAATGGCCAATACTTTGAGTGCTGACAAAATGTTTTCCGATGCGGCTCCTGCAGAGGATCTGATCCCCTATGTCCTGACCGCAAAATATTTTGCAGTCGACAAAAACGCTTCGGCACTGGTTACATACCAGAATAAGGAAGGACGTTATGACGATCTGGTTAAGTTATCTCAACCGGCATACACATTAACAACCAATGACTATAAGTTGGTCTGGGGTGAAAATTATGTAAACGCCCTGACTCCCTCCAAATCTCCGGATGTGGAAATCCCGAAAATTTTAGCTATAGATTTCCCAAAGCCGAATGATGGTGATTTCAAAAACGTAGAATATAACTATTCTTTCGAAGAACCGGTTATCGATCAGGTGCTTTTTGATTATTTATCTGCTGATTTTGAAGGAATCGCTGCCGGTTCCGGAGTAAAAACCGAAATAAACGGTTGGATCAACAAGGATCTCAAAGGCAGTATATTCTGGCAAACCCGTGTCTTTAGCGGCAATCAATATAGTCAGGTATCCTCAAACAATTCAAAAACAGAAAATGAAGTCTGGTTGATATCTCCGGCAGTAGACCTGGCACAAGCGGTTAGTCCCAAGTTCAGTTTTTATGTAACAGCCGGTTATTACAATGCAGCATGTTTGTCTATCATGGTTTCTGAAAATTTCAACGGAACCGAAGCCGGTATCTCGTCAGCCTCCTGGACGGATATAACGAATAAATTTACCTTACCGACAGGACCTCCCTCCAGTTATGGGACTCTGGCTTCTGCAGGAGAAATGGATTTCAAGGGATATGCAGGAAAAAAAGTGTATGTTGCGTTCAAATACGTAGGGAATGGTATTGATAATTCTGCATCGACTACCTTCCAGATCGACAATGTGAAAATTTCGGAACTGAAAACGGCTATGTCAGTGAAGAATACCGTAAAACAAAATGCCATCTTCCAATTCACTGCCGGCAAGTGGAACCCGGCTGCAAATACGATTATCGTGCTTCAACCAGCCGATTACACAACCATGGGAGTCAGCTACCTGGGTACATCTGTTGCAGCAAACTACATTCCGCAGTATTTGTCTCAGAAACTGCCGTATGCACAGGAAGCTGCCGTCAGGACAGTAGTTTATAAATCCGGTTCAGGCAATACGTATTACGCCGATGAATATGCGATGTTATCCGGAATTTGGACTCCGAACACATTCGTAGTAACGAAAACCGATCAATTCGTATTCTCCGGTTACGACCAATCCGGATGGGTATTCGATCCGACCTTGTATGTAACTATGGTCAAAGGTAAGAATCCGACCGACGATTACATGATGGTAGTCAATTATGTAATTAAAAACTACGAAGCTTCCAATCCTGCTTTGATCAACTCATACCGTGATGCGGAATATTACTATGGATTCAGTGCCAACTATGGAAATATTTCCCTAAGAGACATCGACCGGATGAAAGATCTTACTTATGCTGCCTTGACGACAACAGAAGAAAAACAGGCCTATATGAAAGAAAGAACAGAAGAAGGCCTCGCAGTTTATCTTTCTCTTAAATTTCCGGAAGCTCAAAGACAGGTAAGTGGATTCGACGTATATGCTTATGTAACAACCGCCATCTATGACGGATCATCTACGCTCAACTACATTTTTGTTTATCAATGTATAGAAAGCGGTAATTCCTCACAGGCATCGAAGTGGAAATACATTTCCCATAACCTGAAATAAAATTAAGAGTTAAGAATTAAGAGTTAAGAATTAAGAGTTAGTTATTAAAATTTCAATAATATACAATTTTTGTCATTGAAATTTTGAATTACAGGATTACCGGTGTAAACTCAATTCTTAACTCTTAACTCTTAGTTCTTAACTCTTTTTCCAAACCACAGCGGCAGAATAATTCCTTTGAAAATAGTAGAGATTGTAATCGCCCACCAAACACCAATAATTCCAATATGAGGAGCCAGCCATAAAGCTAAAGGAATCCGGGCTATATTAAATGAAATGCTAATCACGGCTGGCGGCAAGGTTCGTCCTGTTCCGTTAAACATTCCTTGAGTTGTTAATTCCAGCATCATGAAAATCTGGGAAAGACCTACAATCGCAAGGTATTCGCCTCCCGCCAACCGGGCTTGTTCTTCCGGAACAAATATTCCGAAAATTTCTTTTCCGAAAAAAACAAAAGCAAACGTAACCATAACTCCTAATGAAAGCATCATCATTAAGGTATACCGATACGCCTTCCAGCTTCTGTCCATCCTTCCTGCAGCATAATTCTGAGCCACAAAAGCCCCAAGCGCCGTAGAGAATCCCTGGGAAGTATTCCAGGTTATACCTTCAATCTGTCCTCCCGTAGTTTGGCTCATCACACCTATATGGCCTCCATAAAAAGAAGCAATACGAGCTAAATAAAGATTGATCGAAGCAAAAAGAAAATTCATTGCTGCCACCGGAGTACCCAACTTAAAAATACGCCAGGTATATGCTTTCTGCAAACGAATAAGATAAGGGAACCGATTCAGAATACCATTGGGACGTCTCATTTGCCAGATAAACAAAAGGACAACCAAGCTCTGGGAAAGCCAGGTAGCCCAGGCAGCACCCATCACTCCCATTCCCTCTATATTCCCAATGCCGAATATCATTAAAGGATCCAGAATCATATTACATACCAAACCGCAACAGGTCAGATAAAATGGGATGGTACTCCTACCCGAAGCATTGTAAATACCGAAAAAAGTCCATGTCAGAAAAATCATAGGGGTCGATGTGGAAACCACACGCATAAAACTACACGCTTTAGCTGTGATGGCTGGAGACAACCGAAAAAAAGAAAGAATAAATTCCGCCCCGAAAAACAATAACAAAGTGATCACAGCACCCAGCCCCAACGCAATAGTTGTCGTATGGGAAGCATAAATCCGGGCCTTGTCCAACTGTTTAGCACCAATGGATTGTCCGATACTGATCTCTGCTCCCACCTTGGTTAATAAAGCAAAGGAAGATACCAACCAAAGCAACAAACCGACTGAACCTACGGCAGCAACATCTTCACTGCTCAGACGACCGACCCAGGCCATATCAGTCAGGTTATAAGCCATTTGCACAAAACTGGTTGCCATAATAGGCATAGCCAGCCGGATCAATTGCCTGAATATATTTCCTTCCGTAAGGTTTTTAACACCGATTTCCGACATCCCTTCTTCAATTAATGAGCGGCAAAGGTAAAAAAATGAAAAATGAAAAATGAAAAAAGACGAATGATTTTTATAATTTTGTAGTTAGTATCTTTAAATGAAAAATGATGAATTTAATATTGGGAAATTAAGAAACTTAACTAAACTCATTTTTAATTTTTAATTCTTAATTTTTAACTCTCATAGTCAGTACAACTAAATATGAAAAAAATAAGATGGGGAATCATCGGATGCGGTGATGTTTGTGAAGTAAAAAGCGGTCCGGCATTTTACAAGTGTAACCATTCTTCTCTCCAGGCCGTTATGCGACGGGATCCCGTAAAAGCCGCCGACTTTGCGCGACGTCATCAGGTTCCCCGTTGGTATGCCGATGCTGATGAATTGATTCAGGATCCAACCGTCGATGCAATTTATGTAGCGACTCCTCCTTCATCTCATGCGGAAATGGCTATACGGGTCCTCCAAGCCGGCAAACCTGTGTATGTTGAGAAACCGATGGGTATGAGCTATAAGGAATGCGAACGCATGAATCTCATGGCAAAAGAAACCGGACAAAAACTCTGGGTCGCTTATTACAGACGATCGCTCCCCTATTTCCTGAAAGTCAAACAAATCATTGATTCCGGTTCGCTAGGAAAGATACTGACAGTACAAACCTCATTTTTCCGACCAGCAATCGCTTCTGACAAGACTCAGAACACCCACACCTGGCGACTGGATAAAAACATTGCCGGCGGTGGTTATTTTTACGATATGGCCTCGCATACCATCGACATCCTGATGTTTCTGCTTGGAAACATAACTCAGGCGAAAGGAATTACGGGTAATGTAAGAAACCTGTACAACATCGAAGACACAGTCTGTGCCGCGTTTTTATTTGAGTCCGGGATCATAGGTTCCGGCAGTTGGTGTTATGCATCTTCCGGATTGGAAGAACAAGATGAAACTGAAATTATAGGAGAAAAAGGAACCGTTCGTTTTTCTACATTTAATTTTTCCGACATTGAACATATAACCGGATCCGGAATAGAGAAATTCAGTATCGGAAAACCGGAACATATTCAACAACCACATATACAAAGTATTGTTAATGAGTTATTGGGACTAGAGATGTGTCCATCCACAGGAGAATCCGGATCCAGAACCAATTGGGTGATCGATCAGATCTATCAATGATCTTTTTTCCACCGGCAGGCATATTCTTCCAGAACATCAGTAGCGAAAAAAAGGACAAACCCCATCAGGGACAATATCAGTATTCCGGCATACATTTCGGTATAGGAAAGTCGCATCCAGGCGTCTACAATATAAAATCCCATACCCCGGTCGGTTCCGTATGTCTCTGTAAAAAAGAGTACAGAAACTGCTGTTCCGATGGCGACACGCAAGGCTGTCAATATCTCAGGTAAAATAGCAGGAAAGGTTATCCATCGCAGGACATGGTGTGTTTTAGCTCCCAATGAAGTCAACACGTAAAAATCTTCTTTCGGTATGTGTAACACGGCATCGCGTGTAGCCACAATAATCTGAAAAACAAGAATTAAAACGATCATGGTTACCTTAGCTGTTTCTCCAATTCCCAACAACAACATAACAACCGGTAGAAGGGCCAGTTTGGGAACAGGATAAGTAAAATAAAGCAACGGGCTGCAGAACTTGTTAACCGAAGGTTTTTGTGCCAACAACAAACCTGTTGGAATCCCGATCAACAAAGAAATGACCAGTCCCTCCAGAATGCGAAGAAAACTGGCTCCAATATGCGCCAACATATTGGATTGTATTATTTTACCCATGGATTGATAAACCGTAAAAGGCCCGACCAATGCATCAGAATCTATACATAAATCCAGTATCAACCAGAAAAAATTAAAGGCGATAAAACCGTACAGGAATGTTTTTCCCCGCTCGATCATAATTCACCTCCTTCCTTCCGGATTCGTTGAATCAGGGTTTGCTCAAAGTGATAAAAATCAATATCATTACGTTGAACTCCCGGTTGAAAAAGCGGATTTTCAATCACATCAATCACTTTGGCTGGCTGATGGGAAAGTAATACTATGTATTTTCCCATGCGGACAGCTTCCTGAAGGTTATGAGTAACGAACAAAGTTGTTATTTTTTGTTCCTTCCATAAGCTCAGAAAAAGTTTCCCTGATTTTTCGGAAGTAAATGAATCCAGCGAAGAAAAAGGCTCATCCATCAACAGGAGTTGAGGTTCCAGCATCCAGGAACGCGCTAAGGCTACCCGTTGTTGCTGTCCTCCACTCAACTGTCTGGGATAACGATCAAGTAAATCTCCTATTTCCAATTGATCTACAATTTTTTTCTCATGAACAGCTTCTATCTTCCTGATTTTCTTTCCCAATGAAAGATTTTTTCTTACCGTCAGCCAATCCAGTAACCCATAGTTTTGGGGGATATATCCGATCGATTGATTGGAGGGATCAATAGTCACTCCATCCAGCAAAATCGTTCCGGATTGAGGATAGATAATTCCTCCTATTGTTTTCAAAAGCGAAGACTTTCCACAACCCGAAGGACCTATAAATGAATAGATACAACCTTTCTCCACGGAAAGACTGAAGTCGTGCAATACTACTTCATTTCCATAAGAAACACACAAATTCCGGATTGTAAGAAAAGACATTCTCTCTTTATTAACTAGTTAACTATAAACCGGTTTTCCAATAAACCATCAGCCGAAAACCCGGAGGGAACCAACTCTTTTTGCTTCAACCAATTAATTGTAGCCTGAATGTCTTTTTCCCGCGGCATCCGGGCAAATGTATAATCGGGCAAACGAACCGAGCCGGCCAGAGCCTCCGGAAATCCAATATCCTGAACAAGAATACTCTTCAGATCTTCGACCGTATGCTCGCGGATGTATGATACCGCCTCATTGTAAGCCTGATAAAAAGCTTTTAACGCGTCGGATTTACCCTCAATGACCGAAGTTTTGAAAACAAATCCGGTAACCACATAATCCAATTTCTGCATGCAGGCAATCGAACGAGCACCTTTACTCGCAGCAATTGTAATAAAAGGATCCGGTAATGCCGTAGCATCGGTCTGACCGCTCATCAACATTTCCAGGCGTATGGGTATTTTATTGACTTCCTGTTTTTCAATATCTGAAGCCTGAAGTTGCACAGATTGCAGAGCCATTTCAGTACAAAAATCGATAACCGTATTCCGGGAAACTGCCATTTTTTTATTTTTCAGATCCGTCAGTTGCTGAATCTGAGACTGAGGACCCGTCATAATACAAAAAGTTGCATTACAGGCTGACGTGATTTTCAGATCCACACCTCCAGCCCTTTGTAACACGGCTCCTGTATAATCAATAACTGTTCCGTCTATATTTCCGCTTTGGAAAGCTGCATCCCGGTCATTTGCCGAATAAAATTTCTGAATATCCACTTTTACCCGGTACTTATCAAAAAGACCCATTTCCCGGGCAACCGCTAACGGGACAAAATCCATGGACGACATTACCCCGATGCTCAACTCTTTTGATTCATTTGATTCTTTAGTTGCCTGTTTGCAGGATGTTAATGCAATTATCAAACCCATTAACAGTAAAAAATTTCGTTTCATACGTATACGTAATAGCATATCAGAATATGATTCCAATAATCAATAAAAGCCCAAAGATAACGGTATTTCTTGCACTTTGAGCCAAAATAATATTTAATTCCTTTCCCTGATGAATTCTACACATGGATTTCCAGGTAATCCAATGAGGTATCAGATATAAAAACGGGAGAACGGTTGCTGTTTTTAATCCACTGTCCCAGAGAAAAATACAAATAAGTACAGCGATGATGCCGTTCGATAAATAAAAATATTCTCCGAATTTAGAACCAAACAAAACTATTGTAGTATTTTTCCCGGAAATTTTATCTTGCTCCCTATCCCGGTAGTTATTAGCTACCAATATATTAACAGAAACTATACCTAACGCCGTTCCGGCAATCCAGGCTACTGAAGTCCAGCCCAATGCCTGGACATAATAGGTAAAAACAACCGGGATAATTCCATAAAAAACAACGACACATACATCTCCCCATCCTTTATAAGCCAACGGATAAGGACCTCCGGAATAAGCAAAAACACCTGCACAGACAGCCAAACCTACAACTATCAACTGCCAACCGCTATAGAACATAAGAACACAACCCAACAAACAGGCAAAGGCGATCAACACGATTGATACGTTCAGCATCCGTTCAGGCTTAATCCAGCCGCTGGCTACCGCACGGTCAGGTCCCAGCCGGTCACTCCGGTCGGAGCCTTTGGTAAAATCAAAATAATCATTCAGGTAATTGGATACGACCTGAGCAATTACCGCAAAAGCAAGACAAATCATGGCCGGAATCCATCTGAATTTTCCATCCCGGACAGTCAATGCACAGCCCAGCAGTACAGGCATTACTGATGCTGCAAGTGTTTTCGGACGTGCAGCCAGTATCCAGTATTTCCATTCTGTTCGATTCATTGGATTTCAAAAACTTATTTTTCCCAAAATTACAACAAAAATGCAAGCTGTTCAAATCGAATAAAAAACCTCAACCGAAAAAATCGATTGAGGCTTTTATATAAGAATGAACAACGACTTACGACTTGTTTTCCAGTTTCAATTGTTTTCTATGTTGAATTTCATAAGCGATCGGAGCTGCCACGAACAAGGATGACAATGTACCTCCGATAGTACCCAGAATCATTGCAAAAGAGAAACTACGAATAGCATCACCGGCAAAGATAAAGATAACGATCAACACCAACAGGGTACTGACACTCGTATTGAATGTCCTGTCCAAGGTAGAGTTAAGAGCTTCGTTGAACAGAGAATATTTATCCCGTTTCGGATAAAGATGAGTATACTCACGAACGCGGTCGAAAATAACCACTTTATCGTTCACCGAATATCCAAGGGCTGTCAACACCGCACCGATAAATGTCTGGTCAACTTCCAGTGAGAAAGGAACAAATCCCCAGAGAATCGCATACATACCGAGAATGAAAATAGCATCACCGGCAATCAATGCAACCACAGTACCCACACTATATGAAAGATCCCTGAAACGCAACAGGATATATAATCCGATACCCAGGATGGCAAATGTAACCGCCCAGAATGCACCTTTTTTGATGTCATCAGCAATACTCGGCCCTACTTTCTGAGAACTCATGATATAATCCTGAGTAAACTGCTCATAAGTAGTTCCTTCTTTCAATAACGGTTTTAAACCTTCATACAATTTAGTCGTTATTTCCTCGTCTATTCCTTCCGACGCATCCGTAATCTTATAGTTAGTAGAAATACGTACCTGATTCGGAGTTCCGATCGTGATAACACTGGGAACATGTTCCGGGAACAACGGATTCAGCATTTCCTGAGCCTGCACAGTATTAATGTCTTGCTCGAAGCGAACTACATAGTTACGTCCACCTGTAAAGTCAATACCCTGATTCAAACCTCTGAAAATTAAAGCAGACAAGCAGATCAATGTAATAACCGCAGATATGGTGTATGCTTTTTTATTTTGTTTCAGGAAATTGAAAGTCGGATTGACCAGGAAATTCTTTGTCCAATTCGTAGTGAAAGTCAGGTTCAACAATTTACCTTTATCCATAAACGTCTCATAAGTCAGACGGGTCAGGAACACAGCCGTAAAGAACGAAATAATAATACCGATAATCAATGTAGTAGCAAATCCTCGGATCGGACCAGTTCCAAAATACCACAGGATAACCCCTGTTAGAATCGAAGTCAGGTTCGAGTCGAAGATAGCGGAGAATGCTTTCTTATACCCCTCTTCCACTGCTTTCTTGATCGCTTTACCTCCACGTAATTCTTCTTTAATACGTTCGTAGATGAGCACGTTCGCATCCACCGCAATAGCCAGGGCAAGAACGATACCCGCAATACCGGAGAGAGTCAACACCGCATGGAACGATGCCAAAACACCCATGGTAAAAAACAGGTTAAGCAATAATGCTCCGTTAGCAATGATACCCGGTTTGAAACCGTACATGACCATCAGGTAAACCATCAGAAGAAGCAAAGCACAAAGGAAAGAAATAAATCCTTCGTTAATTGCTTCCTGACCCAATGAAGGACCTACAACATCTTCTTGGATAATACGAGCCGGAGCCGACATTTTACCGGATTTCAATACGTTAGCCAAGTCCTTGGCTTCTTCCGGAGAGAAATTTCCAGTAATATTTGAACGGCCATTCGGTATTTCATCATTTACTCTCGGGCTGGAATATACATTATTATCCAACACGATTGCAACGCACTTTCCTATATTTTCTTTCGTCAGACGGGCCCATTTCTTCGCTCCTTCGGAGTTCATGGTCATACTAACTTCCGCAAACTTGGCCGAATGTTGTGAGAAATCGTCTTTGGCATCAACAACCACATCTCCTTCAAGAGCGGCTTTTCCTCCTCTGACGGATGCTTTCAGAGCATATAATTCATAAAAATCTTCTTTTTCTCCGACTCCTTTAACCGACCATTTGAATACTAACTTGCGATCCAGAACATCTTTTACCTGACGCATATTCAAATACGCATTAACCGTAGCGGTATCCCGGTAATTCACCCGGCCAACAATGGGTCCCTGAATCGCTTGTTGAGGATCCATGTTAAGCAATGAGAACAACGGATAGTTTTTCTTCCACATTTCAACAGATTGATCTTTAGTGGAATCATCGGCAGCAGTATCATGAAGCTCGGCAAGTAATGAATCAGCTTCCAGTGAAGCCTGTTTGGCAGAATCTGTTACTGCAGTTGTATTTTCAGCTACTTCCTTTGCTTTTTCTCCTGCAACGGTTTTTTCAGCAGGACCTTCTGCTACGGGAGCTTTTTCTTTTTCTGCAGCCAAGATATCTTTAACGATAGCATTAGCCTGAATCAGCGAGTTATGGATTTCACTTTCTTCAAATGTTTCCCAGAATTCCAGGTTGGCACTTCCCTGCAACAGAGTTCTTACCCGTTCCGGTTCTTTGATACCCGGAAGCTCGATAGAGATACGTCCGTCGGTTTCCATCTGCTGGATATTGGGAGCAACCACACCGAAACGGTCGATACGGGTACGAAGCACGTTGAATGAATTGTCAATCGTACTTTTAAGCTCGCTTCTCAATACAGAAATGACTTCATCGTCTGAGCTTTGAGGTGATATTTTTTCTCTCAAAGTCGTACTGAAAAGAGCTGATAACCGGGCACCCGAATCTAACTTTTTGTACTCTTCAACAAACAGAGAGATATAATCTTTCTGACTTTTAGCCTGACGGGCACGGGCATTAGCAAGTGCTTCGTTGAATTTCGGATCCGTACTGTTATTGGCAAGAGACCTCAATACGTCTGCAACGTTGATCTCCATAATAACGTTCATACCTCCTTTCAGGTCAAGACCTAAATTTAATTCCATCGTACGGCATTTTTTCAGGGTATAGCCCAGCCATACTTTTTTTGTAGACAATGAGTCAAGGTATTGACTCTCCTTTACCATGTCTCCTGCAGCATGTATTTTCGCTTCCTTGTAATACTTGTTTGTCACAATCGAAAACGACAAATAAAACAAGCAAACCAAGGTCAACAATACTGCGAAAACTTTTACAAATCCTTTGTTCTGCATTTGAATTTTATTTTACTTTTGACATTAATTTTAACTATTGGCTCTTTTCAGCCTGCAAATATATGTTTTTTTTCTTTTTGAAAGGCTAAAATGGGCAGTAATTATTTTCATTGATGTCTTTTATTATATGGATAAAGAATGTATATTTGCCAAGAAAATTAATAATAATCTCATAAACGATTGATTATATGAAAAGTAAATGTTTGTTCAGCAGTTTAATATTATTCACGTTTTTTGCCTTGGCACAAGGAGTAAATGCTCAAATTGATTCCAAATACCTGAAAGGTGGTGTTCCTGAAATCAATGGAAAAGTAATCTTTTCCGATACACTATCCATTCCCGGAGTATCGGCTGACGAAATTTATAAAAGAGCACTATCCTGGGCTGAAAATAACTACAATTCCGATAAACGAAAAGTAGTATTGGAAGACAAAGAAAAAATGCACATTGCTTGCATCGGTAATGATGAACTGATCTTTTCCTCCAAGGCTTTCAGTCTGGACCGCGCTTACATGAATTATCAACTGATCCTCTTCTGTGAGGGTAATAAGTGTTGGTACAATTTAAGATCCATCTCTTATGAATACAGCGTTCCGAATAAAAAAGAACCGGAAGAGTATATTGCAGAAGAATGGATTACAGACAGTAATGCGTTGAATAAAAACAAAGACAAATTGAGTCGCTACAGCGGCAAATTCAGAGTTAAAACCATTGATTTGGTAGATGATATTTATGACAGTTTAGCGATAACCCTCAATACCGGAAAAGTAAATAAATATAACAAGGAAGAACAGGAGAAAGAGGTAGATCGTCATACTTATTCAAGAAAAACATCCGGTCAATAACGGCTTTTCGGACAAGGAAATAGTTAAAAAACTATAATATCCTATCACTGATACACCCTTACATAATCAACTTCATACGTTAAAGGGAAAGCAGAGTCATCCGGTGTTCCTCCTTGTCCTCCAATAGCCAGGTTCAATAAAATATAATGAGGTTGACGGAACGGGTTTTTATAATTTCCTAAAGACCCATTCTGTGTATCTTTTAATAATGTTTCGTTTAGAAGCTCATCGTCGAGATATAGCCGGATAGCGTCTTCATCCCAATCCATGCGCCAGACATGGAATTTATCTGCCCAGTAAGGATCTCTTTCCGTAAATGTTGAAAAAGGAACGGTTACCGTATTCCATTGTCCATTATTCGGGGTATCTGTACCCCATGCCGTATTGGCCAGTATATGCGGAACATCTTTGATCCTGTAATATTCCATGATATCAATTTCCCCGCAGGAAGGCCACCGCATGGAATTTCCCAAAGTCCAGATTGCAGGCCAGGATCCTTTGGCAACAGGAATTTTGGCTCTTATCTCAAAACGTCCGTACTGAAAAAACTTCTTTCTGATCGTTTTGATAGAAGAAGAAGTATATTCCGCATATTCCCTGTTTTTCTTCCAATCATCACTTTCAGAAAAATAAGCTGGATTTTTCACCCGCTCTTTTTTAGCTGTTATCAGGAGTAGCCCATCCTTACAAACGGCATTATCCGGCTGATACCATTGTAGTTCCTGATTTCGTTCAAAACCTCTTTCATAGCTCCAGACAGCCGTATCCGGTTTTCCATCGGTATTGAATTCTTCGCTCCAAACCAATTTTCGTCCCGGAATTTCCCGGGGAGAGCTTGAGTCTGCATTCAATTGTTCAAATACGGATAAGTCCCACTTTCCCATCCATTTAAGGACAGGAAGTCCATTTTCAAAACGAATGGGTAACCAAATGTACCTCCCATCGATCGGTTTTTGGGGAGTCCATCGATCCGCCATAAAAATAAATGCACTTTTTTTGCCTGTAACCGGCAGGATATATGTACTTTGGGTATGAAACGTCAGGTCAACATCTTTTCCCACACAAGGATTCGGATGTTGCTCCCAGGGTCCCCAGATCTGATCCGCAGTAAACAACCTCGCAGCATTCGGATTCCAGCCTGTGCAACCCGAAGTAATCATGAAATATTTTCCGTCTTTTTTAAAAATAGACGGAGCTTCATTATGTCCTCCGGGGAAAATGCGGATGTATTTCCCAGTATAACTCAAATAATCAGATGATAATTCCGCTATATTTAAGGTCAAATTTTCTTCTGAAGAATAGATATGATAGGCTTTCCCATCGTCATCTACAAACAATGTCATATCCCTTGACATTTGCCCTCCCGAAAAATCACGACGAGCAAACAAGCCGTCTTCCACGGCACTCCGCCATTCAACCGTCCACCATTTCTCAAAATTTTCAGGTCGAACTGTACTGTTCCGTTGTTGTTCGGTCATATTCACCGGCCATCGACCGGCATTCGGACGATACGACTTCAGGTATTTGTAAGGACCTGTTGCTTTATCACTTACCGCAATTCCAACACGGGCAGCAGCATATCCTTTCCCTTTCAGTTCCAGGTGAAAATACATCACATAGCAGCCTGTTTTCTTATTAAAAATAACCTTCGGACGTTCAATAATACAACCTTTCATAATCTCACTTGTCGTATCATCTGTAACTACGGAAAGAGCTATTCCTTCATTTTTCCAATTGTATAAATCACGGGAAGAATAACAGGTTACACCAACCAAAGCTGCATTCGAGCGTTCCCCCTTGTGTTCTCCAAACCAGTAATACATTCCATCTTTATACAGGATTCCTCCTCCATGCGCATTGATATGGACTCCTTTATCGTCCAACCAAGGCTCTCCGGGATGAAAAGCATCAACAATGCCTTCTCCAGATTCCGGAAGATAAAGGTTATTGGCAGACACAGCAAACAATCCCGTTGACTGAAAAAAAATAAAAACAGAAAAAACGATGGTTCTCATAAGGGTATTATTAATAGATATTCAAAATTAAAACTTGAATGGAGTTTTCTTAACAAAAATCCTGTAATCCTTTATCATACCCGGTTTGTTTGCTTCCAGCCTGGGTAAATAGGAGAAACCTGTCACCTGTTTTGTATCTCCCAGATCAATCACAATCTGATGCGGATACTTATCTTTCTGAACCGAATAAGACGTATGCCAAATCGTAGACTCCTGCAAATCAAATACATTACCGGCAATATTATTGGCATCGTCTACTTCTTCACTATCGGCATATCTGACTTTCCAATGCTGGCGGGATAAAGGTTTTCCATCAGCGCCTAGAATTTCCAGTTCTGCGATCGATGCAAAATCATCATTTGCCTGAGAATTCAATGCTTCCAAGCAAAAATAACGAGTTTCGTATGATTTGCCGAAATCTATTTTTTGCCATCCGTTGCCGGGTTTGAAACTTCCCGAATAAACCTCTTTTTCACCGGATAGATCCAGGGTCTCGCTTTGCCCCCGGGATTTATAGGCACCACTGCTTTTCAATACATCCAGAATAGGTTGGCGAAGCCCGGTGATTTCCGGGACTTCCGAACCAGCCAGATCCAGTACGATAATCTCATTTTTACCTTTCTTTAGCCAGCACCCGGGCATATACAACGTTTGTTGAGGGCCTATTTCCCAGAAACGGCCGATATTATATCCGTTCACATACACCATTCCCTTCTTCCAACTGCTCATATCCAAAAACGTATCCCCGGTTTTATCCAGGTTGAAGAAAGCGCGGTAATAAGCCGGCCCCTGAGATGTTGCAGTCATCTTTCCGTATTTTTTATTCTGAGCAAATGAATAATCAACAGGAAAACTATACACTTTCCAATTCTTCAATTCGGTTACACCTTGTTCGTTAATAATTTCTACCTTTTCAGTAATTCCCTTGTAATCGAGTACGCCTGCTCCAAAATTTCTCCTGCCCATGGCTTCAACAAAAATATCCAGCACATCACCTTCTTTTACCGGAGGCAAGGGTATAGACCTATCTCCTTTCAGACGATTCAAGGTTCCTATTTTTTTCCCATTAACAAAAACCTGTGCCCAATCATGCGCCTCAGTCACTTTAAGGTATTGCTGAGTATCTGATTTTTTTAATGTAGTCCGATACAAAACACTCCCCCAGCCCTGATCAAAAAATTCCATCGACTGAATATTTTCGCTTACTTTCGGTGCCGGTAAATTTTCAAAAACCGAAGCCACGTCCTTAAATGTAATTGCAGGAATACTAATTGTCGGAATTGAATCCGGAACTACCGGTAAACGATCTCCTGCCGGCAAATAATTTTCCAGCAATGCTCTTACCTTGAAATATTTGGGAGTTACTCTACCCGATTCATTGATCGGAGCATCGTAGTCATAAGAGGTACAATCAGGAACGTATCCGGGAAAATTAGAACCGGCCCAATGTCCGAAACTGGTTCCTCCGTGAGTCATATACAAGCTGAACGATATATTTCTATCCAACATTTCTTTCATTCCGGAAACTAACTCATCCGCGCTACGGGTTTCATGTTTGGCTCCCCAATGGTCAAACCATCCCGACCAGAATTCACTGCACATCAAAGGAGTTTCCGGACGTAGCTCTTTCAGACGCTTGAATTGCCATTCGATATTAGCTCCTGTACCAAAATTAATAGTCCACAGCAAATCATCCAATGCATTATTTTCAAAATTAGAGCTCCAGTCACACTGAAACAAAGGAGCTTTATCAAAACCTGAACTTCTTACAATATCCCGGATTTCAGCCACATAAGGTTTATTAGTACCATAAGCGCCGTACTCATTTTCAACCTGTACCATGATTATATTTCCACCATTGGCTAATTGCATACTACTCAATCGCTTTCCCACTTCCGACATAAATACACGGACCCTTTCCATAAAATAGGGATCCTGAGTACGCAACGCAATATCTTTCTTCTTAAGCAACCACCAGGGTAATCCGCCCATTTCCCACTCTGCGCAAACATAAGGTCCCGGACGCACAATCACATACATTCCGTGTTTTTGTGCCAGCTTACAGAATTCTGCAACATCGTTGTTTCCTGTGAAATTGAATTTACCTTCTTCCGGTTCATGAATATTCCAGAAAACATATAAACAAATGGTATTCATTCCAAGGGCTTTACACATCTGAATCCGGTGTTCCCAATATGCCCGGGGAATCCGGGGATAGTGCATCTCTGCCGCCTTAATTACAAATGGTTTATCATTCAACAAAAATGTTTTATTTCCAATTTTAAAATCAGATTTTTGATGTTGAGCCTTGGGCATACATATAAAAAAGAAAAGAAATGAAAGCAGAATAATTAATTTTCTCATGGAATAGATATCATTTATTTATTAGGTTATATTCTTATGTACTTGCAAAGATAATCAAGATGGATAATTTAAGGGCTTAATTCATAATTTAAAGGCAAAATATCTCCTGCCCTATTTTTCCCAAGAGCTCCTGAAAAAATCACTTTATCCAGGTTATTTATATTTCCATAAGAATCGACCATGAAAGACTCCGTATAAAAGTAAATGGCCGACCTTATTTTTTTATTATACAATAGATCAATAATTCCGAATGCATCCGGACTTCCTAACTGTTTTTTACAGATATCCGTATCCGGAATCAACTGAACTTGTTTTAGAGAAAGAGTATCTTTTATAGTAAAAAAGGAAGATGGATCTACCGGAAAATTATTATTGAAAACTAAGTAGCCAGTTTGATCCAGGGTATGATTAGCAAAATTTCTGAAAAAATACGGATACGTATGCTTATAAATATCATCCCTTCTCTTTTTTATTTGAGCCGATGTAGAATCCAAATCAATAAATAATGAAGTTCCGGCAAACAATGATTGTCTTATGTAGTCTTGTTCCAATGTCTTTTCCATCGAATATTGTACCCAAAACTCATCCAATGAAAACAGAATTCTGTACTTCAGGTAATTATTCAATATAATCAAAGGCCTCTCCGAAGAAGCTGAAAGTCTTTTTAAATTTAGGTCATACACTAATTCAATATCATCTTCATTCACTATCCGGCAGGACTTTCCGGCTTTGGTTTCACCTAAAAACTGCTTCCTGAACACATCCATTTTCTGAGCACGGGTAAATTGTTCTGCTTCTACCACTACTTCATTTAATATATACACCCTTTCCTTCATGCTTATCCCGTTCAGGTTTTCATTAAATGGATTGGATATTTTTACAGGATAATATGAAACATGATACAAAACCAAACTCGTATTGATTTCTTTATCCACCGACAATTCAAATCTCCCTTTTTCATCGGTCACTGTCTGAATCAATGTTCCATCCAGGAAAACAGACACTTTATTAATCGGTTGTTTGGTAGAACTATCATAGACACTTCCGGATAAAGTCTGCGCTTGCAAGCAAACAGATAAAATCCATAATAATATTAAAACAAAGACATTTCTCATACCAAATTCAATACAATTTACAAATGTAATAAGAAAAATTGATTCACAAGAGAACTCTAACCGATGGCTACCTTCAATAACACAAAAATCCCCTCAGAGCATTACTTCTGAGGGGATCTTCTTAAAAACGGCAGCTACCTACTCTCCCACTTTGCTTTCGCAGTACCATCGGCGCAATCGGGCTTAACTTCTCTGTTCGGAATGGGAAGAGGTGGAACCCCGAC
>JAVBKV010000045.1:0-11911 GCA_031553885.1 Bacteroidales bacterium
TTTCTCTAAAAGCTTTATTTTCTGCTCCAATTCAAGTATCTGTTGATCTTTACATTTTGGCATATTACTGGGTGTTTGATTTTCCCAGTCAAAGGTACCATATTTTCTCAACCATGTAGTAATCGTGCGATCTCCCTGAATTCCATATTTACGCTTTGCGCTACCAATACTCAGTTCCCCTCGCTCAACTTCTTGAACAACACTTAACTTAAAGGACATCGGATAGTCCTTTTGAGTACGCTTAACATACTCGCCCTTAAATCCTTCCATGATGTTACTTTTTTTATGTAACGATATTTCAGGACGAGACAAAAGCATAAAAAAAGCTGTCTCTTGCAATTAGCAGAGACAGCTTTTTTTGATTATTTGAAAATGATTTACTTGCTATATCTCGCTGCAACTACGTTCCAGTCGATGATGTTCCAAAGAGCATTTACGTGGTCGGCTCTTCTGTTTTGATAATCCAGGTAATAGGAATGTTCCCATACGTCGAAAGCCAGCAAAGGAGTAAAACCGTTACGCAATGGATTGCCGGCATTACTTTCTTTAACAACGCTCAGTTTGCCGGAAGAATCTTTAACCAGCCAGGACCAGCCGGATCCGAAAATAGAAACAGAAGCTGCTCCGAATTCTTTTTTGAAATTTTCAAAATCGCCGAACGCGGTTTTAATTGCTTCAGCAAGAGGACCGGTAGGAGCACCTCCTCCTTTAGGTGAAAAGGTGTTGAAATAAAATTCGTGATTCCAGACCTGAGCTCCGTTATTGAAGATGGGACCGTCTGCTTTTTTTACGATTTCTTCTAACGTTGCATTTTCAAACGGAGTTCCGGGAATCAGATTATTTAAGTTATTTACATAAGTCTGAACATGCTTACCATGGTGTAATTCCACAGTTTGTTGACTGATTACAGGCTCTAACGCATTCGTTGCATAAGGCAACTTCGGTAATTCAAATTTCATGATTGTATCGTTATTTGATGTTATTGATAAGATTGAGAATAAACTCAAAAAAAATGTTTTCATCATTGTCTTGTCTCGTTTTTTAGTGAATCTATACTCAAACAACAAATTTAACGCTTATTTGTTTAATAAATAGTAGAATTTATTATATATAAGCAAAATTTATAAAGTATAAGTTTTGTCTATTCATTTAAATAGAATTTTATATTTAATATGTTGTGTATCGATAACCGGTTTACGGATATTTATTTCAACCTGGCTGCGGAGGAATTTTTACTGAAAAAATCTCCGGAATCCATCTTTATGCTTTGGCAAAGCGATCCGGCTGTGGTCATCGGTAAATACCAATATCCTTCTTCAGAAGCTGATTTTAAATTCCTGAATAAAAAACAGATTCTTTTTGCCCGCCGGTCGAGTGGAGGAGGAGCGGTTTATCAGGACCTGGGCAATTTGAATTTTACATTTATCGAAAGTAATGAGTCCGGGAAGCCGGATCGGTTTTCCCGCAGGGTGACTTCTTTTTTGTCCGGCTTAGGAGTTCCTGTCGGATTGGATGAGCGGAATAATCTGTTAATCGACGGACTGAAAATTTCAGGAAGTGCGCAATGCATCTATAAAAACAGGATCCTTCACCATGGTACTTTGTTGTATTCTTCCCGGCTGGATGATCTGTATGCTTCGCTTCAGGGAAACCTTCCGGCAGGTAACGGAAAATACGTTTCGTCCGTAAAAAGCAGGGTCACAAATGTGAACGAATACATGCCACAATCGTTGTCTGTCGATGGATTCAGGACCCGGATGATGGATTATTTTCTTTCTTCAGATCCGGATAACCGGAGCTATTCTTTCTCCGATACAGACCTCGAAAACATTTGTACATTACGTAATCAAAAATACATCACTCCGGAATGGAAATTTTCCGGAAAAATCTTTTCTTAAAAAAAATTATACAACATTCTTGAATTTAACTTGTTGTAGTGTTAAAAGAATTATTTAAATTATGTCTAAATAATATGGAACGATTTGAAATAAAAATGCCTAAGTTGGGCGAAAGTATAACAGAAGGGACTATTATCCAATGGAATGTGAAGCCCGGCGACCGGGTGAAAGAGGATGATGTCCTGTTTGAAGTGAGTACAGCTAAGGTCAGTGCCGAAATCCCATCTCCGGTAGAGGGGACGATTGTCGAAATTCTTTTCCAGGAGGGAGCTGTCGTGCCGGTAGGTGTGGTTGTCGCCATTGTAGATTTAGCAGGAGAAAATATCGTAACCGAAATACATACAGATAACGAAGCAAGAGAACGTGAAAGTGAAAAAAACGAAGAGGATGAGGTGATTCCGGTAACGGATACACCTGTATTGAATGAAAACAGAGAAGAACGCTGGTATTCTCCTGTCGTGCTGAGACTGGCTGCCGAAGCCGGTCTGCCGCAGGAGGAACTGGCTTCGATTCCGGGTACCGGATACGAAGGACGTTTAAGTAAAAAAGATATAGAACGTTACATCGGGCAAAAAAATAAAAAAGAGATGCCGGTAGCCGGAGTTTCACACAAAACTGTTGAAGTTTCTTCTGAACAGGTACAACAGAAGAAGACTGAACAAAAGATTTCTTCACCGGTTGTTGAGACTGTTTCCGGCCATGAAGATGGAGTCGAAATCCGGGAAATGGATTATGTACGCCGCCTGATTGCCGATCACATGGTGTTATCCAAAAAAACATCGCCGCATGTGACTACCATCGTAGAAGCCGATGTGACTAATCTGGTCCGTTGGCGCGAACGGGTCAAGGATGATTTTTTCCGGAGAGAAGGTGTCCGGTTGACGTTCATGGCTCCGATCGTCGAGGCTACGGCTAAGGCTTTGGTTGATTTTCCGATGGTCAATGCTTCAGTGAATGGCTATCAGATTTTGTTGAAAAAGCATGTCAATGTAGGGGTGGCTGTAGCAATGGATAACGGAAATCTGATTGTACCCGTGATCAAAAATGCCAATCAGCTGAATGTGAAAGGACTGGCTTTGGCCGTGGATTCATTGGCAACCAAAGCACGGAGTAATCGCCTGTCGCCGGATGATATTCAGGGAGGAACATTCACGATTACGAATTTTGGTACGTTTAAGAATATTATCGGAACCCCGATTATTAATCAACCCGAAGTTGCCATTCTCGGAGTTGGACACATTGAGAAGAAACCAGCCGTACTGGAAACTCCTGATGGTGATGTGATTGCAATCCGTCATAAAATGTATTTATCATTGTCGTACGATCACCGGATCATCGATGGTTCGTTGGGTGGTGCTTTTGTGCGCCGGATTGCTGATTATTTGGAAAACTGGAAAGAATAACATAGTTATGAAAAAGTACAATATAAAAACAACAGATAAGGATACGTTACAGCAATGGTTTTACCTGATGACGCTGGGACGGGCCATTGACGAAAAAGCACCTGCTTATTTGTTACAATCGCTGGGTTGGTCGTTTCATGCACCGTATGCCGGGCATGACGGTATACAACTGGCCATAGGCCAGGTATTTGAAAAGGGAAAGGATCACTTGTTCCCATATTACCGGGATTTGCTGACTGCTCTTTCCGCCGGATTGACGGCCGAGGAAATTATCCTGAACGGACTTTCCAAAGCTACAGACCTGACCAGCGGTGGGCGCCACATGTCGAATCACTTTTCCAAGATAGAATGGAATATCCACAATGTTTCTTCGGCTACCGGTACGCAGGACATGCATGCGGTGGGAGTCGCCCGCGCCATGGTGTATTATGGTCATGAAGGCGTTGCAATCACCTGTCACGGGGAGGCTACAACTTCCGAAGGATTTGTTTACGAAGCGATCAATGGTGCCAGCACCGAACGGTTACCGGTTATTTTTGTGATTCAGGACAATGGTTACGGGATATCGGTTCCTAAACGGGAGCAAACCGCTAACCGGAAAGTAGCCGATAATTTTTCCGGGTTCAAAAACCTGAAAATCATTCATTGCAATGGAAAGGATGTTTTCGATTCCATGAATGCCATGGCAGAAGCCAGGGAGTATGCTGTTTCTACGCATAATCCGGTGATTGTTCAGGCTAATTGTGTACGGATCGGCTCACATTCCAATTCGGACAAACAAACCTTGTACAGGGACGATGAAGAACTTGCTTACGTCAGGGCGGCGGATCCGTTGTACAAATTCAGGCGGATGTTATTGCGTTACAATCGTTTTACAGAAAACGAACTCATGGAAACAGAGGCAAAGGTCAAAGCGGATCTGAGCCAGGCCAATAAAAAGGCCATGACGGCTCCTGATCCTGATCCGGCTACGGTGTTGGATTATGTTTTGCCGGAGCCTTATCTTCCGAAAACTTATCCGGATGGAATTCATCATCAGGAAGGAGAAAAGAAAAACCTGGTAACTGCTTTGAATGAAACCCTCAAAGCGGAATTTCGCCGTAATCCCGATACGTTTCTCTGGGGACAGGATGTGGCCAACAAAGAAAAAGGAGGTGTTTTCAATGTTACTAAAGGCCTGCAACAGGAATTCGGGGAAAAACGGGTATTCAATGCACCCATTGCGGAAGATTTTATTGTCGGGACAGCCAATGGTATGAGCCGTTTCGATGAGAAAATCCGGATTGTGATCGAAGGCGCCGAATTTGCCGACTATTTCTGGCCGGCTGTCGAGCAATACGTGGAATGTACCCATGAATACTGGCGGAGCAATGGAAAATTCACACCTAATGTAACGCTCCGGCTCGCTTCCGGAGGATACATCGGCGGCGGATTGTACCATTCCCAAACACTTGAAGGGGCTTTGTCCACTTTGCCGGGAGGAAGAATCGTTTATCCTTCTTTTGCCGACGATGCGGCCGGATTGTTGCGTACCAGCTTACGTTCACGGGGATTTACCCTGTTTCTGGAACCCAAAGGTTTGTACAATGCAGTCAGCGCCTCGACGGTAGTTCCGGATGATTTTGAAGTTCCTTTCGGGAAAGCGCGTATCCGGCGTGAGGGAACTGATCTGAGCGTAATCACTTACGGTAATACGACTCACCTTTGCTTAGAGGCGGCAGAGCGTATTTTCCGGGAAACCGGAGAAAGCGTTGAAGTGATCGATATCCGTTCGTTAATACCCCTGGACAGAGAGGCAATTTTTGCATCTGTAAAGAAAACGGCCAAGGTGCTGGTCGTACATGAAGATAAGGTGTTCTCCGGATTTGGAGCGGAACTGGCTGCCGAAATAGGAACGGAGATGTTCCGCTACCTGGATGCTCCCATCCGGCGGGTAGGTTCCATCTTCACTCCCGTTGGATTTCATCCGAATCTGGAACGGGCCATATTGCCCGGAGTGGCAGGTATTTATACGGCAATGAAGGAACTCTTAAATTATTGATGAAGAAATGAAAAAGATAGGTTTATTTTACGGAACGGAGACTAAAAAAACAACTCAGGCCGCGGAAGCGATCCGGGAGGCATTCGGAGATACGGAAATAAGTGTGGTTCCGATTGAAAAAGCCGGACAGGACGATTTCAAACACTATGATCTCCTGATCGTTGGTGCTTCGACCTGGTTCGACGGAGAATTGCCGACTTATTGGGACGAATTGTTGCCGGAACTGGAAACATTGAAGCTGAAAAATAAAAAAGTCGCTATTTTCGGATTGGGAGATCAGGTGGCCTATCCTGATAATTTTGCAGATGGTATTGGAGTTCTGGCAGAAATGTTCGAATCGAATGGAGCTGTTATCGTCGGAAAAACGGCTACAGAAGGATATGTGTTTACTGCATCCCGGGCATTGAAAGACGGTTTTTTCCAGGGGCTGGTCCTCGATTTTGAAAATCAGCCGGAGTTGAACGAACCCCGGATCCGGAAATGGGTGGATTCCCTGAAAAACGAGTTCTGACCGGAAATGAAAAAACTCCTGCAATAATTACGTTTGTAATGCATAAAAACATTATTTTTGTCTTTCTATAAAAAAGAAAGATGAAACAGTTGTTTTATGGCATCGGAATTATTGTTTTGATTTATTTAGTCAGGAAAGTAATGGCTAAAGTTCAGGATATTCCGGAAAGAAAGGAGGATTACCAACTCGACGAGATAAGTGAGGATGGTGATTTTGAGGGTGAAGATCCTGAAACCCTGGTAACTGAGGCGCTGGAAGAATCTCCGGTTGAACAAAATAACAAAACGCAATCGGAGACCGAATGAAATATTCCATACAAGAAATAGCGGCCGTTATTTCAGAAAATACTAATCTGTTAAAGAATAGTGATATTCAGGTATTGCTGACCGATAGCCGTTCGTTATCCGAACCGGCGGAAACATTATTCTTTGCTTTGGTGACCGAGCATAACGACGGACACAAATACATCCGTGATTTATATGAGCGGGGAGTGCGGAACTTTGTTGTTCAGCATCCTTTCCCGGGAATGGATGCCCTGCCTGATGCAAATTGCCTCTGGGTGAAGGACACGCTGGCCGCTTTACAACAACTGGCGGCATTCCACCGGAAACGCTTTCCTATTCCTATTATCGGGATAACGGGTAGTAACGGAAAGACCATTGTCAAGGAATGGTTGTATCAATTGTTACATGAAGAATACGACATCGTGCGCTCCCCCCGGAGTTATAATTCACAGACGGGAGTTCCGCTTTCGGTCTGGCAACTGAACGAACAGACCGAATTGGGAATCTTCGAAGCAGGGATTTCGTTGCCGGGAGAAATGGATCGTTTAGAGCCTATCGTCGCTCCTACATTGGGTATTTTTACCAATATCGGAGAAGCACATCAGGAAAATTTCTATTCTCAGGAAGAAAAGTGTCTGGAAAAGCTGAAACTGTTTACTCGTGCAGATGCCCTGATTTATAATGCAGATCAAAGCCTGGTTCACTATTGCATCGAACAGGCCGGCTTGTCGGAACGGACTTTTTCATGGTCCCGGAAAAACAGGAAAGCTTCACTGTTTATTACTCAGGTGGAAAAAGAAATCGATCGTACCCGGATTGGATTTGTATTTTCCGGTGTGGAAGATCGGATTATTATTCCGTTTACCGATGAGGCTTCCATAGAAAATGCGATCCAGTGCCTGACGTTGATTTTATTCCTCTGTCCGGAAATCAAGGGCCTTTCTGCCCGGTTTGAGCGATTGGATCCGGTCGCCATGCGCCTCGATGTGAGGAAAGGTATTCAGCACAACATACTGATTAACGATACCTATAACTCGGATATCAACTCGTTGTCGATCGCGTTGGATTTTATGTCCAGGCGCTCGATGGATAACCAGTTGAAGCCGGTATTGATTCTTTCCGATATTCTTCAATCGGGTATGGTTCCGGCTGCTTTTTACCGTAAGGTGGCTGAGTTGGTGACGCAGAAACAGGTACAGCATATTATCGGCATAGGTCCCAACCTGATGTCTCATTCGGGTTTGTTCGGTATGGAAAAAGAATTCTATCCGACAACCGAAAGCTTTTTAAATTCCGGGAGGTTCCGGACACTCAAAGACTCCATTATCCTGATTAAAGGATCCCGGAGTTCCCGTTTTGAACGGATTTCAGAGCAATTGGAGGAAAAAGTGCATCAGACGGTGCTGGAGGTAGACCTGGATGCAGTGGTATACAACCTGAAATATTTCCGCTCGAAGTTAAAGCCGTCTGCCAAAATTATCTGTATGGTAAAAGCCTTTGGCTACGGCGTCGGTTCTTACGAGCTGGCGAAGACTTTGCAGGACCGGGGAGCGGATTACCTGGCTGTTGCCCTTGCCGATGAAGGAGCTGAGCTCAGACGGGAAGGAATTACCATGCCCATTATGGTCATGAATCCGGAAGAACATGCATTCAATACGCTTTTTGAATATGGACTGGAACCGGAGATTTATAATCAGAGCATGCTCGATGCTATTATCCGGGAAACGGGACGTCGAGGAATAATGCACTATCCCGTTCATATCAAGTTGGATACAGGTATGAATCGTTTGGGGTTCGATGTCAAGGACATTCCAGTCCTTTCTGATAAAATCGATAATCAGCAAGGCATTGTGGTTAAATCGGTCTTTTCCCACCTGGCCGGAAGTGATTCCATAAAATTCGATGATTACACACATAAACAGACAACTCTTTTCCGGCAGGAATCAGATGAAATTGAGCAGCGGATCGGATATCCTTTCATGAGGCATATTCTGAATTCGGCAGGGATAGAGCGGTTTCCGGAGGAGCAGATGGATATGGTTCGCCTGGGTATTGGTTTGTATGGTATTTCTGTGGTGGATGAAAAAAATCTGCAGCCCGTTGCCACGCTTAAAACCCGTATTTTACAGATCCGGGAAGTGAAAAAAGGAGAGACAGTCGGGTACAACCGATCCGGAGTGCTGGAGCGTGATTCCCGGATTGCCTGTTTGCCGATCGGGTATGCCGACGGTTTCGACCGGCGTTTGGGGAACGGAAATGCATGCGTCCTGATCAACGGACACTTATGCCCGACCGTAGGAAATATTTGCATGGATATCTGCATGATTGATGTTACGGATATTGTAGCAGGAGAGAGTGATGAAGCCATTATCTTCGGAAAGGAAATAACGATCCGGGAAATGGCGGAGAAGTTAGGTACGATCCCGTATGAGATACTGACTTCCATTTCTCCAAGGGTCAAGCGGATTTATTTCAGGGAATGAAAAAATAAAATTTTCTAAATAATAAAGTACATTTATGGATATACAAAAGAACTTGCGTCAGCACCAATGGAAGGCTTTCCGTCGACATCCGATGTTTGAACGGAACCTCGGGGTGAGGATTTTCATGTTTATCATGTTTGGATTTTTAGGGCTGGAACTGCTGGCTTTTGGTTTTTTTCTGGATAAACTTTGCCTGGAGATCGGAAACTTTGAGCGGGCAATCGATTGTTTCAATTCTTTCTGGATTTATATTTTTATGGCTGATTTCGTCATTAAATTTATGTTGAAAAAAAGCCAATCCATGCAGATCGCTCCGTATCTGACAATACCGATCAGACGGAATCGCTTGTTTGATTTTCTGTTGGTCAAAGAGTTTTCGAATATCTGGAACCTGTATATGCTTTTCCTGGTTGTTCCGTTTACTCTCAAATCGGTTCCTCCGTTTTTTGGAGTCGGAGCGGCATTTTTATACCTGATTTTCTTTTATTTGTTGTGTGTCGGAAACAGTTTTCTGGTCCGGATTGCCGACAACCTGTTCAAACGCAGTGTTTGGTTTATTCTGCTTCCGATTCTCGTTATTGCTGTTATTTTACTGGCTGCTTTTGGCCTGGATTTCTCTTTTGGAGATTATACGCAACGGATAGGGGAGTGGGTGTTGAATTATAACCCGTTGGTTTGGTTGGGTTTGATAGCCGGTATCGTAGTCTTGTGGATCGTCAACCGGATGCAGATGCGCTCGGAAGTCTACAGGGAAATGCAGGGTGAAAAATCGGAAAGTGTACTTACGTTCTCGAATCTTTCTTTCCTGGATCGTTTGGGAGAAGTCGGAGAATTCATCAACATGGAAATTAAAATGATTTCCCGTTCGAAGCGGATCCGGGCGCAATTGTTTGCATTGGCTTATATTCTTATTTTCGGTTTTTTTCAGCTATATGCTCACGGAGAACTGTTTCAGGGGAGTCCATTTATTTCTATATTCTGGCTCATATTCATGATCGGAGGTATGGGACTGATCATGGGACAATACCTCTTTATGACCGAATCCTCTTCTTTCGACGGACTGATGGCCCGGAACCATTCCATGTTTAACCTGCTACGTGCGAAATATTTGTTTTATTCTTCTTTTGCATTTCTGGTTGCTTTGTCGTTGCTGGTTCCAGTCTATCACGGGAAAATCAGTTTACTACTGGTCGTTTCAGTTTTCTTTTTCACAATCGGGCCTATTTTCGGTTTTTTATTTCAGAATGCCGTGTATAATAAGAGTCCGCTCGACTTGTTCGATGGTGGTATGTTCAACTGGAAAGGTACATCTCCGAGTATGTTAATGATTACCATGGCGGTTATGTTTGTTCCGGTTATTCTGATTGCTATTATCGGAGCCGTTTTTTCAATTACGGTTGCCTGTTATGTGATGTTGATAATCGGCCTGACATTTACTTTAATGACCAATCGTTGGCTGAGTTGGACTTATAAACGGTTCGTGGTAAGGAAGTATAAAAACATGGAAGGATTTAGGAGTAATTAAGAGCTAAGAATTAAGAATTAAAAATTAATACAGACGATGGATATAGAAGTTAGAGAGTTGGTGAAGAGATTTGGCCAGAAGACCGCTATTAATATTCCTGAATTGACAATTGGAGCAGGAACTCTATTGGGATTGGTAGGAAACAATGGAGCCGGGAAAACGACGCTGTTCCGGCTCATACTGGATTTGCTGAAAGCGGATCACGGTTATGTGTTGAGTAATGGTGTGGAGGTCAGTAAGAGCGAGGATTGGAAGGCATATACAGGTTCATTTATTGATAATCGTTTTCTGATCGAATACCTTACTCCTGAGGAATACCTGTATTTTGTGGGAGAGGCTTATAAGATGACGAAACAACAGGTGGATGAACGTATTGCTCCGTTTACCCGTTTCATGAACAATGAAATTATGGGACAGAAGAAATACATCCGTAATTTTTCAGCAGGGAATAAACAGAAACTGGGAATTATTTCTGCGATGATGGTTCAGCCTCAGGTTTTGATTCTGGATGAGCCGTTCAATTTTTTGGATCCTTCTTCCCAGATAGAAATCCGGGATATGATTCAGAAAATGAACCGTGAATTGAATACAACAGTGCTGATCTCCAGTCACAATCTGAATTACACAACGGATATCTGTAACCGGGTGGTATTGCTGGAAAGTGGAGTTGTTATTAAGAATCTGGATAATACGAATATGGCTGCGGTAGCGGAATTGAATGATTATTTCATGAAGAAAGCTTCCAATGAAGTTGAGGTTTAAACTATTCATTATTTTAATAGTCCTGATTAAAGGGACTGTTTATTCCCAGACAAGTACGGACTTGCCGCGGGATGAACAGCTTGTAACTAATTTTTTGCAGCAGGACAGCCTGAGGCCGCTTTCTCAACCGGAACGGATCATCCAGGCGGCATTTTATTTGTTGAAGGCACCTTATGTTGCCTCTTCCCTGGAAATCAATGACGAAGAACAGTTGGTGGTCAACCTGAGGGAACTGGATTGCCTTACACTGGTAGAGAATTGCATGGCATTGAGTCGTTCGTTCCAATATCCGGTTCCTGATTTCGATCTCTTTTGCCGGGAACTGAAACAGATCCGTTACCGGGACGGAATTGTGAATGGTTATACCTCCCGGCTCCATTACACGAGCGATTGGATCAGTGATAATGTTCGTAAAAATGTATTGGAAGATGTGACTCATGCCTTGGGAGGCAAGCGGCTTTCGGTAAAAGTTTCCTTTATGTCGACTCATCCGGATGCTTATCCGGCTTTGAAAAATCATCCGGAAGAAGTCGCTGCCATCCGGAAAATCGAAGAACAGATTAATACCCGGCATTACTACAGTTATATTCCCAAACAGGAAATCCGGGAGAAACAGGCTGCTATTAAGAACGGGGATATCATCTGCTTTACAACTTCTCTTCCCGGACTGGATATTTCCCACCTCGGAATCGCTTACTGGAAGAAAGGAGAGTTGACCTTTATCCACGCTTCCACGAAAGCCAAGAAGGTAATTGTTAATCCTGAATCATTGGCTGATTATTGTGTGATCAATAAAAGCAATACGGGGATTATGGTGCTGAGAGCGAGAGAGTAAATAAGTTAAGAGTTAAGAGTTAAGAATTAAAAGGCTCATTCGCTCAATAAAAAAGACAATCCCAACCGATTCATTATGAATTAGTTGGGATTTTGTGTATCTTTGTTTGTCCCCCGATAATAGGGTTTCGAGGCCAAAAACGGGGAAATCACGCTAAAAAATACAGCAT